>JAGXGP010000143.1 GCA_024636775.1 Hydrogenophilales bacterium
GATGTAATGGTATTCCGTTACCCCGCCGATCCTGGTCTGGACTACATCAAGCGCGTGGTCGGTGTGCCCGGTGATGTGGTTGAGTATCGTGACAAGAAGCTGAGCATCAATGGAAACCCCGTGAGTACAGACAACACCGGAACCTATAATTATGTGGGGTCTGGGCTGAATTACATCACCGCGATGGTGTACAACGAACAGTTGAATGGTGCCGGCCACAGCATGATGACTGAGCCCGGCAAGCCCGCAGTATTTCCGACCCAGGTGGTGGACTTCCCTTCCCGGGAAAACTGCTCTTACAATGCTGAAGGTGAAGGTTTCGTCTGCAAAGTACCTGCTGGACACTACTTCATGATGGGAGACAACCGTGATGCCAGCAATGACAGCCGTTACTGGGGGTTTGTGCCAGATGAAAATATAGTGGGCAAGGCATTCTTCATCTGGATGAATTTTGAGAGTTTTGGCCGTATCGGCACCACCATTCGTTAAAGGAGACACCATGAATCGTGCTTGTTCCCTGCAGACTCAACAACGTGGCTTGACCATGATTGGGTTTTTGTTTGTTGCGTTTGTGCTAGTCATGGTGGCCATGCTGGGGATGAAGCTGGTCCCGGCCTATATTGAATTTTTTTCGGTGAAGAAGATTCTTGCCACGATGGGGCAGGAAAGTGATCTCAAATCAAAAAGCAATGGTGAAATCCGCAGCGATTTTATCAAGCGTGCGAATGTGGGCTATGTAACCGTGGTCAAGCCGGAGGATCTCAGTATTGATCGGCGCAATGGGGTCGCTGTAATTACGGCCGAGTACGCTTTTCGCACAAAGCTTGTGGGCAATATCAGCCTGGTAGTTGATTTTAGCGCCAGTTCGGACCCTAACGCCGCGCCTGCCCAGATTGAATAACCCGTTGTTGATCCAGCGCCTGCAACAGGCGCTGGGCTATACCTTCAATCGGCCAGAACTCCTGGTGCAGGCGCTGACGCACCGCAGCTATGGTGCTGCCAATAACGAGCGGCTTGAATTTCTTGGCGACTCGGTGCTGAATTGCTCGGTAGCCCGCAGGTTATATGAGGTTTTCCCCGATTTGCCGGAAGGCAGCCTGTCGCGCCTGAGGGCGAATCTGGTGTGTCAGGACACTCTGGCCGAAATTGCCGTCTCCTTAAGGCTGGGTGAAAGCTTGTGGTTGGGTGAAGGTGAACTTAAAAGCGGTGGATTTCGCCGTCCCTCGATTCTGGCTGACGCGCTTGAATCGCTGTTCGGCGCGATTTTTTTGGATGCGGGGTTTGATGAGGCGCAGCGTGTGGTGCGTGGCCTGATTGATCCGCTGGTGGCAAAAATCGATCCCAAGGCATCTGGAAAGGATGCCAAGACGCAATTGCAGGAAATGCTGCAGTCACGTCGTTTGCCGTTGCCGGACTACCAGTTGATAGAAACAAAAGGGGAAGCACACGATCAGAGTTTTATCGTTGAATGCGTGCTGGCCAAACCATTACTGAGTACGCGCGGGGTGGGCAAAAGTCGCCGCGCCGCAGAACAGGAAGCCGCACGCGAAGCGTGCGCCGCATTGCAAAATGAGCAGGCTGCAAAATGAGTGAGTTGTTTCAATGAGTGAATTCAAGTGTGGCCTCATCGCCATTGTCGGACGCCCCAACGTTGGAAAGTCCACCTTGCTGAATCGCATCGTGGGTCAAAAAATCAGCATTACGTCGCGCAAGGCACAAACCACACGCCATCGCGTGATGGGGGTTCACACCACGGACGAAGCGCAGTTTGTGTTTGTCGACACCCCGGGGTTTCAAACGCGGCATACCAACGCAATGAATCGCACCATGAACAAGCGTGTGCGTGAGACGCTGTCGGACACTGATGTGGTGATGATGCTGGTTGAGGCGGGTCGGCTGACGGATGGCGATCGCCAGGTGCTGGAGTTGCTGCCCAAGGATCGCCCGGTGATCCTGGTGGTGAACAAGATTGATTTCGTCAAGGACAAGGGTGTCCTGATGGCCTTTCTGCAGGAGGCTTCTGCTGCCCATGCCTTCACGGAAATTGTTCCGGTGTCAGCCAAGCAAAGCAATAATCTCGATGAATTGTTGAAAACCTTGCAGACGCATCTTCCGGAAAATTCGCCCTTGTTTGGCGAGGATGATGTAACCGACCAGACCGAGCGCCAACTGGCTGCCGAACTCATTCGCGAAAAGGTTTTCCGTCTTAGTGGGGAGGAAATCCCTTATGGCGTGGCCGTCCAGATCGACAAATTCGAGGAAGAAGGCAATCTGCGCCGCATCTTTGCCACCATTCTGGTCGATCGTGAAGGTCATAAAGCGATCATCATCGGCAAGGGTGGTGAAAAGCTCAAGACGATCTCTACCCAGGCGCGTCTCGATATGGAACACGCTTTTGACAGCAAGGTGTATCTGGAAGTCTGGGTCAAGGTCAAAGGCGGGTGGGCAGACGACGTGCGGATGCTGAAGTCACTGGGTTTGGATTAAACGCAGCTCGGGACGGATGCCCTATGTCCACGGATGCCCGCGTTAACAATGAACCCGGCTTCATTCTCCACACTTATCCTTACAAGGAAACCAGCGTGATGGCAGAGATTTTCACGCGAAGCCACGGCCGGATCGCACTGATCGTGCGCGGTGCACGGCGGCCGACCTCGGCCCTGCGTGGTCTGATGCAGCCATTCACCCCGCTGCTGTTATCGTGGTTTGGAAAGTCCGAGCTGAAAACCTTGCATGCTGCCGAATGGCAGGGTGGTTTGATGGCACCGCAAGGGCGCGCATTGATGTGTGGGTTTTATCTCAACGAATTGCTGTTACGCCTGCTGGCACGCGGCGATGCACACGAACTGCTGTATGACCGCTACATCGCGACGTTCGAGCTGCTGGCAGGGGAAGCCTGCAACATGGATTACGAACGTATCCTGCGACGCTTCGAAAAAAACCTGCTGAGCGAGATCGGCTATGGCGCCACCTTTGATGTGGACGCCGAAACGGGTGCGCCGATCGAGTCGGATACTTCTTATGTGTTCCAGCCTGAGCGCGGTGCACTGCGTGCCAGCGGGCAGCCGGGTTGCCTGGTGTCGGGCCAGACGCTGATCGATCTGGCTGCCGACCACTTCGAAAGCCAGACGACGCTGATTGAGTCGAAGAACTTGATGCGTACCCTGATCAACCACACCCTGGGCGCAAAGCCGCTTTATACTCGTCAGCTCTTGCGCGACCTTACGGAATTGAACCCATGAGCATCTTTCTCGGCGTCAACATTGACCATATCGCCACCCTGCGCCAGGCGAGAAAAACCCGCTACCCTAGCCCGGTTGAAGCTGCACTGATGGCTGAAACGGCGGGTGCTGACTCAATCACCCTGCATCTGCGTGAAGACCGTCGTCACATCCAGGATGCCGATGTCGCCCTCCTGCGCCAGGTACTCAAGACCAAGATGAATCTGGAAATGGCGGTGACTGATGAGATGCTGGCAATCGCCTGCCGCACTGCGCCACAGGACGTTTGCCTGGTACCCGAGAAGCGTGAGGAACTTACCACCGAAGGCGGGCTGGATGTGGCGGGCCAGCAATCCAGAATTCAGGCTGCGTGTTCACAGTTGGCGGATGCGGGCATCCGGGTGTCATTGTTCATTGATGCCGATTTTGCACAACTCGATGCGGCGCATGCTGCCGGCGCCCCGGTAGTCGAAATTCACACAGGAGCCTACGCTGATGTCACCAACGAAGCTGCGCGCATCGTTGAATTTGAGCGTATCCGCAAAGCGGTAGCCTACGGTCGAAGCCTTGGGTTGACAGTCAATGCCGGTCATGGCCTGACCTATCATAATGTGCAGCCTATCGCCGCGCTGCCGGGCATCCATGAACTCAACATTGGCCATGCCATTGTCGCGCAGGCGCTGTTTGTGGGATGGAATGCAGCCGTGTCTGAAATGAAGCGGCTGATGGTAGAAGCCGCGAACTAGCGAATAATTTTCTTTTTGAGTTTGATCCGCACGTACAGCAGGATGATCACCGCGACCCCGCCCAGGGTGACCAAGGTGATGAGGTGCAGGTTTTCACGGATGGCCTCTTCGTTGTGGCCCAAGCTGTAGCCGAGAAGGGCGAGGATGGTGACCCAGATGCCGGCGCCAAGAGCGGTGTAAAAGCTGAATGCGGCGAGATTCATGCGCGCCAGACCTGCTGGCAACGAGATGTATTGGCGGACGGCGGGGATCAGCCTGCCGGTAAAGGTCGAGATGTGACCGTGGCGCGCAAAAAAGTCTTCCATGCGCTGAAGACTATGCTCCTTGAATAGAACGTACTTGCCGTAGCGCAGCAGAAATGGTCGTCCGAATTTTATTGCCAGCCAATAGTTGAACAGCGCGCCAGCGAGGCTGCCACTGATGCCGGACAAAATCGCCAATACCAGATTCATCTCTCCTTTGTAAGCCAGATAGCCTGCCGGGATCATGACCACTTCGCTGGGGAAGGGAAAGAAACTCGACTCAAGCGCCATCATCAGAAAGATCCCGGGGTAACCCCAGGAGCCGACTGTAGTGACGATAAATTGAATGATTTCGTGGAGCATGGTGGAGGGGTGTGGTGACGGTGGGTGTGTGATTTGGAGCGGTTGAATGACCTGACCGCTCCACGCTCAATGCATCAGACGACCGCTTCTTCCTTCTTTTCCACCGGTTTGATGAAGTGCTCGCGCTTGATGCCAAACATCAGCAGTAGGGGTGAGGCGACCAGCACCGATGAGTAGATGCCGAACATGATGCCGATGGTGAGGGCGAGCGCGAAATTATGGAGTGCTTCGCCACCGAAGAACAGCATCGAAAGCACCATGATCTGGGTCGAGCCGTGGGTGATGATGGTGCGGCTCATGGTGGTGGTGATGGCGTCGTCGATGATGTGCGGGATGGTGGCGCCGCGCATTTTGCGAATGTTTTCGCGGATTCGGTCGAAGATCACCACCGATTCGTTGACCGAGTAGCCCAGCACCGCCAGCACCCCGGCCAGCACGGTGAGCGTGAACTCCCATTGGAAGAAGGCGAACACGCCGAGAATGATGACGACGTCGTGCATGTTGGCCAGCATGCCGGCCACCGCGAAGCGCCATTCGAAGCGGATGGCCAAGTAAGCCATGATGCCGAATGCGACGACCAGCAAAGCCAGCGCGCCGCTGTCGTAGAGTTCCTTGCCGACTTGTGGGCCGACGAAATCGACCTTTTTGAGTTCCACGCCCGCATCGGCGGCGGTCAACGCGGCCATCACGATGTTGCTGGTTTGGGCGGCGTTGTCCGACCCCTTGACCGGCAGGCGAATCAGCACGTCGTGGCTGGTGCCGAAGGTCAATACGGCAACTTCGGGCAGGCCTGTTTTTTCCAAGGTGGTGCGTATTGCCGGCAGATCTGCGGCCTGGTCGTATCTGACTTCGATCACGGTGCCGCCAGTAAAGTCGACGCCGAGGTTCAGGCCGCGGTCCCATAGCGCCCACACTGAAAAGAGAAAGGTGATCAGCGAAATCGCAGTGGTCGCCTTGCCCCAACTCATGAAGGGGATGGTTTTTCTGAAGGGGAAAAATTCAAGCATGATTGGGCCTTAAATCGAAACTTTGGTCAGGCGAGCCTGACGGCCGTAGGTGAGATTGGCCATCGCACGGGATACGGTGACGGCGCTGAACATCGAGGTGAGAATGCCGAGGCAGAGCACCACGGCAAAGCCGCGCACCGGACCGGAGCCAAGCCAGAACAGCGAGATGCCGGCGATTAGCGTGGTGATATTGGCATCCAGAATCGTGCCCCAGGCGCGTTCATAACCGGCGCTGATTGCAGCCTGCGGGGTGGCGCCGTTGCGCAGTTCTTCACGGATGCGTTCGTTGATCAGCACGTTGGCGTCGATCGCCATGCCGAGCGTTAACGCAATCGCCGCCATGCCAGGCAGGGTCAGCGTGGCTTGCATCATCGATAGCAGGGCAATCAGGAAGAAGCCGTTGGCCGCCAGCGCGATCGACGAAAAAAGTCCGAACACCCGATAGTAGATCGAGATGAAAGTGACGACAGCGAAGAAGCCCCAGATGTTGGAGTGGAAACCTTTGTCGATGTTTTCCGCACCCATGCTTGGGCCCACGGTGCGCTCCTCGATGATCTGCATCGGGGCCGCCAGCGCGCCAGCGCGCAGCAGCAGCGCGACGTCGGAGGCTTCCTGGGTGGAATCCATCCCGGTGATCTGCACGCGCCCGCCGCCGATCTCCTCGCGGATAACCGGTGAAGTGATTGATTCAGCCCGGCCTTTTTCGATCAGCAGGATCGCCATGCGCTTGCCGACGTTTTCGCGGGTCACGTCTTTGAACATGCGCGCACCCTTGCCGTCCAGGCTGATGTGTACCGCGGCCTGGCCGCTGGAATTGTCAAAGCCTGGTGAGGCGTCGGTGATCGAATCGCCGGTCAGCACCACATCTTTTTTCACCGCAATGCTGCCACCTTCTCGGCTGGCTACGATTTCATCACCAAATGGAACCTGCCCCTGGCTGACTGCCAGTGGGTCGGCCTGTTCATCGACCATGCGGATTTCCAGGGTGGCGGTGCGGCCCAGAATATCCTTGGCCTTGGCCGTGTCCTGCACGCCGGCCAGTTGCACCACAATGCGGCTGCCGCCCTGTTGCTGGATAACAGGTTCGGTCACGCCCAGCTCATTGACGCGGTTTCTGAGTGTGGTGATGTTTTGCTGCAGGGCAAATTCCTGAACCTTGGTTTCCGCCTCGGGCTTGAGGTGAGCGGCGAAGGTGAAGCCATCGGCCTGGTCCTCCGGGACGAACGTCAATTCGCTATATACGTTGCTGAGCTTGTTGATCCCGGCATCGCGTTGGTCTCGGGTGGAAAAATGCACCGTGACCACTTTGCCTTCGCGGCTGATACGACCATAACGAATTTTGTCGCTACGCAGCTCGGTACGGAAATCGTTCTGGTAGCGGATGGCCGATTTTTCCAGCGCCGCCTTCATGTCGACTTCGAGCAGGAAGTGCACACCGCCGCGCAAATCAAGCCCGAGGTACATCGGCAGTGCATGAATGGAGGTCAGCCAGGACGGCGAAGCTGAAACCAGGTTGAGTGCCACCGAGTAACGTTCGCCCAGACTGGTTTGCAAGACGTCCTTGGCTTTGATCTGCAGGTCGGTGTTGGCAAGGCGAACCTTGATGCTGTTCCCCGTCATCTCCATTCCGCTGTAAGCCACATTGGCGGACTTGAGCGTAGATTCAACCTGTCCCAACAGTACCGTGTCGACTTTTTCAGTGCTGCGCAAGGGCAGGAGTTGCACTGCCGGCACTTCACCAAAAAAGTTGGGGAGGGTGTAGAGGAAGGAGATCACCAGCGTGAAGCCGATGAGCACATATTTCCAGAGGGGGAAGCGGTTCATGATTTAGCCGAGCGGTGAAGGATGAGGGTAGGCGGGGATAGATTACCCGCCATGTCTGACAGCAAGCTTACAAACCTTTGATTGTGCC
>JAGXGP010000144.1 GCA_024636775.1 Hydrogenophilales bacterium
CACGCTCTCGCTGGCAAAGCGTGCCAGCACCTGACCGCGCTGCACCACGTCGCCCACGTTGACGCGCACCTCGGCCAGGCGCAGGCCATTGCTCTCGGTGCCGATGCTGGCTTCTTGCCAGGCAGCAATGTTGCCGTTGGCTGTCAACGCGATCGCCAGGGTGCTGTGCTGCGGCTGGGTCGTGGTAACGGTCAGCGCCGGCTTCGCCGCGCCAGCGGCGGTGGGGGCGGATTTGCCGGAATGGTCAGAATTTATGACAAACAGGGCGATAGCCCCCGCTGTTATTGCGCAGGCAGCTACTATAAATAGAGTGATCGGTTTGATTTTGAAACGCTTCATGGTGGGGATGACTGGCAATAGCTTTGACAAAGGACTAGGCGGGCATTGTCAGGTCAAACCGATACCTTGTCGATGCGGCGGGTTGTGCCGCTGGCTAGTCAGAATGCCGGTCGGCGCTGATGCTGGCGCCGTCAAAATCAGTTAAGCTGTGCATCTGAACAATCTATCGTGGGGCCGGTAGCTCAGATGGGAGAGCGCTGCGTTCGCAATGCAGAGGTCAGGAGTTCGATCCTCCTTCGGTCCACCACCCAATGCAATTGAATCAAGGACTTGGCCGATATGCCAAGTCCTTTTCATCTTGGCCGGTACCGCGGCCGTCCCGCAAGTCCAACCCAATTGGAACGCGCCAAGACGCGGCTCCGGTTGGCAAAAGCGGCACCTCATCAACGTCAGTTTGTTTGCGCTAGCGCAGATACCGTTCATCGCATCTAACCTATAGTCACGTCAGAGCGCCGCAGGGCCAGAGCACTCGCAGCAAAGTCAATGGACCGCATGTGCTCGACCCGGCTGCGCAGTGTTCGACTATTTCCCTGGACGACAATCTCTATGAATGAACGACTCAGTGGCGATGAACTGGTGGCATTGGTCCGCCGGGTTTTCCAGCCCCGCGCGAATGAAAAAGGTCTGGCGATTCTTGTCGACCTGCCCGATGAGCAGGTGTCAGATACCGATGACTGGGCCGCCCGGCGCGCGATTGCGGTCGATTGGGCCGCGGAGCTCACGGCGCACGAGCCGGAACTGGGCCTGAAAACCACCTTGGTCCTTTATCGCAACGTCCACACCAACAACGGCGAGTTGCCGGCGCGTTGCTGGATTCACCACGGCGGGCCGCTACCAACGAGCGCCGACAGCCTCGAAGCGAGCGCCTCCACGACCTTTGTCGACATGTTTGCCTCCAACCCCATTCTCTTGGTGCCGACACAATTTTCGGCCACCGCACCCTTGAAAATTGCCGCCAAGACGAACCCGATCCGAGCGGCGACGATGGCGGGCTTCCGCCAAGACATGGTGCCAGCGCTGCGGCTTGACTATGGGGAAGTCAACCGCCGTGTCAATTACCTTAAGCAGCTGCTCGATCGCGCCACGGGTGCTGACTTCCAATTCGTTTATCCGGGCGGTGAGGCGGCGCTGCACCTTGATCTGCGCTTTCGCAGCGCCCACGCGTCCGGCGGCTTGCTGCCCGATCCGGGCGTCGCTGGCAACCTGCCTTCGGGCGAGGCCTACATCGTGCCCTTCGAGGGCGAGACCGAGCCCAGCCTGAGCGCGGGCGAGTTGCCGGTGCAATTTGGCGATGAGATTGTCCGTTACCGCATCGTCGCCAACAAGGCGGTTGAAGTGCTCACCCAGGGGCCGGCGTCGCGCGCCGAAGCCGAGCATCTGGCACGCGAGCCCGCTTACGGCAACTTGGCCGAGCTCGGCCTGGGCGTGCTGGCCGCCTTTGGCATCAAGCCCATCGGCAAAGTTCTGCTGGACGAGAAACTTGGCCTGCACATTGCCTTTGGCCGCAGCGAGCATTTCGGCGGGCAGGTCGGACCTGCTGATTTCTCGAGTCCCGAAGCGGTCATTCACATCGACCGTGTCTACGTTCCCGAAACTCAGCCCGACGTGCTGGTGAAGCGCGTGGATCTCGTCATGGAAGACGACCAAACCCTGGCGCTCATGCGCGACGGGAAGTACGTCGTGGACTTCAACTAAGAACTTATCCGTAAATAGACGATAATGACTTTCCATGCGCGATGACCACGTGTGGAGGGAAGATGGCCAAAACGAAAGCATGGGAAGTTACCGACGAATTTTGGAGGCGAGTAGAGCCATTGATCCCGTTGCACCAGCGTGTAGCGGATCAGACCTACAGTAGAAAGAGTGGCGGTGGACGCAAGCCCAAAGACCCTCGACTCGTATTTGAAGGCATCGTCTACGTACTGAGAACAGGCTGCCAATGGAAAGCCCTGCCCGCAGAGCGCTACGGCAGTGCCAGCGCAATACACGCCCGATTTCTTGAATGGGAGAAAGCAGGCGTCTTTGAAGCCCTGTGGAAACTGGGACTTGCCGAGTACGACGAATTTGAAGGCATTGCCTGGCGATGGCAAAGTATTGACGGGGCGATGATGAAGGCGCCACTGGCTCAGCAAAGCGTTGGACCCAATCCCACTGATCGGGGGAAAAAATGGGAGCAAACGCCATTTTCTGGTGGACGGTCGTGGCGTCCCGTTGTCGCTCGTCGTGACCGGAGCAAACCGACATGATGTTTCCCAACTGTAAGCCGTGTTGGATGCCATCGTTATCGAGCGGCCCAATCCACCCTTGAGGCGTCACAAGCATTTGTGTGCCGATGCGGGCTACACCGGGGCTCCAGCGCTGAAAGTCATTGAGGAACGTGGCTACATTCCTCACGTTAAAGGACGCGGACAAGAGGCCGACGAACTCAAACGTGATCGCGAGAAAAGGGCGCGGCGCTGGGTCGTGGAAGTAGCGCACAGTTGGTTCAACCGATTCCGAAAGCTCTTGGTGCGATACGAAAAACTTGACCGCAGCTTCTTGGCACTAAACCACTTGGCTGCATCAATCATGGCGTTCAGAAAGGTCAAACTGAACGTAAACATTATTTACGGATAAGTTCTAAGTAAAGCGTGTAAAGGGATTTTCAAGTTTGGAAAAGAGTAAAGCCACACAGCGGCTTGTCGATCAATTCATTGCCATGGTGAAGATTTCGAGTCCTTCGCGCCAGGAAGGCGTATTTGCAGCCTACGCGCAAGCGGAACTCGAGGCATTGGGATTTTCGGTTGAATTCGATGGCGCCGGCGCAAAAGCAGGCGGAAATACCGGCAATCTCATTGCGACAATGCCGGGCAGCATGGAGGCCGAACCCCTGATGTTCTGCTGTCACATGGACACGGTCACGCCCTGTGTCGACATCCAACCCGTGATTGCGCACGGGGTCATCCGTTCCGACGGCACAACGATTCTGGGTGGAGACGACAAGGCCGGAATTGCCGCCGTCCTGGAGGGCGTGCGCCGCATTCAGGAACGCGGCGTGAAACATGGCCTGCTGCAGGTTCTACTCACGATTTGCGAAGAAGTCGGCATGCACGGCGCCAAGGGGCTCGACTACAGCAAGGTCAAAGCCAAACAAGTGTTTGTGCTCGATGGGGAAGGCCATCTCGGGCAAATCGTGGTGCAGGGTCCGGCCAAGGACACGATCAAGGCCGTTGTTCATGGGCGCACGGCCCATGCCGGCCTCAATCCCGAGCGCGGTGTCAGTGCGATTCAGGTGGCATCCCGGGCGATCGAGCGCATGAAGCTGCTGCGCATCGACGCGCAGACAACCGCCAACATCGGCACGATCAGCGGCGGCGCGGCGACCAATATTGTCGCTGAGCGGGTTGAAATCACGGCCGAGGCACGCAGTCTGGTGAATGAAAAACTCGATGTGCAAGGCGCGCACATGAAAGCCTGTTTCGAACTGGCCGCCAAGGAGTTTGGCGTCACGGTCGATGTCGATATCGAGCGCAGCTACGCGGCGTTCCAACTCACGGATAGCGACCCGGTGGTGCGGCATTGCATCGCCGCCATGAAGTCGCTGGGCCTGACGCCAGAACTGGTGTCCACGGGCGGCGGCAGCGACTGCAATGTTTTCAACGCGGGCGGAATCACGGCGGTCGATCTGGCCATCGGCATGACGGATGTGCACACCAAGGAGGAAAGCATCACGGTTTCCGACCTGGAAATGTCGGCCTGCCTGGTCGAGGCCCTGATCGAACACCAGCCGGGCGGGGCCTGAGGCATGAAGATCGAGGAAATAAGGATAGGCAAAGTCAATATCCCGCTGAAAAAGCCTTTCAAGACGGCCTTGCGCCAGGTCACTTCGGCAGAAGACATCATTATCAAGGTGATTGCCGACACGGGCGAGGTCGGCTATGGCAATGCACCACCGACCGCCGTCATCACGGGCGATAGCCAGGACTCCATCGTGGCCGCGATCCGGGACACGCTCGGCCCAAAAATCATCGGCATGCCAATCGAAAATCTCGAAGGGATCATGGCTGCCCTTGATACCGGCATGCTGCACAACCATAGCGCCAAGGCGGCCCTGGATATTGCCGTACATGATCTTTTTGGCCAGCGATTCGGTTTGCCCGTGTACAAGCTGTTCGGCGGCTTGCGAACTAGTTTGGAGACCGATCTGACGATCAGCCTGAACTGCCCTGAGGAAATGGTGCGCGACGCGCTGGAGGCCGTGGCGCAAGGCTACACCGCGCTCAAGCTCAAAGTCGGGAACGATCCGGCGCTGGACTTCCAGCGCGTTCAGGCGATCCGCGATGCGGTGGGCAGAGACACCAAGATCCGGCTTGACGCCAATCAGGGCTGGGGCGCCAAGGAGGCCGTGCGCATCATCCGCAGATTTGAATCCGACGGCCTGGATATAGAGTTCGTCGAGCAGCCGGTGAAAGCGCACGACTTTGAAGGACTCAAGTATGTGACCGACCGGGTGGCCACCGACATCATGGCCGATGAATCGGCGTTCGGGCCGTTTGAGGTTTTTCGATTGTTGTCCCTGCGCGCCTGCGATCTCATCAATATCAAGCTGATGAAGGCCGGTGGCCTGCACAACGCCCTCAAGATCGTCCATCTTGCGGAGACGATGGACGTTCAATGCATGATGGGATGCATGTTGGAATGCAAAATCGGCATCACTGCGGCGGCCAGTCTGGCTGCCGGAAGGAGAATAATCACCCGTACTGATCTGGATGCCGCCGTGTTGCTGGCAGAGGACCCTGTAGTTGGCGGTGTGAGCTTCCACAACAACCAGCTTCTTATTCCCGACGCGCCGGGGCTGGGCATTACCGACATCATTGGTTGGCAGCAAGTCAATTAGATAGTTGACTTGATGGCGAACATCGTTTTTTCAATAACCTTTATGGGGTGATATTTTGGGTATCGTTATCACGTTGATCGTGACTTTTTGGACGGGCTATCTGATCGTCAAGAAATTCAAACCGCAACCGGTCTTGTTCATTGCCGGCATGGTTCTCATGTTTGCCGCCGTCTTTCTCGGGCTGGGAACCATTCTGCCCGCCAAGCAGAGTACCGGTCTGATTTTGTTTGATGCATTCGAGTTCATCAAGATGACCTTCAGCTCGCGTGCGGGCGGACTTGGGCTCAACATCATGGCGGTGGCGGGATTTGCCCGCTACATGGACCACATCGGCGCCAGCAAGGCGCTGGTCAGAGTGACCATCGCACCGCTGCTGTTGCTGCGGTCCCCCTACCTGGTGATGTCCGCCACCTGGGTGCTGGGCATGTTCCTGGGGTTGGCGATCAACAGCGCATCCGGTCTGGCGATGTTGCTCATGGTGACGGCGTTTCCGATTCTCATCAGCCTGGGGGTCAGCCGACTGTCCGCGGTCGCGGCCATTGCGACGACGCTCTGTCTGGACTGGAGCCCAAGCGATACTGGCACCTTGCTGGCGGCAACCACGGCCGGCATTGACCCGGTGACCTACTGGGTCAAGTACCAGATTCCGATTGCGGCCGTGGTGATCCCGGTGGTTGCAGTGCTGCACTTCTTCACGCAGAAATGGATGGATAAGCGCGATGGCCACGTGGTTCAACCCACAGAACTGGTTGCGAC
>JAGXGP010000145.1 GCA_024636775.1 Hydrogenophilales bacterium
AACGGTTTTTCGCGATTTCAGTAGAGCGGCGGATAAGCCACCCGGCTGTGTTGGCAGTCAGTGAGGCGGCGCGGCTCAGGTTTCAGCCGCAGAACCCGAGTTGACGTCCGCCAGCCAACGCCCCGCTTCGGCCGGCGTCATCACCTGGAAATGGGCTGCACAGCGCCACCGCAGTTTCAGCACTGCGCGGTCCTTGCTGACCAGCGTGTGGGCATGAGACGAGGCGGCCAGTTCAAGAAATTTCTGATCGTCCGGATCGCTGCATATTGGCAACTCAACGGACGTGGGCGGCGTGTCCTGCATCCTCACAAGGCGTAGATATTGGTCAAGCAAGGTGGCCTGCCTTACAGATGCCAACTTGAATTCCGGGTAGGTCAACACGCGCCGCAATTCTTCGAGGGTTGCCTCGGTCGCCACACACTTCACCTGTTCATGCTGAAGCGCCGCCAGAATCGGGTAGGCAATCGCATCCTCGAAGTGCAGCAAATCGAGCACCACATTGGTATCCAGTACCAGTAAAGGCTTACTCAATATCGGTATGCTCGGCGATGAACGCACGCACCCAGTGCTCCGGCTTGGAGCTAACAAAACGCCCGACAATCTCGCCGTTAACAAACAGCAACACCGTGGGGAATCCGCGCAGCCCATAGCGGCCGGCCAGCTTCATGTTGGCACCTTCATCGACTTCGATCTTGGCCAGATGCACCTGGCCTGCGTATTGCGCAATAACACGCTCGAGCACGGGTGTCAGTGCCTTACACGGTGGACACCAATCGGCCCAGAAATCAGCCAGGATTGGTACATGATGCGAAGCTTCAATGACCTCACGCTCGAAATGCTCAAGGTTGACGTCAAAGATTGGGGTTTCACGCAGAGTTGTCATATTGCATTACACATTGAATTCCTTCGCACATTATTTCGCATTTGCCCGACCGTTGGGGTAAATCCATGGCTAGCCTTTGTCCCGCTTTGGGCGGCGCTGGCGCGGTTCTGTTTGGGATGGTCTAGTGCCTGACACCAGTTGGGATGACCATTCGTGAGCAAATTCTTTTATGAAGATCCGGAATTGCTGGACGATAGGAAAATCGGCTTTCGCGTTCAAATAGACCAAATACCAATTTTCGTTAAGGGGGAGGCCCTTAACATTTAAGACGCTGATTTCATTGCCGAGATGAAGGCCATCGATCATGGTACGGGACACAATCGAGACACCAATACCGGTTGCGACGGCCTGTTCAATGGCGAAGTTGCTACCGAGTTCCATACGAGGCTGAACAGTAATGCCCTGTTCTGCAAAGAAGCGCTCAATGAGGCTACGGGTTCCTGAACCCGCCTCACGTTGCAAAAATGGATAGCTGCATAATTCGGCAACGCTGATCACCCGCTTACGCTGCGCGAGGGGATGATTATGAGCCGCTATGGCAACAAGCTCGTTAGACATAAACGGCTCGACCGCGAGATCTGGCCCCTGAGGGGGCACGCTGAACACATAAAGGTCGTCGAGGTTGTCGCGCATGCGTTGTATGAGTACGTCGCGCTGTGTCACTGTCAGCGACGGTTCGATCGCCGGATGCTGTTGCAGGAAATATCCAAGGATACGCGGTACGAAAAACTTCGCCGAGGTCACCACCCCAAGCCGCAGACGGCCGGCATCAAGTCCTTTTAGCCCCAGCAGGCGGGCGTGCATCTGGTCAAGATTATCCAGCACGCTGCGAGCAGTCGACAACACGATCTCGCCCGCCTCGGTGAGATGCATTTTCTTCCCCACCTGGTAGAACAACGCCGCTCCAACGACCGCCTGCAACTGCGCCATTTGCATCGAAACTGTGGGCTGAGTCAGATGCAGTTCGCGCGCGGCCTGACTGAAATTCTGGATACGCGCGATGCGTTCGAATACCTGAAGCTGGCGGACAGTGGGTTGGGCCATGATCTTTATATATAGATATATATCTATTATATATATTCTAACAATTGATTTTTAATATATATCACGGGCTTGCACAATTCGCTTTATCGCGGCACGGGCCGCGTTCTGCCCTGGAGCATCCGATGTCCCCCACCCTGCAAACCTACTTGCCTTTCCTGCGATGGTTCCCAATGTCGCGCACCACGTTGCGTGCTGACGTGATTGCTGGAATTACCGTTGCCCTGGTGCTCGTCCCACAAAGCATGGCTTACGCATTGCTAGCTGGCCTGCCCGTAGTCTACGGCCTCTACGCGGCCCTGCTGCCCGTCGTCATCGGCAGCCTGTTCGGCAACTTCAACCTGCTACACACGGGCCCGGTCGTCATGCTGTCACTGATGTCGGCGGCGGCTATCGCACCTTTCGCCGTGTCAGGGTCGGATGACTTCATCGCCCTATCCATCCTGCTGGCGCTGATGGTGGGGGTGCTGCGCCTATTGATGGGTGCCTTCAAACTGGGGGGGATCGTCAACCTGGTATCCCATCCGGTGCTGATCGGCTTCACCAACGCTGCGGCACTCATCATCGGCTTGTCGCAACTCCGCTTCATCATGAATATGCCCAACCCCGGGACCGGCAGCTTCGCGGGCGACGTGAGTGCGCTGCTGGGGCACGCAGATCAGGCCTATCTGCCTGCGGTGGCTTTCGCGATTAGTACCGGCTTGATCATGTGGTTGATGTTCCGCTTTCTGCCCAAGGTACCTGCCGTGCTCCTTGCGGTGGTACTCGGCATTGTTCTCAGTGCGTCGATCGGGTACGAGCGGGTGTCCTCCCCCACCGTGGATCAAATCGCGGATACCCACGTGCGCGGCAAGATCGATCGCTTCGTCGATACCAACAAGGAGATTAAGCAACTGTCCACCCAGGTCACGGCACAGCGCGGTGCGCTACGTAAAGCCGAAGCCACTGGCGTGTCCAATGTGGTACTGGAAGGGCTGCGTTCAGATATCCGCGTGATGGAAGTACGCATCGCCTTCATGAAGAAGGAGAACAACGCCCGGCGACTGGAAATCCACGGCCTGCCCCTGGTGACAACAGTAAGCGATGCGGGAACGGTATTCTATCGGCCGGATCAGTTGCCCGCCGGCGCTATTGCGCAAGCTGGCGAATGGCGATTCCAGAACGTCAAGGACGGTAAAGTGACGCTCGCAGCAGGGGGCGACGTAGTGGGCAAGATCCCCGAAGGTCTGCCGGCATTTAAGGCTCCGAAAC
Source organism: Hydrogenophilales bacterium (assembly GCA_024636775.1). Classification (GTDB taxonomy): domain Bacteria; phylum Pseudomonadota; class Gammaproteobacteria; order Burkholderiales; family Thiobacillaceae; genus Thiobacillus. The sequence goes on from JAGXGP010000145.1 coordinate 3,176, forward strand.
TGGACTGGGACATCATGCTGGCCCTATTGCCCGCTGCATTCGTCATGGCGCTGATCGGCTTCATGGAGGCGACCGCTGTGTCGAAAGCCCTGGCGGCCAAGAGCCATCAGCGTATCGACACCAACAAGGAACTGGTCGGACAGGGCTTGGCGAACATCGTCGGCTCCTTTTTCCAGAGCTATGCCGTGAGTGGTTCCTTCTCCCGCTCGGCCGTGGCAGGAAAAGCGGGGGCAAAGACCGGACTGTTCGCTGTAGTAAGTGCCCTGGTGGTATTGGTGGTGCTGCTGTTCCTCACGCCTTATCTCTATCACCTGCCGCAGGCGGTGCTGGCAATGATCGTCATGATGGCGGTATTCGGATTAATCCGGGTGACCCCGCTGATTCATGCCTGGAAAGTGCAACGCAGCGACGCCATAGCCGGATTGACTACTTTCGTCGCTACGTTGACTTTTGCACCCGACATCGCCAACGGCATTCTCATCGGCATGGCCCTGACTGCTGCGCTGTTTCTGCTACGCGTAATGAAGCCACGTGCCATGCTGCTGGGCCGTAAGTCCAACGGCACAATGGGCGGCATGGATGGGACGGCGCTGGAACCCCTCGGCCGTAATTTTGTCGCGATCCGCTTCGACCAATCGTTGACCTATCTGAATGTCGCGGCCTTCGAGGACACCGTGCTTGAAGTGCTGGCACGCTTTCCTCAAACCCGAGGCATCCTGGTGATTGCATCTGGCATCAATGAGCTTGATGCATCGGGCGAAGAAAAGGTCCGTGAAATCGCGCTACGGCTGCGCCAGCTGAAAGTCACGCTGATGTTCAGCAGCCTGAAGAAACAGGTAGCCGACGCTTTCGGACGAACGGGATTGCTTGAACTGTTACAGGAGGAGAACGTTTTCCCGAGCAAGGATGGCGCTATCGAGGAGGCGCGCAAGCGCTTTGACCTGGCGCCCGCGTAAACCGCACATAGAAATTGTATTTGGCTTTGGCCGGGGGCGTCGATGACGCCCCCTTTTTTTGTCTCGTTCAAGTTGCCGCTATTTTCAACGGGCCGACACCGACCCCTTGAACCCCTCAGGCTTGCCTGCTCAGCACGAATGGGACGCGACTACTTCGAATCGATGCCGAGTTTTTTCAGCTTGCGCCACAAGGATACGCGATCGATACCCAGCAATTTTGCGGCCTGCGTTCGATTGCCTTCAGCCAGTTTCAAGACATGCTGGATGTGCTCGGCTTCCTGCGATTCGAGCGTGACGGGAGTGGTCGCCATTTGCGGCTTGAACACCCGCACCGTGAGCGAACCCAGACTTTGCGGTAGGTGCTCGACACCCAGGATGTCACCTTGCGCCAGCGCCACGCCGCGCTCGATGAAATTGGATAACTCCCGTACGTTTCCCGGGTAATCGTAGTCAGCCAGGCGCTGCATCGCTTCCGGTGTGATTTCCTGAACATCGCGATCCATCATCGCGGCATATTTACGCAACAGGTAATAGGCCAGCAACGGGATGTCATCGCGACGTTCGCGCAGCGGCGGCAGGGTCAGGGTCACCACGTTCAATCGAAAATACAGATCGTTACGCATCTGCCCGGCTTCAACTGCTGCCTTGAGATCGCGATTGCTGGCGGCCACAACACGCACATCCACTTTGACCGGGTTCACTGAGCCGACCCGTAACAACTCACGCTCCTGTAGGACCCGAAGCAGCTTGATCTGCATCGAAAGCGGCAATTCGGCCACTTCGTCCAAGAACAGCGTGCCACCCTCGGCAGCCTCAAACAAGCCTATCTTGGAACCGAGCGCGCCCGTAAAGGCGCCCTTCTCGTGGCCGAATAATTCATTTGCGGCCAAATCCTCCTGCAGCGCGCCGCAGTTGAACGCCACAAACGGGCCCTGGGCACGCAGGCTGTTCTGATGAACGAGTCGCGCCAGCAATTCCTTGCCAGTGCCCGACTCCCCGTGTATCACCACACTGCAATCGGTGCCGGCAATCTGCCGCGCTGTTTCCAGCAAGCGTTGCATGCCCAGATCCTGCGTGATGATCGTAGTCTGGCTCGACAACTGTTCGATGCGCAGCTTGAGCTCGCTGTTTTCGCGCCGAATCCGGCGCACCTCCAACGCACCGCGCACCACTTCACGGGCTTCGGCCAACCTGAACGGTTTGGCGATGTAGTGGTATGCCCCTGCCTTCATCGCATCCACTGCGGAGTCGAGCGTGGCATGGCCGGTAATCATGATCACCGGCACTTCCGGCGTGGTGGCGCGAATGTGTGCCAGCACGGCCATGCCATCGATGCCGGGCATACGCAGATCAGTCAGCACCAGGTCGAATGCGGTGTTTTGCATGGCAGTCAATCCAGCCTCGCCGCTTTTGCAGGCGGTGACGGTATAGCCTTCCCGTTCGAACACGTGACGCAGGTTGGACAGCGCGATGGCTTCATCGTCGATCAACAGTATGTGCGGCGCAGTGTCAGTGGTCACGTTGTCTCCTGTGCATCGGTCAGCGGTAGCCAGATCGAAAACCGCGTGCCGCCTTGCGGGCGATTTTCCACCGTAATACAGCCGTTATGTTCGCTGATGATTTCCTCGACCAGGTACAAACCCAGACCCGTGCCATCCCCTGCAGAATGCGTCGTAAAAAATGGATTGAAAATCTGCAACAGGTTTTCAGGGGCAATGCCCGGACCGTTGTCATCAATCTGGATGTAGAGCACGTTTTCAGCCTTACTCACAGGCTCCACCTCACCCACCAGGTGGTCTGTATTTTTTGGCATCGAATCCTTCCATGTGGATTCCACCGCGCTGACCACGATGTGGGTCGCGCCCGCGTCGGCGGCATTCTTGAGCAGATTGATGAACACCTGATGCAGGCGGTCACGGTCTGCCCACAACGCACGCTCGGGCGCATAGCCCACACACACTTCAACCCCACGGGGCAACTGCCGGTTAACCAGCGCAAGCGACGCCTGAATCAGCTCAGCCACGCTATGCGCCTGCCAATTCAGCTTGGGCTGGCGCACGCTATCGAGCAGACGCCGCACGATACGCCTTGCACGCTCGGCTTCCCCATCAATCTGCGTCATCCATTCGTTACGCAGCTCCGGCTCGACCGTGTCGCCTTCCTCAACCAGCAATTGCACTGAAGTCGAGATATTGGAAAGCGGATTATTCAGCTCGTGTGCCACGCCTGAAACAAGCACACCCAGTGCAGCGGCTTTTTCATGATGGCGTAATTGATTTTGCTGAACCCGCAAGCGTTCCAGCATGGTATTGAAGTGATGGACAAAGGATTGGATTTCCTTGTCCTTCGACGGCAAATTCAGCTGCTGATCGTGACCATCGGCCAGCTGATCCAGTTGCGATTCCAGCTCCCGAAGTGGCCGGACCACTTGGCGCACCAGAAAAAATGCGCTGCCTATTCCCAGCAGCAAAACAGTCACGAATACCGTCAATAAGGTTCGGCCTGCTACTTGCACAGCATGCGCAAGTACCGCACGTTCACGGCGACTGAAGTTTTCAGCCAGGCCCGATAGTTCGTGGCCCGATACGCGAATTTCTTTCTGTTTATCTGGGCGTACTCGAACTGGCAGTGAAGAGTACGCTGTTAACTGCGCGCGATATTGCGGAAGCAATTCACTCACCCGGCTGAGCTCTGCTACTGAAGCAATTTCGGCAAAAGCCTGCTCACCCTCTTTAAGCGCGGCTTCGGCTGCCTTCAATTGCACATTCAATTGATTGAGGCTGGCCGGGTCGTTATATAGGAACAGGTTTTTCTCTTCCCGTCGCATTTCCTGGCTGGCTTCGCGGAATGCGGTTACCGCCTCACCGGCCACGATACGCGTCTGCAGGTAATACAGGTCGGCAAATACCACCACGGCAAACACCAGCAGCACGACTTTGGAAAAGCCGTAAGTAGTGAGAATTTTCCCGCGAAGACTCGGCATAAAAGGTATGAATATGCTGCCACAGTAAAGTGTTGCACATTACAACACCGTTGCATCTGCAACGCAACGAAACGGGACGTTGTGTTGCACGTCGTAACGCACCACCTCCGACAAATCAAGACAAGCCATTGTTTTATAGTGATAACAAAACCTGGCACGCGAGTTGCTTTACTATAATCATACTTACTTAACCCATTGGACCCAGACCATGATCAAACTGACCGCAGAAATCAAACGCATCTTGAACGCGCTGGCATTCTCCCATGCAGGTGAATTCCTCAGCCTGCGTCAGAAATCGGCTTACCTGAACAAGGAGGCGGGCGCTGCAGATGCTATCCAGGCCATGACCCCGGCTGCCGTTCAAACATCCAGCGACCGTCAACAAGTCGCACTTTATATGGGCAGCGAGTTACCGGCCGACATGATGCATTACGTTGTACAAACCTGCGGCCGCCTCAAAAATGGCCTGACCGTGTTGACGTTTCAATCCGACAGCGTGGCGCGTGCATTGCTTAGCCCCTACACGGAAGAACTGGCGGCGACCGGTATCTCAATGAAAACCGTGCTCTTGACCGGCGATCCGGTTTCCGGACTGGCGCGTTATCTTCGTCGCCATCCCGAAGTCGCCTTTCTTGCCTGCAAAGAAACCGGTTACCTCGGTCGCAGCTTCCTGAACGGTACGCAACCACAGGACGTGCTGCCGGTTCCGGTGGTGCTGGTCGCCACCCACGAAGAAGGTGCTCAAGGCGGCGCTTCGACCCAACCCAAGCAAACCAGCGAAACCGTACGCGCAGCCTGAGGTTCTAAATACACACAAGGCCGCATCGACAAGGCCTCACTCGATTTGATCGGGTGAGGCCTTGTGTCGTTACGAGCGTCTATTGCAGCCTGAACAGGTCAGGTGAAATGATCCCCCACCAGCCTCGAGGGCGTTTTCGAGCGCCTATGCCTTAAAATTGGACTATTGCGCATTGCCGCTCCCTATCAAAAACACTCAAATCCTGCATCATGCTGACAAGACTGTTCCCTTTCCTCCGCTGGTTCCCCCTGCAAAAAGACACCCTGCGCGCCGACCTGATCGCGGGCGTAACGGTCGCCATGATCCTGGTACCTCAAAGCATGGCCTATGCGGCCTTGGCGGGTCTTCCGGTCGTGTACGGCCTTTACGCTTCTTTCCTGCCGGTGATCGTGGCATCGATGTGGGGCGCCTCACGCTTCCTGCACACCGGGCCGGTCGCAATGCTTTCATTGATGTCGGCGGCGGCCATCGAGCCACTTGCCAGCCGCGGCAGCGAAGAATTCATCCAGTTGTCCTTGCTGCTGGCATTGATGGTGGGTGTATTGCGACTCGCCTTGGGCCTGTTCCGCATGGGAGTACTGATCAACCTGGCATCCCACCCGGTGATACTGGGATTCACCAACGCAGCCGCCCTGATCATCGGTTCATCCCTGGTGAACACCTTCATCAATGTGCCGATGCCGCGTTCGGATACTTTCCTCATCGACCTGTTCCAGGTCGTGCAGCAACTACCGGTCGCCCACTGGGAAACCCTGCTGTATGGCCTCGCCACGCTCGCGGCGCTGTCCTGGCTGCGCAAGCATTTCCCGAAACTGCCCAACGTATTAATCGTGGTACTACTGGGCACCATGGTCAGTGCGGCGACCGGCTTCGAAAAAACAACTGTAGTCGCACCCGAGCAGATCGAAAGTGTTGAAGCCCGTACCGTATTCGACCGAATGCTGGCCCACGAAACGTCACTCAAGCATGTCAAGGATGCGCAGAAGGCACTCAGCGAAAAACTCAAGGCACAGTCCAAGCTCATACGTCAGGATTATTCCCTCAAGGCCGAATCCATGCGGCTCAAAGGCGAGGAAGAAAGCCTCAAGCACAGCCTCTACAGTGAGCGCGTGGAGGCCTTCCAGTTTGCGTTGACGCCGGTCAAACAGGCCAATGGCCTAGTCCTGTATCAAACTGGCATTGATACCGCCTGGTATGAGCCGGTTTGGCGACTGTCCGGGTTTGACGAAGGCAAGTTCAAGCTGTCGGGTGGCGGCAAGGTCGTGGGCAATATTCCAAGCGGCGTGCCCGGTTTCATCATGCCTACGTTCGATTTTGGCGTGATGTCCGGCCTATTTTCCATCGCCTTCATCATGGCCATGATTGGCTTCATGGAGGCCACCTCGATTTCACGTGCCCTCGCTGCCAAGACGCGTGAAAAACTCGATCCCAACCAGGAGTTGATCGGTCAGGGTCTGGCCAACATCGTCGGCAGTTTTTTTCAGTCCTATGTCGTCAGCGGCTCGTTTTCCCGCTCAGCGGTAGCGGCACGCGTGGGCGCCCGATCCGGGTTTTACGCGATCATTAGTGCGCTGGGTGTGCTGCTGGTGATGCTGTTTTTTACCCAGTATTTATACCACTTGCCGCAGCCGGTTCTCGCCGCCATTGTGATGAGCGCCGTGTTCAGCCTGCTGGATTTCAAATCCATGATGCATGCCTGGAATGTTCGTCAGGCCGATGGAATTGTCGGCCTGGTTACATTCTTCACCACATTGATCATGGCGCCGCAGCTGGCGGACGGCGTGCTGGTCGGCGTTGCGTTAACCATTCTGCTGTTCCTGGCCGGCACCATGAGCCCACGCAGTGAAGTCATGGGGCGCACGTCAGACGGCATCCTCGCGGGCGCTGCCACGCACGACCTGGCGCCTATCAGTGAAAACTACGTGGTATTGCGTTTTGATGCCTCACTGGTCTTCATTAACGCAGCCTACTTCGAACACGCTGTTCTCAAGGCGCTGAGCCAGTTCCCGCAAGCGCGTGCATTGCTCGTGCTTGGCAACAGCATCAACCGTATCGATGCCACTGGTGAAGAGAAATTGCGTGCGCTGGCGCGTGACCTGAAGGCTGCCGACGTCACGCTGATGCTCGCCGGCCTGAAAAAACCTGTTCGCGAGGCGCTCGATCGAGCCGGCCTGGACAAAGTAATCGGCCCGGAGAATTTCTTCCCTAGCAAAGACATTGCGCTGCGGGCGCTTGATGCGCGCTATGCATCTACCGAGGTTAAGCCAGCCGTTTAAGCCCTTTCTGTCTGGCTGGCCTGTTGTCAGGCTATCTATGCCGGGGCAGTTGCGCGTATTGGCTGAAGGGCGCTTCCCACC
>JAGXGP010000146.1 GCA_024636775.1 Hydrogenophilales bacterium
AGGTGAGCCCGCTCACAACCATCAAAACCGCTCGTCTTCGCGCATGTAACGCCATTGTCCGGAAGGCAGTTTGCCCATGGAAATGGCGCCGAGGCGGATGCGTTTCATTGATACCACTTCAAGGCCTACGGCTTCGCACAGATGGGCGATTTGCCCGATTTGTGTGCCCTTGAGCGCAACCCGCAGGCGGGTTTCATTTTGCCAGCTGACCTTGAGCGTGGGCGGGGTGCGGCCGTTGTAGGGGATGCCTTTGTTCAGGCGCTTGAGGCCGTTGGGGATGAGCTCGCCAGTGACTTCAACGATGACTTCGTGTTCCAGCGTGGCGGCGTCTTCGGTGAGCTTGCGGGCTACGCGCCAGTCTTGCGTAAATACGACCAGGCCGGCGGCATCGGTTTCCAGCGGCACACAGACGGTGAGCTGGGTGAAGTGTTTTTTCAGCGGGCGGATGCTGGATCCTTCATCAGCCCACAAGGTGGCGTCATTGAGCAAGTTTGTTGCGGCCTGGTCGATCTCTTTCATCGGCACCCCTGCCGGCTTGTGCAACAGCAGCGTGACCGGCTCGGCCTGGGTGAGGTCGGCCTTGGGGTCGATTTCGATGCGTTGATCGGTGACGCGGAACTGCGGTTCTTCGACCACCACGCCATCCACCCGCACCCAGCCGCCGGTGATGGTCAGCTCGGCGTCGCGGCGTGAACAGGCACAGAGTTCGGCAACGCGTTTGGAAAGTCGGATGGAATCGGTCATGGCGGGCTTGGGTGTGCGGGGGGTAAGAGTTTACCGCCGCAAGGACGATTCGCCTTTTTGATTGTGTGATTCGGGGTGAAAGTGGCCGGGTTCAATCCATCAAAGAGGCGGTTTGTGAGTTGCTTTCATTTGCCGCATGACCATCCAGGCAACGCCAGCCAAAACCAGCACACCGCCAATCAGCACGGCCCAAAGCACCAGGGAACGCGCCGAGGGTGCGCCCAGTGCCTGGCTGAGTTGGGTCAGTTGGCTGGGGGGGCGGGTGGTGGCAGAGGCCACGTCGACGATGGCTAGGGGGAGCTTCAGTTCAGCGTCTGCGGTGTAGCCGGGAATCAGACTAAGCAATGGCAGTTGGGCGGATGGGGCACCGGCGCGGCCGACAGCCAGGATGAAGGGCGGGGGTCCGCTGGCCACAAAGACGCATTCCGATGGATTGAGCAATGCGCTGACCTGGGGCGTGGTGGAAAATCCGGCGCTGTGTGCCGTGGGCTCGATCCGCAGCTCGCGCAGGGATACGCCATTCAACTCGATGGGTGGGCTGAGTGATTCCGTCCCCGCTGTGTTGATGTGGTAGACCACACCCGTGGTGAGCGCCCGCCATTTATCACCGTGGCTGCCGCGGCCTGACAACTGAATCGGGACGAGCTGGTCGGTCTCAATCGGTCGAATATCAATCGCCTGCAAGGGTGTGGCAAACGGAATGGAAACAACGTAGGCCTTGCCGTCGCGCTGGGCGGCTAATAGCACCCCATGCCGCTGAGGTGCCACGCTGCTGGCTGCAGGTGTGATGCGCACGCCACGCAAGTTGAATGCCGCACCCGGCGGCCAGCTGATGCGTAGATACTCATTGTCCACACGCATCCCATTCAGCGGCACGTTCATGCTGCCGGGCGCGTTGGCCGCAGGGCCGAAATGGAAGACGGGCACGTCTTGCGCCAGGGTGCGCCAGGTTTTCAAATCCGTGCTGGCGGTGACGGTCAGCAAGACAGGTTCTCCCGGCGGCATCACCGCGTCCACTGTCAGTGTTGCCAGCAGCGCCTTGAGGGGCCGGGTGTCCACCAGGGTGGCAATGTGTTGTGTGGCGGGGGGTCTTATATGGGGATTGGTGCCTTCGATCACCCGTACGATACTGCGGCCGGCCGTTTTTTCTATCCGCAAACTCAGGTTGTCCAGATTCTGGTGCTGATTCGTGGAGGCCATCACTGGATAAATCGGCCAATTCTTCGGTTGTGCGGCGATGGTTACATTGCGCAGGGGGATTTTCGCGAGGGGTACGGCATGACCGTCGCCATTGAAAATGCGCACATCCGCAGCGCTTGAAGATTGCAAGGCGGCCAGGGCTTCCTTGGGCAAGGCAAGGCGTTGCAGGCTCGCGCCTTGCGCCGTTTGCATGGTGAAATGGACGGAGTAATCATCCGGTTTCTCTGCCGCGCAGGAAACGGCCGGGTGGATGAACAGAACCGCGCTGGCGATGCGCAGAAAAGTTTTCATGCTTCCGCTCCCGACATAAGTGTTTGTTGTTTGGATGCATTGGGGGGGAGGGGCGCCAGATATCCCACCACCAGCATCAAAACCCCCACCGCAATAAACACGACTATGCGTTCGGTGCCACCCGCATTGGATAGATCAATCAGGAAGAGTTTGGCGAGCGTTAAACCGAGCAGCCCGGCACCCAGCATCCACAACGACCGCTGCACACGGCGGTGTGCCAGCACCATCAGGCCCAGGGCGAGCAGGGTCCACAAGATGGCGTAGCCGGTCTGCACCAGAAACGAATTAAACAAGGGCGCTGCGTCCCACGCAACGCTCGCGTAGTGGTGTGCCACCCGCAGCCACACGGTATTGATGGCGATGAACGCAGCAAAGAACAAGGCGCCCTTGGGCATTTGGCTGCGCATGATGTCGGGCATGTGCATACCGGCGCGACGCAGCTGGAGCAGCCACAGCGTCAGTGCGCCAAGCGCGAGTGCCACCGCCAGATCCGTGGGATTAAGCAACGGGATATAGGGCAGCGGGTCAGCGTTGCCACGCGAAGACAGCGCGACCAGCAGGCTGCCCAAAAACACGCCTGCGGCCAGAGGTGCTGCTGCACGCCACGCATAGCTGCGGGTGAAGGAGTCAAATGGCCAGCGTGATGCCAGCCGTTGTGATGTAGGCAAAACAGCCAGACACAGCAGCACCATGATGCCGGCAATCAACACCACCACAGCACCCCAGGCGGTGTGCCAGAGACCGCCGCGATCTATCGCATCAAGCAGCGTGTCGGCCAGCAGGATCACGAGGATCCACGCGCCCAGTGTGTGCATCCACGAGAACCAGATTTGCGGCGCCAGTCGATCAACCCGCCGGAGCACGACGAGATGGACAGTGATCGCTACCAACCATAACAGCGAGCTGAAGCTTCCCAGCAGCCTATTGCCTTCAAGGACACCGATCACTGCTGCCAGCATCAGAACCGGTGCAGTGAGATACGCGGGCCATGCAGCGACCGCCCAGTTTTTGTGATGGGCCATGCGCTCGGCTACCAGGGCACTCAACACATAAGCGAGCATGCCGAGGTTGATATGCCATGTCTGTGTCCATGCATAGAGATGCGCGCCATCGCCACTGGGCAGCACCCGCGTAATCTCCAGCCAGAAGGCCATCACCCACCAGAAAAAGCCGAACACGAAAGCCGGTTTTTCCAGAGTGGTTTCGAGTTGCGCATAGTGGTTGGCAAACGTGCTGTCGCTATGCGCCAGCGGTTGGCGCATCCACCACGCCACGGCAAACGCCGGCAATGCCAGCAGCATCGCACCGATGAAGGCGGGATTGGCAAACGGCAGGGCGGACTGCAAGCCACGGTCTATCGTGCCGATAAACGCCAATGTGGCGATGCCTTGCAACAGCAGGCCGAAGGCGCGCGGCATCCAGCGCGCTTGCCGCATGCCGACCCAAAATACGGCTGCACCTTCTACCGCCCAGATGGCCGCCGTCCAGCGTGCGTCCAGCGCCAGTGGCACCGCCAGAGTGGCAAAGCCTACGCCCAGCGCGAGATAGCATTCGGTCAACAGATGCAGCGTGTTCTGACTGCGCTTGAGCATGACAGCAGCTAACAGCAGATAAAACGCACCGAGTGCGAGTGCAGAAAAGGCCATCGCAAATTCGAGTTCGTGCACCAGGCCCGCCTGCAAACCAAACACGATCAGGGGTGTGCCAAACACCAGCGTGCCATCCACCGCGCCGTTCAGACTGGCCTTGAGTTCTGTCGATTGGCGCAGCGCATACAACACCGCAGTCAATACATAGATCAGGAAAAACACGATCAGAAAAGGCTGCGTGCTGACGTAGTGCTCGGGCGTGTAGCGCAGCACGCCCCAGGCCGTGGCAATGCCGAATGTCATCACAAAACCCAGCAGGTTGAGCAGTCGCCATGAACGCCGGAAGGCGATGACCAGGATGGCCAGATTGAGCAGCGTGTAAAACGAGAACAGCACCACATGACTGCCCTGTCCGGTGGAGGCCAATATCGGGGCCAAAAAACCGCCGGCAAACCCGATCACCGCCAGCGCGCGGGAGTTTTGCAGCAGCGCGATCGCGGTCGACAGTGCGCATACCGACACCATGACGGCCAGCGCCAGCCCTGGCGGCACCAATTGATACAGCCGGAACGAGGCGAATACCGTCAGGTAAAGCACTGCGACCCCCGCACCCTGCAGCGTCAACGCATAGCCGGGCCGTTGGTCGCGCAAACGAAAGCCGATGAGCAGCAGCACCATGCCGGTTGCGCCGACCAGTGCGAGCCGAAGCTCCACCGGGAAGAGGGCATTTTCCGCCGCATATTTCGCCAGAAACGACAGGCCGATAAACAGCACGACCACACCAATCCGGACCACGGTGTTGCCGCCGGTGAGCCAGGCGATGGCTGCAGCCAGTGCCTTGTCGACAACATTGGGTTCGGAAGGGGCTGTTGCAGGTTGTGGAGGTGCGGTGGGCCGCACCGACTCTGCGGGTTGGGCGATGGGTGCCGACCGTGTCGCAATCGCTAGGGGTTCAGGGGGTGAGGTGGCGGGTTCTTCGGTTTGAGTCCACGCGTCGTTGGGTGCGACCGGGGTTTGGAGGGTTGAAGGTCGGGTTAAGGGTGCGCTTGCAGAATGGGGCGTTTCCCGCTTCGCCGACTGCATTCGCGTCATCTCGCTACGCACCGCGTTTCGCAAGGTCAGGCCAGCCAGCGCGCCTAATAGCGCGCCCAGAATGACGCCGCCTCCATCCCATTTGCTCAGAATCAAACCAAGCAAGCCACCCCAAATTACGCCCCAAAGAATCACAGACACCTCAACGCAAACCCACGATGGCAGCCATCATGGCACAGCCTTGAAGCATCGAGAATAGATCGGGTGTGGGTTCGGATAGGCTGCATGTGGCAGGGCTCATGGTTGGTACGGCGCGTTCGGGCGCGGTATGCTCTGCTATTCCCAACCTGGAGACACCCATGAAAACCGCACTCGCTTTGTCATTGTTGTTTTTTACTTCATCTGCCCTGGCTGCAGTGGTGGGCAAGGACGTCAGCTACAAGGCGGGCGATACCGTCATGCAAGGTTTTCTGGCGTTTGACGATGCGGTCAAGGGCAAGCGCGCCGGGGTGCTGGTGGTGCCCGAATGGTGGGGTGCAAACGATTACGCAAGGAAGCGTGCGCGCATGCTCGCCAGCGAAGGCTATGTCGCGCTGGTGGTCGACATGTATGGCAACGGCCAGGTTGCGACCAACCCGAAAGAGGCCGGTGCGCTGGCCGGCAGCATCAACAAAAATCCGCCGCTGGCCCTGAGCCGCTTCCAGGCAGCCTCCCATTTTCTCGACAGCCAGCCTAATGTGAAAAAAGGCGAGATCGCCGCGCTGGGCTACTGCTTCGGCGGTGGCGTGGTGCTCAACATGGCACGCGCGGGTTTGCCGCTTAAATCCGTGGTGAGTTTTCACGGGGTGCTGGCCACCGATGTGGCGGTGAAGCCGGGCGACATCAAGGCCAAGATTCGTGTTTTCCATGGCGAAGCCGACCCGGTGGTGCCGCCGGTGCAGGTTGAAGCGTTCAAAACCGAAATGGACAACGCCAAGGCGGATTACATGTTTGTGGCCTACCCTGGTGTGAAGCATACCTTCACCAACCGCGAGGCCGATAGCTATGCCGCGCAGTTCAACTTGCCACTCAAATACGACAACGAGGCCGACACCGATTCGTGGGCGCGCACGCTGGAGTTCCTCAAGGCAACGCTGAACTGATGGATGATTCCTGCGACCACGATGGCCATCCGCCGCACGGCAGTGGCAGTCCAGGTATCCCGCAAACCGGGTCGTTCGATCCGGTGGCGTTCGAGGCGGCAGTTAATGCCATGCTCACCGCCTGCGGCGTGGCGCCGGATTCGGTGCATACCGGGCGCACGGCACTGCGGGTGCGCGAATTGTGGCAAAAGCGTTTGCTCGGCGGCTATGCCATCTCTCCCAAAGAGGCGTTGGGAGAAGGCTTTGCCGATGAGCGCGACGACATGGTGGTGGTGCGCGGCATCGCGGTGCATGGGGTGTGTCCGCATCATCTGGTGCCGTTTCGCGGCGTGGCGCACGTGGCCTATATTCCGGGCGGGCGTCTGCATGGCTTCGGCCGCATCGGCCGCATGGTCGATGCCATTGGCCACCGCTTCACATATCAGGAATGGATGACGCGCGACATTGCCGAAGCACTGGTGACCCATGGCATGGCCAAAGGTGCGGCGTGCATTGTCGAGGCCGAGCAGTTGTGCCTGCTGCTGGGTGAAGACCGCCGGGGTGACGAGCGGGTGGTGACGCAAGCGTTTACCGGTTGTTTCAAGGACAGCGACCAGATGCGGAATGAGTTTTTGCGCGCCACGGCCCAACGCGACATCCGTTAATCGCAGACGCACTGAGCCGAACAGGGCTGACCGGCTCTGTGTGAGCGGGGCTATCCACTACACCCACCCATCGAGTGCGTTCAGTGCGCCATTTAAAAAATATCAAATAGCGCCTTGACACATACCAACCGGTATGTATGATGAAGTTCATGAACGCAACCACCAAAACCTCCGACCTCACCCGGCAAAAAATGCTGGAAGCCGCGTTTGTCGAGATCCACAAGAATGGATTCCAGGCCGCATCGATTTCACAGATTCTCGTCGATACCGGTCTGACCAAAGGCGCGCTGTACCACCATTTCCCGGACAAAAAAACGCTTGGTCTGGCCGTGATTGATGAGGTGATTCGACCTTTCATGACGGCCATGATGTTCGCCCCCCTGCTTGAAACTGAGCAGCCGCTGTCTACCTTGCAAGCCTTGCTGCAATCCAAAACGATGTTCAACGACCCCGCTGAGGTGATGCTGGGCTGCCCGCTCAATAATCTGATGCAGGAAATGAGTCCGGTGGACGAGACGTTTCGCGTCAAATTGAATGCGCTATTCCAGGACTGGGTCGATGTCGTGACAGCGGCACTCAAGCGCGGCCAACAATCCAGCGAAGTTCGAAAAGACGTGTTGGCCAATGACACCGCTTTTTTCATCGTATCAGCCCTGGAGGGCTGTATTGGGATGAGCAAGAACACGCAATCCGTTGCTGCATTTAACGGTTGCCTGATGCAATTAAGCCATTACCTGGAAACGCTGAAGGCCACCAAGACTGCTGCTTGAATGGAGAACAACATGGAACGCAATCTGGACGTTGATACGGGCCGCCCACGTACCTTGATTCTGCCGCCCGCACCCTATGCGGCTGCGATGTTAGGCGGTTGGTGGCTGGATCGAAACCCGTTTCCACTGCCGCTCGACCTGGGCGTACTGACCCGCCCGCTCGGGTGGCTTGCAGTGATCATCGGATTGGGTCTGATGCTCTGGGCGATGTGGACGTTTACACGACACCGCACCACGGTCAATCCGTATGGCGGCGCGTCGACGCTATGTACGGGTGGGCCATTCCAGTTCAGCCGTAATCCGATTTACCTCGGCGACTGGTTTGTACTGGCCGGGGTGTCGATGCTGCTTCACACTTTTTGGCCGCTGATTTTTGCCCCATTGATTTGGATCATGCTCCGCTTCGGTGTGATCCGGCACGAAGAAGCACACCTCGAAGCCAAGTTTGGCGATGATTATCGGGCGTACAAAACCCAAGTCAGACGCTGGATATAACCTATGCAAGGAGTAGATATGAGCATTCTGCAAACTCAAACCCCCGATTCTGCAACCGGTGAAGTGGCCGAAATCTACGCGCAAATTACGCAAGCTTGGGGCGGCGTACCCACGGCACTGCAGGTTTATAGCAGCAACCCGTTCCTGCTCAAGCAGACTTGGGAGTATTACGGCAGCATCATGCAGCACCCTACGCTGTCCATGCCGCTGACGACCACCATCCGCATGCTGGTATCACAAACCGGAAACTGCAGTTATTGCATCGACATGAATGCAGGGATGCTGATGAACATGGCAGGCTGGACGGCAGACCAGGTAGCAGCCACTCGCGCCGACTTCAATCACAGCCCGCTCAGTGATAAGGAAAAAGCAATGGTAGGCCTGGTGCTGAAAATGACACGTGACTCGAATAGCGTCACGGCCCCCGACCTGCAGACCGCGCGCGACGCCGGCTGGACAGATAACGATATTCTGGATGCCGTGAACCATGGGGCTCGCATGGTGGCAGGCGACATCATCATCAACGGATTCAAGGTCGCGCGCGACTTCTAAGGAGGTGGCGAGCCGTTTTGTGTGAATGGTCCGGCAAGGATTTGACACTTTGATTTGGGCTCTGCGTGCGTGGGGAGCAAGCACCGCGCACGCAGCGTCTGGAGAGGGAGTGAACGTGTTTTGCCCGGATGTGATCAAGGAGACAAGATGAAATATTTTCAATCCAGCCCGGCCGCACGTTTTTTCTTTTTCTTTGTAAGCGCCAATATCTAGTCCGGTATCTGGCTCACCGGCATGAGTGTCGTGCATTGGTGGCTCTATATTCCAGCCGCGTTTCTATTGTTTGCGGCAGTGACAGGGTTTTGCCCCGGCATGATGATCTCGCGATGGATGTTCAGGGATAAGTGAGGTTGTTGCGGTGACCGCGTGGCGGTTTCCCTCTACCGGCCTGAACTTCAGTCAGGTTTGGAGATGGCCGATAACGGGGTAATAATCCTTGTCCAGTCTGGAGCCGCCTGATGAACGTCACTCTGCACGATAAAACGCTGGATATTCGTCTCACTGCAGCAGCGGAACGGGCGTTGTCCCGACGAACCACGCCTCTTATTGCCGAAATGGAATTGCTGTTTTCGTGCTTGCTTCGCAAACGGGTGCTGTTCAGCGAGGGCGGGGATCCGGCTACGCCAGTCAATGACACCCTGGCGGTAAGATTTCGTCCCATCATGACGCGCCGTTGCAGTGTGTCGGATTCGGCGGGCGCGCCGCCTTCGGATAATTTTGTGCTCGAGAATCCGCGCCCTTTTGTGCCAGGATGGCTGTCGATCGATTATCGCCGGGGCGAGTGGGTGGGAAAGTTCGGTTACGCCGAATAGTGCGCAACCCATCCACGCAGGACGTGGCGATCTAGCCCGCTATCGGACCCAATATTTCCAGCGCGTTGTGTGTTGTCGCATCGCGGATATCTGTCACATTCATTCCCCGTAATTGAGCCAGCGTTTGCGCAATGAGCGGTAATTCGCCCGGTGCGTTTCGTCCGCGCCCGATCCATATTGGCGGAATGTCGGGGCTGTCGGTTTCCAGCACGATCGCGTCCAGTGGCAAGTCAGCGGCCAACCGCCTTAGCTTGTTCGCGCGTGGCCAGGTGAAGGCGCCACCAAAGCCCAGCTTGAACCCCAGTTTGATGAACTCACCCGCCTGCTGCGGACTGCCGTTGAATGCGTGGGCGATGCCGCCACGTACCTTGATCTTTCGCAGGTGCTTTAGGATTTCATCATTTGCACGGCGGCAATGCAGCAGCACGGGCAGGTCGTATTCCTGTGCGAGTTTCAGTTGTTCGACGTAGAAGAATTCCTGGGTGGCGTAATCGAGGTTGCTCACAAACAGATCGAGTCCGATTTCGCCGATGGCAACCGGGCGCTGGGCGTCGATCTGTGCACGCAGGTTGACGAGGTGTTCGGGGCGATGGACGTCGAGCAACATGGGGTGTAGCCCCCATGCGGGCAGACAGCCGGGATATCGTTCGCAGGCGGCGGCTACCGTAGCGAAGCTGTCGCGGCTGACGGCAGGGACGATCTGGATGGCTACGCCGGCAGCAACGGCACGCGCGTACTCGGCGTCACGGTCGGCATTGAACTCGGCCGCGTCGAGATGGCAGTGGGTGTCGATAAAAAACGGCGCCCTTGAGGGCGCCGTTTTGTTTGCATAAGCCATCAACGATCAGTCGTTGCTGGCAAAGCCCAGCAGATGCAGCAGGCTGGTGAACAGGTTGAAGATCGCTACGAACAGCGTGACGGTCGCCATGATGTAGTTGGTCTCACCACCGTGGATGATGTTGCTGGTCTCATACAGGATAAGGCCGGACATCAGCAGCACGAACATGGCGGACACCGCCAGCGACAGGCCGGGCATGTCGAAGAACATTGCGCCGAGGCCAGCCAGAAAGCCTACCAGAATGCCGACCATCAGGAAGCCGCCCATGAAGCTGAAATCCTTGCGGGAGGTCATCACGTAGGCTGACAGACTGAGGAAGATCGCGGCGGTGCCGCCCATCGCCATCATCACCACCTGACCGCCGTTTGGCAAAGACAGGTAAGCGTTGATGATGGGGCCGAGCGTGTAGCCCATGAAGCCGGTGAGGGCGAACACGAAGGCGATGCCGAGGCCGCTTTCACGGAACTTGGTAGTCAGGAACAGCAGGCCGAAGTAACCGACCAGGGTGATGATCATGCCCGGGTGCGGCAGGTTCAGGGACATCGAGATGCCCGCGACAAGCGCCGAAAATGCCAGCGTCATCGACAGCAGCATGTAAGTGTTGCGAACGACCTTGTTGGTCGAAGCGACCGCAGATTGGCTGCGGTTAATCGTGGTGACTTGCGGGTTCATGTGGTTTCCTCACGTGAAATGGTCAAAACAAAGCCCAAAAGGCCATTAACGCGAGTATAGAGTGTTTTGTCGGTCCGGGGTTCCCGAAGTCACGTTGATCTTGGGGTTGCTTGCCGGGGTCAGTCGACCTTTTTACCGTCGGGCATCATCAAGTTCATCAAATTGCCCGGCATCGGGAAGACGATGGTGTTGGTCTTGTCGCCGGCGATGTTGGAGAGCGTCTGCAGATAGCGCAGTTGCATGGCCTCAGGCCTGACGGCGAGAATTTCGGCGGCGGCCAGCAGTTTTTCAGAGGCCTGTAATTCGCCTTCAGCATGGATGATCTTGGCGCGCCGTTCACGTTCGGCTTCGGCCTGTTTGGCGATCGCGCGCACCATGGTTTCGTCGATGTCGACGTGCTTGATTTCGACGTTTGAGACCTTGATGCCCCAGGCGTCAGTTTGCGCGTCCAGCAGTTGCTGGATGTCCTGATTCAGGCGTTCGCGCTCAGCCAGCATGTCGTCGAGTTCGTGCTTGCCCAGAACGGCACGCAATGTGGTCTGCGCCAGCTGGCTGGTGGCGACTAGGAACTCTTCCACCTGCAAAATGGCCTTGGCCGGGTCGATGACGCGGAAATACAGCACGGCGTTGACCTTGACCGAGACGTTGTCGCGCGAGATCACGTCCTGGCTTGGCACGTCGAGGACCACGGTGCGCAAATCCACGCGCACCATTTGCTGGATTCCGGGGATGACGAGGATCAGTCCCGGCCCTTTCACTTTCCAGAAGCGGCCGAGCATGAACACCACGCCGCGCTCGTATTCGCGCAGGATGCGCAGACTTGCGATCGCAAGGACCACGATCAGGAACACAATAGTCAGGCCGCCGAATTCAAACATGGTCATTCTCCTTTTCCACATCAAGTGTCAAATCCTGCCGGGCGCGTACGCGTACCGAGTCGCCGCGCCGGAGCGGCACCGTGCTGCGTACCTGCCAGTGTTCGCCGTGAACGCGCGCCCAGCCATCGCGTTCCATATCGTCGAGGATCTCGCCGTGGGCGCCGATCATCTCTTCGGCACCAGTCACCACCGGACGCGCGCGTGCCTTGATCGCCATCCCCGCGACAAAAAAGCTGAACAGGGCGCTGGTGACGGCAACCGGCACGATCAGCATCCAGGGGATGCCGTAACCGGGGACATCGGTATCGATCAACATTACCGAGCCGATGACGAAGGCAACGATGCCGCCCAGCCCCAGTGCACCGAAGCTGGGGATGAATGCTTCCGCAATCATCAGCGCCAGGCCGAGGAATATCAAACCCATTCCGGCGTAGCTGATTGGCATGACTTGCAGCGCAAACATCGCCAGCAGCAGGCTGATGCCGCCGACGATGCCGGGAAGCATCATGCCGGGATTTGAAAACTCGTAGATCAGCCCGTAAATGCCCAGCAGCATCAGGATATAGGCAATGCTCGGGTCGCCGATTACCGCCAGCAGACGGCTGCGCCAGTCAGGAACGACGCGTTCGACGGTGGCTTGGGCAGTATTAACGACGATCGTCTCGCCGTTCACGTTGATGCTGCGGCAGTTGACCTGCTTTAGCAGGTCATCAAGGTCTGTCGCCACGAGGTCGACGACGTTCAGCG
>JAGXGP010000147.1 GCA_024636775.1 Hydrogenophilales bacterium
AGGATCTTAAATCGTCGCATGGTTCATTGTACCAGCCAGGGTGTGGCGTTCTGCCGCATGATTCAAGCGCGGCATGGTTGATCAAATATGCAGCGTGTCGATTTCGCTGTAGGCATTTTTCAGCCACATCTTGACGCGTTGCCGTTCCAGGATGCCCAGCGCATGCTCATCCGAACTTTGCGTGGCGGACCAGAAGCTGCTGCTGTGTCCATCGATCTTGACCATCGAGGCTTCGTGCAGACGCTTGATGTTGATGACGCGGGCGTGCAATTCCAGCGCCCGTTTTTTCTCGCCGGAGGCTTCGAGAATGTCGAAGTTGTCGCCACGGATGTGGTTTTGCACCAGCACGTAATTCAGACGGGAGCCGAACCGGTTCAGCAGTTTTTTCAGCAGATCAACCGAGTCGCGACCCGAGTCCATCACGTGCCAATACGACAGCCCCAGTCCCATTTCGCTCGACAATTCGATTAGCGCGGAATCATCCATCCATTGCGTCAGCGCATCCTGCGTTTGCGCGGCCATGTCGACCAGGATGCTGCGATTGGGTTCAGCGACGGCCGCTTCGACAATGGCATCGAGACTTTCGTAGCGGTCCACCACGACAGGCGAAGCGTATCCGGCATAAAAGCGCATCAGCGCACCGTGCGATTTGTCGGTGTCGAATCCCAGAAACGGGCGCTCGTGGTCGATCAGATATTGCGCGAGGATGCGGGCGACCAACGATTTGCCGACGCCGCCTTTTTCGCCGCCGATGAAGTGAATGTGAGCCATGGTTTTTTCCGAAATGGGTACAGGTTATTGACGACGTAAATCGAGCGTATGTGGAAATTCCTCCGACAGTTCTTCTGCCGGGGGTGCCATCGGGCCAGGCGGGGTGCCGCCAGGATAAAAGTGGGCAATCGATGCCAGGCCGGGCGGCGGGGTGAGGGGGCCAGCGGTGTGCCCCCAATCCTGGAAGCGGATGTGGCGGCGTGCTTCGGCTTCCATCGCGTTGATCGGGAAGGTGTCGTCGTGGCGCCCGCCGGGGTGAACAACCCGATAGGTGCAGCCGCCGATGGCGCGACCATTCCAGGTGTCGATCAGGTCAAAGGTCAACGGCGAATGAATCCCGATCGTTGGATGCAGTGCGGAGGGCGGTTGCCACGCCCGGTAGCGCACGCCGGCCACGGCTTCGCCATAGGTGCCGGTGGGCAGCAGCGGAACCCGGCGGCCATTGCAGGTCAGCACATAGCGGTCGCCGGTCAAGCCTGTGATCTTGACCTGCACGCGTTCGATGGAGGAATCCACATACCTAGCTGTGCCCTGGCTGGAGCTTTCTTCGCCCAGTACATGCCAGGGCTCGATGGCGGTGCGCAGTTCGACGGCAATGTTACTGAGTTGCAGCGTGCCAAATCGCGGGAATCGGAATTCCATGAATGGCTTGTACCAATCGAGTTGGAACGGGAATCCGGCATCGTTGAGGTCATCGATCACATCCTTCAGGTCTGCCCACATGTAATGCGGCAGCATGTGGCGGTCGTGCAGCAAGGTTCCCCAGCGCACCAGCGGCTTGCGATACGGCTTGTCCCAGAAGCGGGCGACCAGCGCGCGCACCAGCAGCATCTGCGCCAGGCTCATGCGCGCGTGCGGCGGCATTTCAAAGGCACGGAATTCGACCAGCCCCAGCCGTCCGGTGGCGGAGTCGGGCGAATACAGCTTGTCGATGCAAAACTCAGAGCGATGGGTGTTACCGGTGAGATCGGTCAGCAGGTTGCGCAACAGCCGGTCGACCAGCCAGGGCTGCGGCGTCTCGCCGACGGGCATCTGCTGGAACGCGATTTCGAGTTCGTACAGCCGTTCGGGTCGGCCTTCGTCGACGCGAGGCGCCTGGCTGGTGGGGCCGATAAACAGGCCCGAGAACAGGTACGATAGCGCGGGGTGATGCTGCCAGTAGGTGATCAGGCTGGCGAGTACATCGGGCCGGCGCAGGAAAGGGCTGTCGGCAGGCGTCGCGCCTCCGAGGGTGACGTGGTTGCCGCCACCGGTGCCGGCGTGGCGGCCATCGAGCATGAACTTCTCGGCGGCCAGGCGCGACAGGCGTGCTTCCTCGTAGACCATCGTGGTCGTCTCGACCAGCTGCTCCCATGAATGGGCCGGGTGGATGTTGACTTCGATGACACCGGGGTCGGGGGTGACCAGCAGCTTGTCAACGCGGGTATCGCCCGGCGGTGCGTAGCCTTCGATTACCACCGGTTGTTTCAGTTTGGCGGCGCAAGCTTCGACCACCGCGAGGACTTCGAGGTATTGCTCCAGCGTGCGGGTGGGCGGCATGAACACATGCAGGCAGCCACCGCGCGCTTCGACGCACAGTGCAGTGTGGGGGACTTCGACCGTAACGCTGTCATCTTCGGGTTGGGGGTGGATTTCGGGATGTTCGGGCGCGGCTTGTTCAAGATGGCTGTAGCGCACGGCGACCTCACCGTGAAAGTTGGCGAGCGGGGCTGTGGGCGCAAAGGGATCGACCTCGATCCATGGCTCGCGCTTCTCCTCGGCCACCCACGGCAACGAACCCAACGGCAGACGCAAGCCCATCGCGGAATCGCCGGGTACCAGATACAGCCGGTCCCGGCGCGTCCGCCACAGTGCGCTGTGCCAGTGATGGGTGTCGTAGCGCCACGCCAGCGGCAGCACATACCCGGTTGGCTTGTTTAGGCCGCGCGACAGTTTGTTGGCAAGCTGGCCGCGTGCGGACGGATCATTCAGATCAACCCGTTCGGCGTCGAGGTTCAGCGGAATTTCGGCTTCCTGCAGCAGTGCGGCAAGCGCATCTTCATAGGTGGCCTGGACATAACGTGATGGCAAACCCAGGTAGGGTGTCATGGCTTCGGCAAAACGCTGGGCATCTTCGACCGTGTGGCCGTAATCCTGACCGGCTTGGGCCAGCCATTCCTCGTTCTTCCAGATGGCTTTACCGTCGCGCCGCCAAAACAGGCCCAGCGCCCAGCGCGGCAAGGGCTCACCGGGATACCATTTGCCCTGTCCGGTGTGCAGCAGCGCACCCGCCGGCAGTCTTTTCTTCAGCCGCCTGACCAGTACCTCGGCGCGCTCGCGCTTGTGTTCGCCTAATGCATCCGTGTTCCACTCGGCACCTTCCATGTCATCGATGGAGACAAAGGTAGGCTCGCCGCCGTGGGTCAGGCGCACGTCCTGCTGGACGAGTTTTTCATCGACCGCGTGACCCAGCGCGAGAATCGCCGCCCAATCCTCATCCGAATACGGCAGGGTGACGCGCGGGTCTTCCAGGATGCGGGTGACGGTGTTGGAAAATTCGAATTCGACTTCGCAGGGGTCGGTCATGCCTTCGATCGGCGCCGCGGACGAAGGCTGTGGCGTGGCCGCAAGCGGAATGTGGCCTTCGCCGGTGAACAGACCCGAAGTCGGATCGAGTCCGACCCAGCCCGCACCCGGTATAAACACCTCGGCCCAGGCGTGCAGGTCGGTGAAATCCTTCTCGGGGCCAGAGGGGCCGTCGAGCGATTTTTCGTCAGCGGTGAGCTGCACCAGATAACCCGACACGAAACGCGCCGCCAGGCCCAGATGACGCAGAATCTGCACCAGCAGCCAGGCCGAGTCGCGGCATGAGCCGAGGGCTTTCTCCAGCGTTTCCTCGCAGCTCTGGATGCCGACTTCCATGCGCACGGTATAGGCGATGTCGTGCTGCAGGCGCTGGTTCAGCGCAACCAGAAAGTTGTTGGTTTGCGTTTTTTCGCGCGGCACCTTGGCCAGCCACGCGGCGAGGTGCTCGCCCGCCGGCTCGGTTTCCAGATAGGGCGCGAGCTCGCGTTTCAGCGACGTGGCGTAGTCGAACGGCCAGTGCTGGGCACTATCTTCGATGAAGTAATCGAAGGGATTGATCACCGTCATATCGGCGATCACTTCAACGTCGACCGAGAATTCGCGTGTGGTTTCAGGGAACACCAGGCGTGCGAGGTAATTGCCGAACGGATCCTGCTGCCAGTTGATGAAGTGCGTCTCCGGCGTGATCTTTAACGTGTAGGCAAGGATGGGCGTACGCGAATGCGGCGCCGGGCGGAGCCGCACGATATGCGGACTCAAGGCCACAAGACGATCAAATTTGTAATGCGTAGTGTGGCGAATAGCGACGTGGATGCTCATGGCTTTTGGAAGTTTGGGGTCTGTGCCTTACAAGCAAGTTACAAGCCAGTCGGGCGGGTTCTGAATCGCGCGTACGACGGCAGCGCGCGATTCATTGAATGTCCATAAATCATCATGAATGCACACCTGTAGTGCACGCATGCACATCATAAAAGCATAACGGCTTGTGTGCGGAATGCCTGTTCCACACGCAATGATGAATGGGTGGGGTTTGGATGGTTGGCATGGTCCCTGCTGAAGCAAGTTGGCAAGGCATGTGCAACGCTTTCCATTTGGGGTAAGCATAACAGGGTCGTTTTGAGCGACTCTTTATTTACGCTGGCTTGGACAGAGGCAAGGCCCGCACAGCACGACCTGCTGCCGAAATCGTGGCGGCTGCTGGTTCCACGATTCAACCATCAAATAGCGAGAACTTATCATGACGCCACAACACATCACCCTCATCCAACAATCATGGGCTGAGGTCATCACGATTCAGGACACTGCTGCCGGTTTGTTCTATCAACGTCTGTTTGCGCTCGATCCTGCAATTCGACCTCTATTCACGGGTGACATGCAATCGCAGGGGAAAAAACTGATGCAGGCACTCGGCTTTATCGTCAACAGTCTAACTCGGCTCGAGGAGCTGGTTCCGGTGGCGCAGGAAATGGCGCGTCGGCATGTTGGGTATGGGGTCGAGGCCGCGCATTACGACACGGTCGGTGCGGCGCTGTTGTGGACGCTGGAGCATGGATTGGGCTCGGGATTCACCAACGACACACGGGATGCTTGGGCCGAAGCCTATGGCACGTTGTCGCAAGTGATGAAGGATGCGGCTTACGCGCCAGCCTGAGCCCGGAGAGGGCTGGCTGGCTATTAGCCCCGCATTTGCTCGCCGTCGTTAGCGGTGCCTGCGACGACTTGCACGGGTTGCAGGTTCTGTTCCCACTCAAAGGCTGGCAGGCTGTTGAGCGCCTGGCGCAAGCCTTCGTTCCAGGCATCGCCCAGCGAGCGGTAATAGGGATCGTTTTCCTTGAACACCATGTGGCGCCCCATATCCAGCGTGTTGGTGGAATAGAGCATCAGCTCAACCGGTGGGCCAACAGTCAGGTTGGATCGAATCGTCGAGTTGATTGACACCAGCGCACAACGCGCAGCCTGTTCCAGCGTGGTGTCGTGACGAACCACACGGTCCAGAATGGGCTTGCCATATTTGGCTTCGCCAATCTGCAAGAAAGGACGCGCGTCTGACTCGTGGATGTGGTTGCCCTGTGGGTAGATCATGTAGATCTCATGAGGCTGACCGGCGATCTGGCCGCCAAAGATGAAGGTGGCTTCAAAATTGGTGCTGGCGGTATCTCGTTCAGCCTGAATGCGCTGCACTTCGGACGAGACGGTGCCGACGTAATTGACCGCCTCACTCATCGTCTGCACCGTGGACAAGTTGGGCAGACTGCCTAATTGTTCATCTTCTTGCAGCCGCTTCACCACGCTTTGCGTCGTGGCAAGATTGCCTGCTGCCAGCAACACAAACAAATGATTGCCCGGCTTCACGAAGGTGTGCATTTTGGAATAAGAGCTGACGTGATCAATGCCGGCGTTGGTGAGCGAGTCGGATGCAAAAATCAATCCGCTGTCGGTTTTGATGGCGAGACAGTAAGTCATGGCAAGGGGGAATTACGAATAGCTGAGCCTCATCGTGCCCGGATTTTGGCGCAGACTCAAGCTTCGCGGTCCCCGCCGGGCGGGAGGGCTTTATTTTCGGAGGACGCCAGTCTTCTACGTGAAGCTGGCTGCGTGCCGTGCCGCCGGAATCCTATGGCCCAATATAGTTTTTGACTGTGGATCACCCGTTTAGCTGGAAAAGGCTTCGGGATTGTTCTCAGGCCTGTTTGGCGTGGCACGTTGTGCTGGAAGAAGACGTTTCACGCGACTTTTTTGAAGTGCCGATTTCCTCCACCTTGCGCTGACGATCATACAGGAAGGCCAGTACTTCGTGGCGGAAGTGGTTGTAGCGGGCATCGCCCGATAGCTCCACGCGCTTGCGGGGACGTTCCAGGTCGATCTGCAGAATCTCGCCGATGCTGGCAGCCGGGCCGTTGGTCATCATGACAATGCGATCCGAGAGCAGCACGGCTTCGTCCACATCGTGAGTGATCATGATGACGGTGTTGCCCAGATCAGCATGGATTTCCATGATGGAATCCTGCAATTGCGCCCGGGTGAGCGCATCCAGCGCACCAAACGGTTCATCCATCAGCAGCACTTTCGGTTCCATCGCCAGTGCGCGGGCAATGCCCACACGCTGCTTCATGCCGCCGGAGATCTCGTCCGGGCGCTTGTCCAGCGCGTGCTCCATGTTGACCAGGGTCAGGTTGTGAATAATCCAGTCCTTCATCTCGGCTTTGCTCTTTTGGCCCTTGAACACGCGCTTCACCGCCAGCTCCACATTCTGGTAGGCGGTGAGCCAGGGCAGCAGGGAATGGTTCTGGAATACCACCGCGCGTTCCGGGCCTGGGGCGTTCACCTCCCGATCCTCGAGCAGCACGCCGCCTTCGGTCGCCTGGTGCAGGCCGGCGACGATGTTGAGCACAGTGGACTTGCCGCAGCCGGAGTGACCAATCAGGCTGACGAACTCGCCCTGGGCGATGTCCAGGCTGATTTTGTCCAGGGCCCGGTAGGGGCCTTTGGGCGTAGGGAAGTCGATGCTGACTTCGGACAGTTGCAGATAGCTTTTCATGATTGCGTTCCCTTTATTCGATTAACGCAGATTGGTTAGCGCAGGACAGCGGTCTTGTCCCAGCTGACGCTCTTCTGCAAAAACAGCATGCTGCGGTCGAGCAGGAAACCGATGAAGCCGATGACCAGTACAGCCACCATGATCCGGCCGAGCGAATTTGAGCTACCGTTCTGGAATTCATCCCACACGAATTTGCCGAGACCGGGACTCTGCGCCAGCATCTCGGCGGCGATCAGCACCATCCAGGCGATGCCCAGCGACAAACGCAGACCGGTGAACATCAGCGGCAGCGAGGCCGGCACGATGATCTTGAACACATGGGTCATCACCGGCAGGCGCAATACCTGGCTGACGTTGAGCAAATCCTTGCTGACGTTGGAGACGCCGACCGCGGTGTTGATCACCGTTGGCCACAGGCAACACAGCATCACCGTGAGCATCGAGGTGATGAAAGACTTGGAGAAGGCAGGATCCTGGCTTACGTACACCGCGCTCACCACCATGGTCACGAGCGGCAGCCAGGCCAGCGGCGACACCGGTTTGAATAGCTGAATCAGCGGGTTGACGGCGGTGTAGACCGATTCGTTGAGCCCGATCAGGATGCCCAGCGGAATCGCAATTAATGAAGCCAGGAAGAAACCGGCTAACACGGTCATCAGACTGGTGCCGATCTGGTCGATAAACGTGGGCTTGCCGGTATAGGGCCGGATTTGCACGTCGGCTTGCGGGTTGGTGGACAGGATCTGCGCGTTCCGCACTTCCTGACGTTCGATAAAGGCGACTTCGCGCTGGCGTTCCTGCCGATGCTCGGTCACCAGGTTGCCGCTCTGTTCCCATACTTCAACCGGGCCCGGAAACTGGCCGAGCGAGGTGTCGATCATCTTCGCCGCGTTGTACCAGAGAAACAGGAACAGCGAGGTGGCGATCAGCGGTAACAACAGGGCGCGCCCCAGCTTGGACAGTTGGGCGGGCGTGGGCCGGAAGTGGCTCGGATTTTGACTGATGTTTGAAAGAGTAAGTGCTTTCATGGTGATTCCTTATGGATGTTGCTGCGCACGGTGGCGTGGGCATGGATCCCTGTTCCCCGGAACAGCAGGAACAGGGAGTCGTGGCCCTTACGGTTTTGCGCTGCCTTTCAGGCCGATCTTGAACTGCTCCAGATAGGCATTGGGCTTGCTGCCGTCAAAGGTGATGTTGTCGATGAACTCGGTTTGGGGTGGCTTGTAGCCGGTCTCGGTCGCAAAGTCCGGAAAGTCCGTCGCTTTCATCTTGCCTTCGGCAATCAGCGCCTTGGCAGCCTGGGCGTATATATCCGGGCGGTAGACCTGTTTCGCCATGTCCGAGTACCAGCTATCCGGCTTGGCTTCGGAAATCTGGCCCCAGCGACGCATCTGGCTCAGATACCACACCGCATCCGAGTAGTAGGGATAGGTGGCGTTGTGACGGAAGAACACGTTGAAGTCCGGTACCGCACGCTTATCGCCTTTTTCATACTCGAAGGTGCCGGTCATGCTGTTGGCAATGACCGCTTCGTCAGCACCCACGTAGTTGGGCTTGGACAGGATCTTCACCGCCTCAGGCCGGTTGGCATTATTGTTTTCGTCCAGCCATTTGGCCGCACGAATCATCGCCTTCACCACGCGGATGTGGGTGTTGGGATACTTCTCGGCCCAGGCCTTGGACACGCCAAACACTTTCTCCGGATTGTTCTTCCAGATTTCGTAGTCGGTGATGACCGGTACGCCGATGCCCTTGAACACAGCCTGCTGGTTCCATGGCTCGCCCACGCAGTAGCCGTTGATGGTGCCGGCTTCCATGGTGGAGGGCATTTGCGGCGGCGGTGTCACGGAGAGCAGCGCATCGGCCTTGATCTGGCCGCTGGTGTCGCCCTTGTCCGGCGCGTAGTAACCGGGGTGGATGCCCCCTGCGGCGAGCCAGTAGCGCAGCTCGTAGTTGTGGGTGGAAACCGGGAACACCATGCCCATTTTGAAAGGTTTGCCAGCCTTCTTGAAGTCGTCCACCACCGGCTTCAGATAATCCGCCTTGATCGGGTGTATTGGCTTGCCGTCCGCGCCCATGGGAACGTGTTTCTTCATAGCATCCCAGACTGCGTTGGAAACGGTAATGGCGTTGCCGTTCAGATCCATCGAGAAGGCGGTGATGATGTCGGCCTTGGTGCCGAAGCCGATGGTGGCACCGAGCGGCTGGCCGGCCAACATGTGCGCGCCGTCGAGTTGGCCGTCGATCACGCGATCGAGCAGCACCTTCCAGTTGGCCTGCGCTTCCAGGGTGACGTATAAGCCCTCGTCTTCGAAGAAACGTTTTTCATAGGCGACCGCCAGCGGCGCCATGTCGGTTAACTTGATGAAGCCGAATTTCAGATCAGGTTTTTCAGCCGGCCCAACCGTGCCGGCGCCTGCGGGCGCAACCATTTCGGCGGCAGGCTTCACTTCGGTGGGCGCTTCCTTGCCGCAACCGGCCAACGCCAATGCCAGTGCTACGGGGGTGAACATGAGACCCTTAATGATCTGTCTTCTTTTCATCGTGCTTCTCCTTACGCATTCAATATTCATTGCAAAAATAGATCGGTATCACTGTCCAGTGAGCATCGCTTGTAGATGGAACAAAACGAATGGGCAGCATGTGAAACCGGGTCAGGACTTCGTTGTCCTTGGGTGCCAAAAGATGGCGTGGCTGTGACCCGAGTAGCCGGTCGGGTCAAGAATAGAAAAGCAGTGATCGTGCCAGGCAGGCAAGTTGTTGATTGTTATTGAAAATGTGATTTTTTTGGAGTGCGTTATTACGATTCATGCGCAATGATGGTGCGGTATGCACCATGGATATGCCGTGCATGCCTGCAGTCGCTCACTGCATGAGAAAGGCCCACTCAGATGCTTTTTAGTGTGCGCGTCCTCGATTTTTGTCGCAGCAGCAATTGCTCGGCGCGCGCACCCAGATAGACATACAGGCCCAGCCCAACCAGCAGGCCGACCGCCGCCGCCATGATCCACACACCATCCATGACGTGCTTGCCATCTCCCACAGCCGATTTGAACAGCAGCAGCAGGCCCTCAATGGATACCGCAATCAATATCGCTGCCATGAAACGGGTGATGGTGCGTCGGGTTGAGCTATGGCGATATACATCCTTATGCATCAACACTTCCTCTTCGAGGATGGTTTTTCCGAGATCAAATACGGCCAGAGCCAGCGTCAGGAAAATGATCACGCCGAAGGGTTTTAAATGCAGATCGGTTGTGCCGCTGGGAGACGTGAGAATGACG
>JAGXGP010000148.1 GCA_024636775.1 Hydrogenophilales bacterium
CAGGAATGCCATGCCAATCCGGCTGCCTATTTCCATGGTGCGCTCAGACACCGACCGGCCCGTGAAAACTTCCGCCACATAATACATGAGGTGACCCCCATCCAGTAACGGGATCGGCAGCAGATTCAACACCCCCAGGCTCACACTCACCAGCGCCAGAAAGCCCACAAAACTGATCCAGCCAAGCGCGGCACTCTGCCCTGCGTAGTCAGCAATGGTCAACGGGCCAGACAGGTTTTTCCAGGACACTTGCCCCAATACCATACGCCCCATCATTTCAAGGGTGAACACGCTCATGTCCCAGGTTTTGATGGCACCTTGTCCCAACGCATCAAGCGGACCGTAACGTACCTCGGTCATCAATGCAGCCAGCATGGCTTCGTCAACTTGCGGGCCGGCACCGATCTTGCCGACGCGCTGACCGGCTTCGTCCACAGCATCGGGCACCACCGTCAAGCTTGCACTCTGCCCCTTGCGCACATACTCAATACTTAATGGCTTGGCAGGATGCTGGCGTATCAACTCAACCCAGGCCTGCCAATGGGCAACGGCCTGGCCGTTGGCCGAAACCAGCCGGTCGCCGGGCTGAAAACCCGCTCGCTCGGCCGCACCATCAGGCAGAACTTTTCCAATCACCGGTTCAATTTCCGGGTCAAACCGGACGATCCCCAAGGGGCGTAGAACATCCCGCTCGAGGTTCTCGGTTTCGATAGGCTGCGCGTCCAGTTTCACGCTACGGCCATCTGCCAGAACCAACACAACCGGGTCACCTGCCACCCCGGTCCGCAGCAGGCTCAGCCGCAAGTCCTGGAAGGAAAGGGTTTCGTTACCGTTGACGCTCCGTATTTCATCGCCCGCGACCAAGCCCGCCTTTGCTGCTATGGTGCCGACAGGCGGCTCGCCAATCATGGGTTTCAGCGCAGGCAATCCATGCATGAACAAAGCCCAATAAAACACGATCGCAAGCAAGAAATTGGCGAGGGGGCCCGCCGCAACAATACCGATGCGTCGCCACACCGTGGCGCGGTTAAAACTGCGGTGCGCCTCGGCAGCGGGGACTTCGCCTTCGCGCTCGTCGAGCATTTTTACGTAGCCGCCAAACGGCAAGGCGGCCAGTGACCACTCTGTTTGATCTCGACCAAAACGTCGGCTGATCAGCGGTTTGCCAAAGCCGACTGAAAAACGCAGCACCTTGACGCCAGCCAGGCGCGCAGCGAAATAATGGCCCAGTTCGTGCACCACGACCAGGATGCCGATCGCGACCAGAAACCATAAAACGGTGTACAAAATGTTCATGCGTTGATGCGTCCCAAATACGTTTCGGTCACCGTGCGCGCCCGGCAATCCGCATCGAGCAATTCATCAAGGGTTTGAACTGCGCCGTCAGCCAGCTTATCCAGGGTATGGGCTATGCTCGCCGCGATGGCATTAAACGAAATGCTGCCGTCCAGAAAGCGCGCCACCGCCACTTCGTTGGCTGCATTCAGCAAGGCGGACGCATTGCCGCCCGAATGCAATGCATCAAACGCCAACTGCAGGCAAGGAAAGCGTGCCGCGTCAGGCGCCTCGAAGGTGAGCTGCTTGCCCATCAACTCAAGCGCCGATACTCCTGCCTCGATGCGCTCGGGAAAGCCCAACGCGTAGGCAATCGGGGTACGCATGTCGGGCGTGCCCATCTGCGCAATCACCGAGCCATCCGCATATTCAACCATCGAATGCACGATGCTTTGCGGATGCACCACCACCTTGATTTGCTCAGGGCGCGCATTGAACAGCCAGCGCGCCTCAATCACTTCAAGCCCCTTGTTCATCAGGCTAGCCGAGTCGACCGAGATTTTTTTCCCCATGACCCAGTTGGGATGGGCAACTGCTTGCGCAGGCGTGGCCGCGGCAATGGCTTCAGCGGACCAGGTGCGGAAAGGGCCACCAGAAGCGGTGAGCCACAAAGCATTCACCCCAGCGTGTTGAAAGTCACCCTTGAAATCTCGTGGCAGCGACTGGAAAATCGCATTGTGCTCAGAATCGATTGGCAGCAGTTCGGCGCCACTGGCGGCTATCGCATCCATGAACAACTGGCCGGATACCACCAGAGTCTCCTTGTTGGCGAGCAGTATTCTTTTGCCTGCCTGCGCCGCGGCCAGGGTGGCAGGCAGGCCCGCAGCACCGACGATGGCGGCCATGACGGTATCAACTTCAGGGGCGGTTGCCACTTCGGTCAACGCATCTGCACCTTCGAGTACGGTAACCGGTAGTTTTTCTTCCGCGATGCGTGCGCGCAATGCTTTTGCCGCTGCAGGCTCGCTCATCACTGCCACGCGCGGCCGGTGGACACGACATTGCTCGACCATGCGTTCGACCTGGGTTGCCCCGGTCAGGGCAAAAATCTCAAATCGGCCCGGATGGCGTGATACGACATCGAGCGTATTGACGCCGATGGTACCGGTGGCCCCCAGCACGGTCAGTACGCGCGCGCGGTTGCCACCTGGTTTCATTCCGTCTGGATTCTTTCCGCTTGAATGCATACCGCTTGGATTCATACAGCGTGCTCCAGCCACATCAACATGCCCGTGGCGATCGGCAAGGTGGAGGTCAGGGCATCAATCCGATCAAGCACGCCGCCA
The DNA here is from genome assembly GCA_024636775.1 of Hydrogenophilales bacterium. Classification (GTDB taxonomy): domain Bacteria; phylum Pseudomonadota; class Gammaproteobacteria; order Burkholderiales; family Thiobacillaceae; genus Thiobacillus. Next base: position 2,622 of record JAGXGP010000148.1, read on the forward strand.
TGGCCCGGCAACGTTTTGCCGCTGTCTTTCTGCCCGGAAACGCGCTTGATCCATGACTCGAACAAATCGCCCAACACTGACAGATAGAGCAATCCCGACACCATAAGCACCAGCGACAACAAGGGCATCCCGACCCATAAACTCAATCCAACAGCATACAGCGCGAGCGCGATCCATGCGCCCGCAACGCCTTCCCAGGTTTTGCCTGGGCTGATGGTGGGTGCGAGTTTGCGATGTCCAAAATGACGTCCGGCAAAATAGGCTGCGGTATCGGCAATCCAGACAATCGCCATTACGCCAAGCAATATGCCGGGGCCGCGCGAATGCAAGTACTGGAGTGCCACCCAGGTCGGCAATATCAGCACGACACCAACCAGGGCGCGCACAAATACCTGCTGCGCACGCCATTGGCTGAGTAACCACAGCGGGGCAACCACCAGCCAGAACCCCATTGCCAGCACGATGAGTCCCGCCTGAAATGCAGGCCAGGGTTCAGTCAAAACATAGGGTAAAGCCAACGCCGTAAGCGCCAGCAACGCTGCATAAACGCGCGCTGACAGCGGCGGGAAATCACTCAGGCGCGCCCATTCATAAGCAGCCAGACCAGCGACTCCAGCCGTCAATGCCGCCCACAACCAACCTGGGGCCCAAAACACCGCAGAGACAAACACGCCCAGCATGACCAAGGCAGTTAACACCCGTCTGAATAGTGGTGTCATTGATTCAATTCCCGGTAAATCATCACGACGAAGCGCGAACCTGATCGCTGGTTCGGCCAAACCGGCGCTCACGCGCACGGTAAGACGTGATCGCTGCATCAAGCGCTTTCGCATCAAAGTCGGGCCACAAGGCATCGGTGAAATGCAATTCGGTATAAGCCAGTTGCCACAGCAGAAAATTACTGATGCGCTGCTCGCCGCCGGTACGGATAAAGAGATCGGGTTCAGGCACATCGGCGACGCTGAGCTGTTGCGCCAGCAAGGCTTCATTGACCGCGTCGGGCGCTACGCCCGATTCCATCAAACGCTTGACGGCCTGCACGATATCCCACCGCCCGCCATAGTTGGCGGCAACGGTAAACGTAAGGCGCGTGTTATTGAGGGTGAGTGCTTCCGCGTCTCGGATCAGCGACTGGATGCGTTCGGAAAACCCCGACAAGTCGCCGATCACCCGAAACCGGATGTCGTTTTCGTGCAGGCGTGCGACCTCGTTTTCCAGTGCGCGCATGAACAACTCCATCAGCAGGGTGACTTCTTCCTGTGGACGTCGCCAGTTTTCAGAGCTGAAGGCGAAAACGGTCAGATGCGACACGCCGCGTTCGGCACACGCACGGATGACGCCGCGCAAGGCCTCAACGCCCTTGCGATGGCCGGCTACGCGCGGCATCAACCGGCGCTTCGCCCAGCGGCCATTGCCATCCATGATGATAGCAATGTGCCGAGGCACATCAGGACTGATTGGAGTTGTTTGCTTCGCGCGGTCAGACACGCCGAATATGCTCACCAGGGATGCTCAGACTGCGAGCAGGTCTTTCTCTTTATCGGCCAGCATCTTGTCGATTTCGCCGATGAATTTGTCGGTGAGCTTTTGCACCTCGTCCTGGGTGCGACGCTCTTCGTCTTCCGTCGCGGTCTTGTCCTTGACCATGTCTTTGACGGTACCGTTGGCATCGCGGCGTATATTGCGAATCGCCACACGCGCACCTTCTGCTTCGTTACGCACTACCTTGATCAGGTCGCGGCGACGCTCTTCGGTCAGTGAAGGCGTAGGCACCCGGATCACATCCCCGTAAGTGGACGGATTGAGGCCCAGATCCGAATCACGTATCGCCTTCTCGATCTTGGCGACCATGTTTTTTTCCCATGGCTGCACGCCTATCGTACGGCTGTCGATCAGCGACACGTTCGACACCAGCGGAACCGCCGTGGGACTGCCGTAATAGTCGACCATTACATGATCGAGAATGCCAACATGCGCACGCCCGGTGCGAACTTTCGCCAAATCGACTTTCAACGATTCCAGCGTTTTGCCCATTTTATCTTCGGCAGATTGTTTGATTTCGGCAATGCTGATTTCAGCCATTTCAACTCCTCAACTTAAAGACACGCGCGTGCCTTCGTTTTCACCCATCACCACGCGCTTCAACGCGCCCGCCTTGAACACATTGAACACAACCAGCGTCAGCTTCTGCTCTCGGCACAAGGCAAACGCCGCGGTATCCAGCACGCCCAGATTTTTGGCGATTGCCTCGTCAAACCCGAGGGTATCGTAACGCGTGGCCGTTGCATCCTTGTTAGGATCGGCGGAGTACACCCCATCAACCTTGGTCGCCTTGATCAACAAATCGGCATCAATCTCGGCTGCACGTAATGCAGCTGCCGTATCCGTAGTGAAGAAGGGGTTGCCCGTGCCACCCCCAAAAATCACCACCCGACCGGCTTCCAGATGACGCACCGCGACATCACGATCAAACGCCTCGCCGACGTGGCTGATATGGACTGCCGTCTGCACCCGTGCATCGACACCCGCCTGTTGCAACGCATCTTTCAACGCCAGTGCATTCATCACCGTGGCCAGCATGCCCATCGAATCGGCATTGGCGCGGTTCATTCCGGACAATGCGCCGGTGGCACCGCGAAACAGATTTCCGCCCCCGACGACAATCCCCACCTGCACGCCCAACGCCGCCACTTCGCGGATCTGGGTAACAAAACCGGCCATGGTTTCGCCATGGTAGCCAAAACCCTCAGGCCCCATCAGGGCCTCGCCGGACAACTTCAGCAGGATGCGTCGGACGGCGGCCATACGGATTAAACCTTGCCGGCAGCGGCCACTTCAGCTGCGAAGTCGGTTACTTTCTTTTCGATGCCTTCACCCACCACCAGCATCACGAAACCGTGACACTGCGAGTTTTTCGACTTGAGCACCTGCTCGACGGTTTGTTTGTCATCCTTGACGAAAGGCTGTGACAACAACGTGACTTCCTTGAGGTACTTTTGAACCGTACCTTCGGCAATTTTTTCCAGCATGGCTTCCGGCTTGCCGGCTTCCTTGGCTTTCTCAATGGCAATACGGCGTTCCGTATCCAGCAGATCCGGCGACACGCCCGATGCATCCAGCGACTTCGGCTTGGATGCGGCGATATGCATGGCAATGTCGCGCGCCAGGGCTTCATCGCCCGTCACATCGACCAGCACACCAATCTTGCCGCTATGGATGTAGCTGGCGAACTTGCCTTGACCGTCGAGACGGACAAAGCGGCGTATGGACATGTTTTCGCCCATCTTGCCCACCAGCTCGGTGCGGAACGCTTCCACGGTGGTGCCATTGTGCGGCAATGCAGACAAGGCAGCCACGTCGGCCGGATTCTGCTTCAACACCATGTCAGCCAGCGCGTTGGACAACGCCAGGAAGTCGTCATTTTTGGCCACGAAATCGGTTTCGCAGTTCACTTCCACCATGGCAGCCGATTTGCCATCGGCACTGATGGCAATAGTGACGACGCCTTCAGCAGCTACACGGCTAGCACTCTTCGCGGCCTTGTTACCAAAACGCACGCGCAGAATTTCGTCTGCTTTTTGCATATCGCCACCCGCTTCGGTCAGCGCTTTCTTACAGTCCATCATCGGCGCGTCGGTTTTTTCGCGCAGCTCTTTAACCATGCTTGCAGTAATTTCTGCCATGTTGCACTCCTTCAATTCGGTTTCGATACAGCCAGTTTCAATACAGAAAGAGGGGCAAACGCCCCTCCTTGAATACGCTCGCCGGATTTCTCCGACGACGCAGCAGCGAGTCGCGCTTATTCAGCGGCTACGCCACCCTCTTCTTCTTCAACTTCGATGAACTCTTCGCCGCCAACGATCTCGCTGATGACCTGAGCGCGGCCTTCCAGCGCCGCATCGGCCATACCACGTGCATACAGACGAATCGCACGCGCCGAGTCATCATTACCCGGGATCACGTAATCCAGGCCTTCGGGGCTGTTGTTAGTGTCCACCACGCCAATGACCGGAATCCCCAGCTTCTTGGCTTCGACTACGGCGCCCTTCTGGTAGCCAACGTCGATAATGAACAGCGCGTCAGGCAGGCCGCCCATTTCGCGGATGCCGCCCAGACTACGTTCCAGCTTGTCGACTTCACGCTGAACGGTCAGCGTTTCCTTTTTCGACAGACGACCCGGCTCGGCCAACGAGGCTTCCAGATCGTTCAGACGCTTGATAGATTGCTTGACCGTCTTGAAGTTGGTCAGCATGCCGCCCAGCCAGCGGTTGTCGACGTAGGGCATACCTGCGCGCTGGGCTTCTTCACGCACGATGTCACGTGCAGCACGCTTGGTGCCGACGAAGAGGACAGTGCCTTTGTTCGACGAAACCTTACGGACGAATTTTTGGGCATCCTGGAACATCGGCAGCGATTTTTCCAGGTTGACGATGTGAATTTTGCTGCGATGGCCGAAGATGTACGGTGCCATCTTGGGATTCCAGAAACGAGTTTGGTGACCGAAGTGGACACCGGCTTCCAGCATTTGGCGCATTGTGACTGACATGTAAAACTCCTAAAGGGTTGAGCCTCCACCCGTCAGCAGCCGCACGTTTGTTAGTTAAACGTGCAACCACCCTTTAATGACAGATGTGCGTATTTGTCCGAACGATTCCGGACAGCCGGCGATTCTAATGCCATAAGGCTGATTTTTCAAGGGAAAACCGCCTTCGATAGCCAAGCCCGCTTAGTCAAATCAAAATCCCCAAGAAACGCTTGGCTTATACCCGGCAAATGATGAAAGGGCTGGCCCCATTGCTGGTGCAAGTGCCCATAACCCGTTCAGGGTTGTTTTGTCCCGCTACGGGCGCGATAGAATGCGTATTTACCCTACGCCCTACGCCCCATGACTGTCACCATCAAAACAGGCGCTGAAATCGAAGGCATGCGCATCGCCGGCCGACTCGGCTCGGAAGTACTCGATTACATCACGCCCTTCGTCAAACCCGGCGTCACCACCGGGGAACTCGACAAACTCTGCCACGACTACATGATCAACGTGCAGGGCACGATTCCGGCTCCGCTCAACTACGCGCCGCCCGGCCATGCGCCCTATCCCAAATCGATCTGCACTTCGGTCAACAATCAGGTGTGCCATGGCGTGCCGGGCGACAAACTGCTAAAAAACGGCGATATCGTGAACCTCGACATCACGGTGATCAAGGATGGTTGGCACGGCGATACCAGTCGCATGTTTACCGTAGGCGATGTCACGGTCCAGGCCAAACGCCTGATCCAGATCACCTATGAATCCATGTGGATTGGTATTTCACACGTCAAACCAGGCGCACGGCTGGGCGATGTTGGCCATGCAATCCAGCAGTTTGCGGAAAACAGTGGCTACAGTGTGGTGCGCGAATTTTGCGGCCATGGCATCGGCCTTAATTTCCACGAAGACCCCCAGGTGCTGCATTACGGCAAAGCCGGTACCGGCCTGCGGCTGGAAGCCGGCATGACCTTCACCATCGAACCCATGATCAATGCCGGGCGACGCGACATTCGCCAGATGCCAGACGGCTGGACTATCACTACCAAGGATCGCAGCCTGTCGGCACAATGGGAACACACCATACTGGTCACAGATACAGGCTATGAAGTGTTGACCGTATCTGCTGGCAGCCCGGCCACCCCTGATCGCATCCTGTCGGCGGCGTGAACGATACCCCGTTCGCCGACCTTCGCGAACAGCTCAAATCCGGTCGCGCCGCGCTGGCTGCGGCCTATCTCGGAAAACCCGAGGTTTCCCAGTATCTATCCCGCCATGCCGCGCTGGTCGATGGCGTGCTGGCGGAACTGAGTACCCGGGTCGCGCTGCCCGCAAGCTTCTGCCTCGTCGCCGTGGGGGGTTATGGGCGGGGTGAACTTTTTCCAGGTTCGGATGTGGACGTGCTGCTGCTGCTGCCAAGCGAGCCCGCTCCCGATCAACAAGCCGTGCTGGAAAGCTGGGTACAGGCCTGCTGGGACGTGGGCCTGGAAATTGGTCATAGCGTTCGAACCATCGACACCTGCATTACCGAAGCCGATGCCGACATCACCGTGGAAACCAACCAGATGGAGGCGCGCTTTGTGTGGGGTGCCGCCAGTTTGTTTGACGAATTCAAGGCTCGCTTTCAGGATCGTTTCGACGCCCAGCACTTTTTTGACGGCAAATGGGCCGAACAGTTGGCACGCCACGCGCGTTTCGATGACAGCGCCTACAAACTCGAACCCAACCTGAAAGACAGCCCGGGCGGTCTTCGCGACCTGCATACGATCCATTGGATAGCGCAGGCATGCGGCATTGACGGGGGATGGAACGGACTGGCACAGGCCAACCTGCTAACCCGACTTGAGGCGCGACGAATTGCGCATGTGGAGACGGGGCTGTCGGGACTGCGGATCCACCTCCACCTGCTGGCCAAGCGACGTGAGGATCGATTGGCTTTCGACTATCAAACCGAACTCGCTGCACAACTGGGGTTGACCGCCACCGCACACAAGCGGGCTGGCGAGCATCTGATGCAGGGTTACTACCGCGCCGCCAAGCTGATTCAGCGTGCAAACGATATTCTGCTGCAGTCGCTGCGGGTACGCCTGTTTCCAGTAACCGCGCCACCCCAGCCTATTGATGACGACTTCCAGGTCCGCGCCAACCTGCTTGAAGCACGCACTGCCGACCTTTTCAAGCGCAAGCCTGATGCAATGCTGCGTGCCTTCATCCTCTACGCCCAGCGGCCCACGTTAGCGGGCTTTGAGCCGACAACACTTCGTGCGCTGTGGCGTGGGCGCACACGCATCAATGCGGCCTTCCGCGCCAATCCCGCGCACCGGGCTCTTTTCATGTCGCTGCTGCGGCAACCCCGTGGTATCACGCGAGCGCTGCGTGCCATGCACCGCTATGGCCTGCTAGGGTGCTATATCCCGGCATTCGGACGCATCGTCGGCCAAATGCAGCACGACCTGTTCCACGTCTATACCGTGGACGAACACATCCTGACCGTATTGCGCAACGTGCGGCGCCTGACTGTGCCGGAGCTGGCGCACGAATTGCCGCTTGCCAGCGAATTGATGACCACGTTCGAAAAGCCCGAGCTGCTGTACCTGGCTGCGCTGTTTCACGACATTGCCAAAGGCCGTGGGGGTGACCACTCCGAGTTGGGCATGGCAGATGCCCAACGCTTTTGCACTCAGCATGGGCTCGACAAGCCCGACAGCGAACTGGTTGTCTGGCTGGTTGGAACGCATCTGATCATGTCACGAACCTCGCAGAAAGAAGACATCAGCGACCCCGATGTCATCGCCGCATTTGCCACCAAAGTCGGTAGCCTGCGCCGTCTGACAGCCTTGTATTTGCTCACCGTTGCCGACATCCGCGGCACCAGTCCGCATGTCTGGAATGCCTGGAAAGGCAAGTTGCTGGAAGACCTGTACAACACGACACGGATGCATCTGACGAGCGGCGAAGTGGCCCTGCCCGACACATCCACCCGGCAAGCGGAGGC
>JAGXGP010000024.1 GCA_024636775.1 Hydrogenophilales bacterium
GGCCGCGCCAACGCCCAGCGCGACCGGCACGTCCATGCCGAGCATGCGGCGCTTGAGATCGCGCCAGGCGCCAATAAAGAATGGCCACGCCGAGTACCCGATCACCGGGATCGTGAGCACCAGGCTCGCCCAGCCCATCAGCAGCCGGATGTCGGCGGTCATGTCGGTGGCGGTATAGGTCGGCAGGGCGTACATCATCACCTGCATCATGCCGAGGCCGGCGATGGCCAGGCGCTTGATCGCGGTGTTGCGTTCGCGTTTGTAGATGTCGTCGGAGCGGCCGGGGTCGAACGGGTGGGCGATGTAGCCAATGTCCGACACCGCTTTCAGAATCGCCGACAACTGAATGCGACTGTTGTCCCAACGCACCCGCGCGCGTCGGGTGGCGTAGTTGATCTCGACTGACAGCACGCCAGGCAGCCCTGCAATGTGGCGCTCGTTGAGCCAAATGCACGCCGCACAGACGATGTTCTCCAGGATCAGTGCGGCCTCGCGGATGTTTTCCGCTTCAACTCTGACAAAGCTTTCCTGAATTTCAGGCAGGTCGTACAGCCCCAGTTTCGCAAGTTCGGTTTCAGCCTCACGTGGCGTAGCGGGTAGGGCGGTGCGGTGGGTGTAATACGCGCCCTGGCCACTATCGATGATGGTTTGCGCCACTGCCTGGCAGCCGCGGCAGCAGGTTGCCTGGACCTTGTCCTCGAACTGGATAGGGTAATCGGCACCGTTAGAAACGGGCAGGCCGCAGTGAAAGCAGCCCGAAAAAAGTGGGGCGTTCACGAGTCCAGGAGAGTGGCTCATAGAACGCCCCAAAAGAGGACGGTATTGCGCGGCAAATACGGGAGAGAGATCGGACGTGCCGCAGTCCTCAGGGGAAATGTGTGATCAGAAGCGGAAGCCGTAACCAATGCCCCAGACAACCGGGTTGATATCCAGATTGGTGACCGTGGCGCCCGTAGCGGAATCCTTGACTGTAGTGTCGATCCAGATTTTCTTGACGTCGAGGTTGAGATAGCCATTTTTGGTTACTGCGATGTCGACGCCTGCCTGTAAGGCGCCGCCGAAGCTGTTGTTGTCGACCTTGAAACCGGGCAAGTCGACATTATAGAAGCGAGTGTAGTTTACGCCCGCACCTACATAAGGTTTGATCTTCGGTGTGGGGTTGAAGTGGTACTGAAGGGTCACCGTGGGAGGCAGGTGATTCAGCTTGCCGAGGCTTGTGCCGTTCAACGTGACTTCATGGCGTGCGGTAGCCAGAATCAGTTCCACGCCGATGTTCGGCGTCACAAAATAGGTGAAATCGACTTCCGGTACCCATTCGCTGGACACATCAAGACCTGCCAGGCTCGAACTGGCATCCGGTTTGATATCAATGGCGCGTACACGCATCATCCAGTCTTCAGCCAAAGCAGTAGCAGGCAAAGTGGCAATCAGGGCGGCGGTAATCAATGTGCGTTTCATGGCTGCGGATCCTATCGGTATTGAAGATATGTTTATCGTAATATAAAGCATTAATAGCCGCAATGGTTTGTTGCTTCCGCTACCATAGTTGCATGCGCGAATGTCTCGAAAACGCCACATTCTTTCCGCCGGTTGAAACCGCGCTCAAGGACCCCAATGGCCTGCTGGCGATGGGAGGCGATTTGTCGATTGAGCGTTTGCTAGACGCTTACCGGCACGGCATTTACCCCTGGTTCAACCCGGGCGAGCCCATTCTGTGGTGGAGCCCAGACCCACGTATGGTGTTGGTCCCGGATGAAGTTCGTGTGACGCGCTCACTGGGCAAGCGCATCCGTAATGGGGGATTTGAAGTGCGGGTTGATACCGCCTTTGCCGACGTAATGCGTGCCTGTGCCGCACCACGAGTTGATGCAGCCGGTACCTGGATTTCGCCGGACATGGTGGCGGCCTATACCCGTTTGCATCTGGCGGGTTTTGCGCATTCGGTGGAAACCTGGCACAACGGTGAACTGGTGGGAGGCCTCTATGGCGTGGCGATGGGCCGCATGTTTTATGGCGAGTCGATGTTCAGTCGCATGCCCGATGCCTCCAAGGTGGCGCTGGTGCGGCTGGCGCAACAGTTGCATCAGTGGGGGTATGGAATGATCGACTGCCAGATGGAAACCGAGCACCTAGCCAGCATGGGCGCGCACACCTTGCCACGCAGTGTGTTTACAGCGCGGCTGGCGGACTTGGTAAACTTACCCCATCGATCCGGCCCCTGGACTTTTGATGCACCCGACTGAACCTCCGCTCCAGCGCATACAGTTTTACCTGACCGCACCCTACGACTGCAGCTATTTGCCGGGTCAACAGGCGCGCTCGCAAGTGGCCACGCCTACGCATCTGATCGACGGCGGTGCCTATAGTGCGCTGATCCGCGCCGGATTTCGTCGCAGTGGGCAGTTCACTTACCGCCCGCACTGCGAGGCATGTCAGGCCTGCGTACCGGTTCGCGTCGAGGTGGACAAGTTCGTGCCTAACCGCACCCAGCGTCGCTGCCTCAAGCGTAACCATCATCTTGCGGCGCGTTTTTTCCCGCTGGATTTCAAGGACGAGCATTACGCGCTCTATCGCGCCTATCTGGGTAGCCGCCATTCCGGTGGCGGCATGGATAAAGACGGCCCCGAGCAATACACGCAGTTTTTGCTGTCGTCCAACGTTGACACGGTAATGGTCGAATTCCGCGACGGCGAGACCCTGGTCATGATCGCGGTGATCGATCAGGTCGAGAACGGCTTGTCAGCGGTTTACACTTTTTTTGATCCCGCGCGCGAGCAAGACAGCCTCGGTGTGTATGGCGTGTTGTGGCAGATCGAACTGGCAAAGCGGCTGGAAATTTCCCATCTCTACCTCGGCTACTGGATCGGTGAAAGCCGCAAGATGGCCTACAAGAAACAATATGGTCCACTCGAAGGACTGGTCGATGGACGCTGGCAGGTGCTCGACGCATGAGGCGGTGGGGCGGGCTCTTTTTGGTGGCACTGCTGCAGGGGTGTGCACTCACTGTAAGCAACCCGCGTGCACTGCTGCCGATCGACAGCTTTGTTCCGATGGCAAGCGATGCGCGGGTTTGGGTCGAGCCGGGTTATGAAAATTACGGCGAGCGTGTAGCAAGCGCGCTGCCTGCTGCCATCGTCCGGGTCGAGGCCGCGCATTACCGGGCTTTTGCCAGTACGCCGCGGGTATATGTCTGCGGCAGCGCAGACTGTTTCAGCCGCTATGTCATGACGCCCCGGCTCTCAGCCGCCGTTGTTCCGGACAATCGACTCATCCTCTCGCCCAACCTCAATGGCCGCGAAAGCCATCGCCTGCCTTTGCTACTCACACACGAGTTGGCGCATCTGCATTTGGGGCAGCGTATCGGCCACTACAACAACAGCCTGCCGGTCTGGTTCCACGAAGGCTGGGCTTCGCTGGCAGCGGATGGCGGGGGAGCCGAATTCACCTCTGACGAAAAGGCCTACGACGCGATTCGCGAAGGGCGTCGGGTTAATCTCACTGCGCGAGACACGTACGATAAACGCCATCGCGCGTCCGCATCCGGGCTCAGCATTCATGAGTTTTATCGACAGTCCATGTTGCTGGTGGGCTGGCTTAAATCGCAGGACGAAGCCCGCTTCCGTGATCTGGTGCTCGCCATTCAGGACAACGCTGATTTCGATATCGCCTTCTGGAATATCTATGGCCGTGCGCCTGACACCCAGCTCGCTGGATTTTTTTCGGGCGTTCAGCGCGCAACCGTATTAAACGATAATGACTCGACCCTAGCCTCACCCGCACAACCTTAAGCCACCCTAGCCATGAAACCCTACCTTGATTTGATGCGCCACGTGCTCGACCACGGCACCCAAAAAAATGACCGCACCGGCACCGGCACCCTGTCCGTATTCGGCTGGCAAATGCGATACAACCTCGCCGAAGGCTTCCCGCTCGTCACCACGAAGAAATGTCACCTGCGTTCCATCCTCCACGAACTGCTGTGGTTTTTGCAGGGCGACACCAATATCAAATACCTGAAAGAAAACGGCGTTTCGATCTGGAACGAATGGGCCGACGAGAACGGCAACCTCGGCCCGGTCTACGGCCATCAGTGGCGCAGCTGGCCCAAGCCAGACGGCGGCACCATCGACCAGATCAGCGAAGTGGTGAACACCCTCAAGACCAATCCCGACTCGCGCCGCATCATCGTCTCGGCATGGAATGTAGCCGATCTCGACAAGATGGCGCTGGCACCGTGCCACGCCTTCTTCCAGTTCTACGTCGCCGACGGCAAGTTGAGCTGCCAGCTGTATCAGCGCAGCGCCGACATCTTCCTCGGCGTGCCGTTCAACATCGCCAGCTATGCGTTGCTCACGTTGATGATGGCGCAGGTGACGGGATTACAACCCGGCGACTTCGTCCACACCCTCGGCGACGCGCACCTGTATTCCAACCACCTCGACCAGGCGCGTGAGCAATTAAGCCGTGAGCCGCGCCCGTTGCCGACGATGACACTGAACCCGGATGTGAAAGACATCTTCGCATTTCGCTTCGAGGACTTCACGCTGAGTGGCTACGATCCACACCCGGCAATCAAGGCTCCGGTGGCCGTGTGAGCAAAGGCAAGAAGTGATTAAAAATAAACCGGTACTCCAACCACCTTTCGCTCTGCGCTTGTTCTCACCACCCTTTGCCTTGGACCTATCCTCATCCCCGTTCGCCCTGAGCCTGTCGAAGGGATGCCCGGATCAACTCTTAAACAGAGCGGAAAAACCAAAGGCCATGAAAAAAACATGACCCACCATAAACCCCGCATCAGCGTCATCGCCGCGCTCGCCAAAAACCGCGTCATCGGCATAGAGAACCGACTGCCGTGGCGGTTGCCGGAAGACCTCGCCCATTTCAAGGTACTCACCCTGGGTCATCCCATCCTAATGGGCCGCAAGACCTTTGAGTCGCTCGGCCGCCCGCTGCCCGGGCGCACCAACATCGTCATCACCCGCAACCCTGACTACTGTAAGGACGGCTGCCTGGTCGCTGATTCCATTCCCGCAGCGCTTGCCTTGTGTACGGACGTCGACGAAGTCTTCTTCATCGGCGGCGCAGAACTCTATGCCCAGGTTATCCCGTTGGCGGACCGGCTATATCTGACCGAAGTGGACATCGAAGCCGTAGGCGACGCCTGGTTCCCCGACTACGACCGCAGCCCGTTCAGGGAGGTCTCGCGCGAGTCGCATACGGGCGAGAAGGGTGATGCGCTGGGGTTTGATTTTGTGGTGTATGAGCGAGGGTAAGTGTGGTGTCAGATTTCATTTCCTTTCCCGCCAGAATTGTTGTTATTAATAGCCTAGCTAAGGGGAATGCTGATGTTTGATAGTCTCAACATGGAAACTCGCGACTGGGTTACCACGGCTGCAGTGTTGGTCGGACCGATCCTTGCTGTTCAGGCACAGAAGCTGGTCGAGATACTGCGAGAGAAGCGCAATTTGCGGCTTCAAATATTTAAAGCGTTAATGTCAACACGCGCAGAAAGACTGTCACGAAATCATGTTCAAGCGCTAAATATGATTGACATTGAGTTCTATGGACGAAGGATTTTCGGCATTCGAATTCAATCTCCCCGGGAGAAATCAGTTACGAATTCATGGAAAAATTACAATCAATATCTCAATGAAAAAGATAATTATGAGTCGCTGGATTTATGGCTTAAAAAAGGTGATGAGCAATTTACGAAACTTCTGTATGAGATGTCACAAGCCATTGGTTACGATTACGATGAAGTTCAGCTTAGGCAAGACTGCTACAGACCCGAAGCGCACTTCACTATTGAAAATACACAGCTAGAAGTTCTTAGTGGACTCGCGGAAGTGCTTAACGGCAATAGATCCTTACCTATGTCAGTGACCCACTTTCCTGTGATGCAGAATCCCTCGGCTGATTAGAAACAACAACGGTTTGCGTTGGTTTTAGTGGGTAGCCCGCGTAGGTTGGGTTGAAAATTGAGGACAGAACACGCTTTACGGAAAAAACTGGGGACAAACCACGGTTTACGTGAGTTTCAGTAAACAGATAAAGGAAAACAAATGAATGTGAAGGACAACAACGCGACCCGGCTACGGGCCGCAGCATGAGCGGTTTGCCACAATGCCCCCAGTGCGGTTCGGAATTCGCCTACGAAGACGGCACGATGCTGGTGTGCCCGGAATGTGCGCATGAATGGCCAAAGCATGAGCCAGCGGGCGTGGATGACGCACGGGTGGTGCGCGACTCCAACGGCAATGTGCTCGCGGATGGCGACATGGTGACGGTAATCAAGGATCTGAAGGTGAAAGGGTCGTCATCGGTGGTGAAGGTAGGTACCAAGGTAAAAATTATCCGCCTGGTTGAAGGCGATCACGACATCGACTGCAAAGTGGATGGTATTGGCGCCATGCAGTTGAAATCGGAGTTTGTGAAGAAGGTTTAGTCAGGAAACAAGAAAATGGCGCAGCTTCTGCTACGCCATTTTTTTGATTTAACGCGTTTGACCCGGTGCAGGTGGATTGCGCTTATCGCTGTTTGGTTTCGTTCAATTCATCGGCAACCAGAATTTTCAATTGTTCTGGGCCGAAGCTTGGCAGGGGTTTGCCATTGACGAAGAACTCCGGTGTCTTGTCGACCTTGAGAATTTCACCGTCGGCAAGATCCTGTGCGATCAGGTTGGCGATTTCCGGGGCATGCATGTCGACCCGCATTTTCTCCATATCCAGCCCGAGGCCTTCGAGGTGCTGCCAGACCAGATCAACTTGAGGCGTGTGGTGCGGCGACCAGCTTTCCTGAGTGGAGAGCAGTGCCTCGAGCGCCGGCCAGAACTTGCCTTGTTTGCGGGCTGCTTCCAGCACGGCCACGACCTTATCCGAGCCGTTGTGGAAAGGAGCATAGCGCAGCACGAGGCGGACCTGATCTGGGTTCGCTGCCAGGATATCCTTGACCAGGGGATAGAAGGCGCTGCAGGTCTCGCAAGCGGGGTCGAGGAATTCCACAATCACTACTGGCGCATCGGGCTTGCCCAGGGTCGGTGAATGCATACGGATGAGTACATCACGATTCGTATCGACCAACGCCGTGGATTGTTCTGTTTTCTGGGTGGTGTAGAGCAGTGCGCCGACGATAAAAACCAGTAACAGGGCTGCTGCGGCAGTGATAAACAGTGTTCTTTTGTTCATTTTGAACCTTTGAAATGGGCCGAGAATAGCAAGGCGATGATGGAGGAAAAAGCCAGTACCGAGAGCAACGGGATGCTGACGAAACCGAACCAGACGACCTGTAACTCTGAGCATGGCACGCCCTTTTGACAGGGGGTGACGCTTTCCGGGATGAGCCCGACGACCAACGCCATCTGAAACACCGCGAGAAACCAGCCGACAAGCGCCAGCGGCAGGGCGTAGCGAATGACTTTGGGATCAAATGGAAAAAGTCCGGCCGCAAGCACGAAGACCAGCGGGAACATGGCTATCCGCTGATACCAGCAGAACTGGCAGGGGGTGTATCCCATGATTTCGCCGAGAAACAGGGCGCCGAGCGTCGAGACGGTGGCAAGCACCCAGGCAAGAAAAACCAGGGTCCACGCGGTATTTGAAGAATGATCAAGGCTAGGCATGGGGCATCACGGTGATGTTGTAGGCTGGGTCGAAAGAGATGGAAAGCAGGTTTTGACTGTAGTTCCTGTCTCGTTAAAAATCGCCCACGTAGGGTACCAGTTTTGATCCTGCCCCATCTCTTGGCGGGCTGAATCAACGCAATGCTTCAGTTCAGATGTTTTGGCTCAGGCCTCATTATTGGGAATGTTTGCTTCGTCGTTATTGTTGGCGTGTCCGGAATGCGTGTATGGCGGGCCCAATTTTTAGCCTGAAAGCACGGATGAAGCAGTTGAAATCGGGGCTGGGGGCAGGGTTCAAGGCGGGTTGCCAAGGTCGCCCGCATAGGCATGTTGTATCCTTCAGCATACCGAGTGTAAATCGCCAAACACTCCAGGCGATAGGGTTAATCTGCATGAACCCGAATCGATTGCGCACCCTATGAAATCCGCAAACAGAGGAGATGTCTGTCGAATGGAGTTGAACAACCAATTGTCAGAGCATGAAGTGGCCGATTCCATGTTGAGTCGAAAGCCCGCTATTGCCTGGCTGACGCTTCTGATTATGCTGACGCTGACTGCGTTGGCCTGGCATCTGGTGAACAAGGGTGTAGAGGCGACCGCCCAGGCCGATTTCAAAAATTATGTCGACCGCACGCATGATGCGGTTAAACAACGCATGCTGGCTTATGAGCAGGTATTGCGTGGTGGGATTGCCCTGTTCAACGCATCTGACTCTGTCACCCGTCAGGATTGGCACGCTTATGTCGGCAGCCTGAAAATTGATAAAAATTTTCCGGGCATTCAGGGGATCGGGTTTTCCCAGCGTATTGCGCCCAGTGAATTGGAAAATCACATTCAAACTATACGTGCAGAAGGCTTTCCGGATTTCACCGTCAAGCCGGCCGGGCAACGGGATGAATACACCTCCATCGTTTATCTTGAGCCGTTCGATGCGCGTAACCAGCGTGCCTTTGGTTTTGACATGTTTTCGGAGCCAACCCGCCATGCGGCGATGGTGCAGGCACGTGATACAGGGCGTCCGGCAACCACTGGCAAGGTCATTCTCAAACAGGAAACGTCAACCGACGTGCAGGCCGGTTTCCTGATGTACCTCCCGCTTTATGCCAAAGGCGCTGCTCTCGATAGCGTGGCCCAACGTGAAAAGGCTTTAATTGGCTATGTGTACAGCCCTTTCCGGATGAAGGATATGATGCGCGGCATTCTGGGGCAGGAAGGACGGGACGCTGAAATCGACCTGGAAATTTATGACGGCGATGAGGTTTCAGACGGCACCCTGATGTATGACAACGATGGCGTAATCCATGGGAGAAATACAGAGAATCTCAGACTGTTCAGCAATGTGGGAAAGATCGATATGCAGGGGCATGGATGGACCCTGGTCATCACCTCCACACCGGCCTTTGAAGCCCAGATTGACCGCGCCAAGCCCACGATTGTTGCCCTCGCCGGCATCGTTATCAGCTTTTTGTTTTTTGCCGTAGTGTTGTCTCTGGCAACCCACCGTTCACGCGCCCTGAAGCTGGCGGGACAAATGACCGATGCCTTACGGCGCAGCGAAGAGCGATTTGAGCTGGCCATCAGAGGCGCCAATGATGGCTTATGGGACTGGGATATTCAGACCGATATCGTTTACTTTTCACCACGCTGGAAAGCCATGCTCGGTTATGCCGAGGATGAGGTAGGCGACACGATCGAGGAGTGGAACAAACGCATCGATCCGGACGACCTGGGTCGCGTGGAAAATGAGGTCCAAGCCTATCTTGATGGGAACAAGGCGCACTACCAGAGTGAATACCGTGTTCGCCATAAAGAGGGTCATTATATCTGGATACTGGATCGCGGTATCGCTCAGCGCGATGCCAATGGCACGCCCTACCGGATGGTTGGAATTTATACCGATATCAGCCAGCAGAAAAAGATGGATCGCCTGAAAAGCGAGTTTGTGTCCACGGTAAGCCATGAGCTGAGAACCCCTTTGACCTCGATTCGTGGTTCGCTGGGTTTGGTTGCAGGAGAGGTGGCAGGCGAATTGCCGGCGCAGGCCAAAGCACTCATTGATATCGCCTACAGCAATACAGAGCGCTTGCTGACGCTGATCAACGACATCCTCGATACCGAGAAAATACAGTCCGGGAAAATCGACTTCGATTTCAAGCCGCAGCCGTTATTGCCGCTTGTCGAGCAAGTGATTTCGGCTAATAAGGGGTATGCCGAGCGTCACAATGTGACGTTCACGCTTGTCGAAGGCTTGCCCGGGGTGATGGTCAATGTGGATGGCGAACGGTTGATGCAGGTCATGTCCAATCTGTTGTCTAACGCGGCCAAGTTTTCCCATCCCAATGGACAAGTCGAGATCGTCGTTAACCAGGATAATCAACGGGTGCGCATCGCAGTGATCGATCATGGCGTGGGTGTTCCGGACGATTTTCGCGGGCAGATTTTTGACAAGTTTACCCAGGCTGATTCCTCTGACACCCGCCACAAAGGGGGGACGGGACTCGGCCTGAGTATCACCAAATCGATCGTCGAAATGATGCAGGGTGAGATTGGTTTTGACAGCAAGCCCGGTGTGGGCACGACGTTCTACTTCACCTTGCCGCTGTGGTCCGAAGAGAATGAAACCTGATGGTTCAGGTGTGGGGAAGTGACCGCGTTTACTGTGATCGCAGAAACGCTTCCAGCTCTGCCGCTGGAAGCGGTCGGCTGAATAAATAGCCCTGCAGGATGTCGCAGCCCAGGGTGCCCAGAAAGTCGCGCTGGGCATGGGTTTCCACGCCCTCTGCCACCACGCTCAAAGACAGGCTGTGCGCCATGGCAATGGTTGCCGAGCAGATCGCGGCATCGTTCGGGTCGTGTTCAATGTCCCGGACAAAGGAGCGGTCGAGCTTGAGCCGATGGATGGGCAGAAGCTTGAGATAGGACAGCGACGAGTAACCCGTGCCAAAGTCGTCGATGGCCAGTTCGATGCCCATCGCACGCAGTCGGCCCAGAATCTCGGTGGTGACCTGCGGGTTCTGCATGGCCGCACTTTCGGTGATTTCCAGTTCCAGATCGGGTGGGGTCAACTGATGCTGAATCAGCAGATCGCCAATGGTTTCGGGCAATGCGCGCATGCGTAACTGATGCACCGACAGGTTGATGCCCATGCGTACGGTGGTCGCAATGCCTCCCGCACGCCATAACGCGAGTTGGCGGAGTGCCTCATTCAGCACCCATATCCCCAGTGGTTCGATAAAACCGGTTTCCTCGGCGATGGGAATGAATTTATCGGGAGGGATAAGGCCTTTCTCGGGATGCTGCCAGCGCACCAGCGCCTCCAGGCTGATGATGTTGCCAGTGGCGAAATCGACCAGGGGCTGGTAGTGAAGCACGAACTGGCGCTGTTCCAGTGCACGGTTCATGGCGTGGCCCAGCTCGATGCGTTCCATGGACGCCTGGGTAATGCTGCGATTGAAGAACTGCACATTATTGCGCCCCGCACCCTTGGCGTGATACATGGCGGCATCGGCATGCTTCATCAGGCTGTTGATGTCGTCGCCGTCTTCGGGAGAGAGGGCGACGCCGATGCTGGCCGAAACGTTGAGTTCGTAGTTTTCGATGAGGTAAGTTTTGTCGAGACTCACCAGTATCTTGTCGGTCCACATCGCCACCGCGGCGGGGTCGATATCCGTCAGGATCACCACAAACTCGTCCCCGCCCAGGCGAGCCACGATATCCGTTTCACGCACCCTGACTTTCAGCCGATTGGCCACCTCGATCAGCAAACGGTCGCCCGTATGGTGCCCGAGACTGTCGTTGATGTCCTTGAACCGGTCGAGATCGATGAACAGCACGGCGATGTTTTTCTTGTCACGCTTTGCCAAGGCCAGCGCCTGTTCCAGTCGACCCTGCAGGCTCAAGCGGTTGGCCAGGCCAGTCAGAGTGTCATGGTGGGCGAGGTGATGGATCTGCTCAGTGGCAGCCTGGTGTTCACTGATATCGGTGAAGCTGCCAATATGGTTTTCTATCGCATTGCCTT
Organism: Hydrogenophilales bacterium; assembly: GCA_024636775.1. Lineage (GTDB taxonomy): Bacteria > Pseudomonadota > Gammaproteobacteria > Burkholderiales > Thiobacillaceae > Thiobacillus. Next base: position 11,637 of record JAGXGP010000024.1, read on the forward strand.
CACCGTAAACGGTCGCGATGGACAGTCGAATGGGATGGAGGGAACCATCCTTACGCGCGCTCCAGATTTCACCCTGCCAGAAATTATCTGTGAGGATGGATTGCCACATGGTCTGATATTCCTCGGGCGTGGTTCTGCCGGAGGCGAGCATGCTCGGGTTCTGCCCCTGGGCATCTTCAAGGGTGTAGCCCGTCATGTCGGTGAATGAATGGTTGACCTCGATGATGCGATTGTCGGCATCGGTAATCATGATGGCTTCAGCGCTGTGTTCGAACACCTTGGCCAGCAATTGCAACCTGGCGCCCTGCCGGGTCAGGCTTGCGTTGGCCTGCGCTTCGCGTCGTTCAGTGTGGCGCAGCCGCATCAGCAGCCAGGTCAGAAAAGCCAGAAGAACGAGTCCGATCGCCAGAACAGCAAAGGTTCTCTGGTACCAACTCGCACGGACTTCCTGGCTGGCCAAGGCGATTTGCACATAAAAAGGATAGTGCTCCAGCTTGCGGAAACTCCAGATCCGTGGAATCGCATCCGAGACGGCAATATATTCTTTTGTCCCTGCGCTATCGCCGGCCAGGATGGCCTGGACGACTGGATGTTGTTGAGGGAGCGACTTGTTGATTTCGCCTTCCTTCTCGGGTTGACGTAACACCAAAGAAAAATTATCCGTGCGCCGGATGTTGATGAGTCCTTGTTGGCCCACATCGATCGATCGCAGCAGTTCCTGAAAAACATCCAGATCCAGCACACCGCTGATAATGCCGAGGAAATCCCCGTTGGCATCCCGAACCGGGCGTGTCATCACCAGGACCTTGCGGCCACTGACGCGCGATACGATAACCTTGGAAAAAGTGGTGGTTGTATTCGCGCTTATTCGTGACTGCTTGAAGTAAGGACGATCTTTGATGTTGATGCGCGGTGAAGTTGCGCTTGCTGTTGTGTAGAGCAGGTCGCCTGCTGCATCGTAAAACCGTAGCCCTGAGAGTTCTGGAAAACGACTTAGCTGAGCATCAAGTTTGGGCTCGATGAGGGGTGCGTAGCGCGGCACGGCTTGCTTGATGGCCGCTTCTCTGGGAAACGTGTCTGCAGTGACTTCGACTACAGTTTCGACACGGCGCAGTGTGGTATCGAGTCGGGATTCGAGCATCCATACAAGGTTGCGGCTGTTCGTGTCGGCAGCACGCAAGGCCTCGGTATAGCCAGACCACAGCAGGTAGCCCAGCAGCATCCCGACGACAGTGACGGCGAGCCCTGTGACGGCAACCAGTGGCCGAAAGGTGTAATGCGTGGATGGGGACGATGAAGGGTGCATGGCTGGAAGTTTGCGCGCTGATGATTATCTGGACAACCAGGCAGCCAGACGTTATTGGGTCATTTTGAGACATTCCGTCACACAGATTTTCATCATTTGTTCGCTTAACCGAACGTTGTCAGTTGGGTGCGCTCATCGCAAGCGCGCGTTTTTCTGTTGCCTGCCGGGCTTGTTCGGCGGCATCGCGATCCAGGGTGTCGCTGACCCAGCCGCCCAGATTTTCCAGCGCGATCTGGCCCAGCGCATCGATCCACTGCGGGTGTTCGTTGAGTGCGGGGATGTAGTTGAACTCTTTGCCGCCAGCAGCGAGAAAACTGGCGCGACCTTCCATGGCCAGTTCTTCCAGCGTTTCCAGACAGTCGGCGACAAAGCCGGGCGCGACGACATCCACCCGCTTCACGCCTTCGCGGCCAAGTGCTTCCAGCGTTTTGTCGGTGTAGGGCTGTAGCCACTCGGCGCGGCCAAATCGCGACTGGAAGGTGAGTCGGAACTGGCTCGGTTCCAGCCCAAGTGCTTCGGTCAATAGGCGGCCGGTTTTCTGGCATTCGCAGTGGTAGGGGTCGCCTTTGTCGAGGGTGTAGCGCGGCACGCCGTGAAAGCTCATCACGAGCAGGTCGGGGCGGCCGTGCATTTGCCAGTAGTCTCGAATGTTGGCAGCCAGCGCCTGAATGTAGGCGGGGTGGTCGTGGTAATGCTTGAGCGTACGCACCGCGGGTTGATTGCGGCTGCGTTGGAGCCAGGCAAACACGGCGTCAAATGCGGTGGCGGTGCTGGAAGCGGCATATTGCGGATAGGCCGGCAGGACCAGGATGCGGTCGCAGCCCGCGGCTTTCATGCGCGCCAGCGTGTCAGGCACCGATGGGTTGCCGTAACGCATGGCGTATTCGACCATGAAGGGCGAGGCGATTTTTTCGCCCAGCCAGCCTTTTAACAGCTTGGCCTGCTTTTCGGTGTGGACCTTGAGTGGGGAGCCATCAGCCATCCAGATCGCAGCGTACTTCGCGGCCGATTTTTTGGGCCGGGTATTGAGGATGATGCCGTTGAGAATCAGCCACCATACGGCACGCGGAATTTCCACCACGCGCGGATCGGATAAAAATTCTTTCAGGTAAGGTCGCAGGGCTTGTGCCGTGGGCGCTTCGGGGGTGCCGAGGTTGACCAGCAGAATGCCGGTGCGGGCAGGCTGACCGTGGGTGTGTTCGGGTTCTTTGAGGTAGCTCATCAAGGGGTAACGCGTCCTAATGGTGGGAGAGTGCACTCGATAACAATTTGGCCGTGATGTCGACTATCGGCACCACCCGTTCGTAGGCCATGCGGGTGGGGCCGACGACACCGAGGGTGCCCACAACCTGGCCGTCGACTGAATACGGTGCGGTGACCAGGCTGCATTCGTCGAGCGCCATCAGTTCGGAATCGCCGCCTATAAAAATCTGCACACCTGCGGCAGAACGCGACTGATCGAGCAATTGCAGCAACCCGGTTTTTTGCTCAAAAGCATCGAACAGGCGGCGCAGGTTGCCCATGTTGCTGGAGAGTTCTTCTACGTCGAGCAGCTTGCGGCTGCCTGATACCACCACATTATCCTGGCTGGCGTCGTGTGCCTGGCTGCCGGCATCCACTGCAGCCGACATCAGCCGGGTGATGTCATCGCGCACGCGGCCCAGTTCGTCGCGCAGTTTGTTGCGGACCTGGTCGAAGCTGTGGCCGGCAAAGTTCTGGTTGAAGTAGTTGGCCGCTTCGGTCAGTTTGGAGGGGCTGTAGGGCTTGTCGGTGAGGATGACACGGTTTTCGACTTCGCCTTCCATGGTCACGATGATGAGCAGTATGCGCTTTTCCGACAGGCTGAGAAATTCGACCTGACGGAATGCCGGGCTGCGGCGCGGCGTCAGCACCAACCCGGCAAACTGGCTGAGGTCGGACAACAGGGTGGATGCTGCAGTCATCAGACGCTGCGGATCGGAGGGTGTCAGGCTGAGTGCCAGCCTGTTGACCTCGACCTGCGCCAGCGGACGCACGGTCAGCAGCGTGTCGACAAACAATCGGTAGCCGCGCGGTGTCGGGACGCGCCCCGACGAGGTGTGAGGACTGGCGACAAAGCCCATGTCTTCCAGGTCGGCAACGATGTTGCGGATGGTGGCGGGCGATAAATCCAGCCCGGCATATTGCGACAACGTGCGTGATCCCACCGGCTCGCCATCGGCGATATATCGTTCAACCAGAGTTTTCAGCAGGATGCGCGCGCGATCATTGAGCATGGGGGAATTATATTGGGCGGAAGGCGGGAGGGGGAAAGCCGTTCATGATTTTTGATAAAAACCCGGCTGAGGGGTTTACTGTGACCCGAATACTCAATGCGCAGCCCTTATAATCGTCAGTCATGCAAACACCTTTCCACACTGTCGGCCTGGTAGGCAAATATGATAATCAGGGCATGGGCACTTCGGTGCGTGCGCTGGGCGAGTTTCTGCGGGGGCGCGGCCATGACGTGCTGCTTGCCAGCCAGACGGCTGAAAACCTGAGCATTGCGGATTTCCCTACGCGTAACCTGCATGACCTGGCGATCGAATGCGGCGCCGTGGTGGTGCTGGGTGGCGATGGCACCATGTTGTCGATCGCACGTGAACTGGCGCCGCATGGTGTTCCGTTGATCGGCATCAACCAGGGCCGACTGGGCTTTCTCACCGACATCACCGTCGATGACATGTTTGGCGCCGTGGCGGAAATTCTCAGCGGACAATATGTGGCCGAAGAACGCATCCTGCTGAATGGAAAAGTGCGGCGGGGCAACGAGCAGGTGTTTGAAGGCACTGCGTTCAACGATGTGGTGGTGGGCAAAGGAGGATCGGGCCGTTTGATCGATCTGGAAATTTCCATCAACAGCGAATTTGTCTACAGCCAGCGGGCCGATGGTCTGGTGGTCACCACCCCAACCGGCACTACAGCGTATGCCCTGTCAGCCGGTGGCCCCATCGTACATCCGACACTGGAAGCCGTGGCACTGGTGCCGATTTGCCCGCACACCTTGTCGGCGCGGCCGATTGTGGTCAGCAGTCATTCGCGGATCGAACTGCATCTGACTTACGCTGATGATGCGCGGGTTCACTTCGATGGCCAGCATCATTTCGACCTGGTCAGCGGCGATCATGTGTGGATCACCCGCGCCAGCCGTACGGTCACGCTGTTGCACCCGCACTCCTATAGTTACTACGATACCCTGCGGCAAAAACTGCACTGGGGCAAACAGCTTTAACGCACAGCCGGTTCATGCTGTCGCATCTTTCTATCCGCAATTATCTTCTGGTCGAATCGGTTGAACTCGATTTCGCGCCGGGCCTGACTGTGCTCACCGGCGAAACCGGGGCTGGAAAATCCATTCTGATTGACGCATTGGCGCTGGCGCTGGGTGACCGCGCCGAAGGCGGTGTGGTGCGCAAGGATGCAACACGTGCCGAAATCACTGCCGAGTTTGCAATCGATGGCTTGCCGAAGTTGGTGACCTGGCTTGATGAGGCAGGCTACGCGACGGATGACGCGTCGCTGATCCTGCGCCGGGTGATTGAAGCCAGCGGCCGTTCGCGTGCTTTCATCAACGGCAGCGCCGCGCCGCTGATGCAATTGAAGGAAGCCGCTGAATTTCTGCTCGACATTCACGGCCAGCATGCGCATCACGCCTTGTTGCGTCCGCAGGCGCAGCGCGAAGTCATTGATGCGTATGCCGGTGCACAGCAACAAGCTGGGGCAGTGAGCGCGGCCTGGCATGCCTGGCAGGACGCCCGGCAGCTACGGCAGGCGTGCGAGTCACACGGTCAGGCGCGGCAGATCGAGCGCGAAGGCCTGACGTTGGCAGTGGAAGAGCTGCGCGCACTGGGCGACGACCTGCCGCGCTGGGACGACATTCAAATTGAGCATGCACGTCTGGCCCACGTTACCGCATTGATCGAAGGCAGCCAGGCGCTGATTCAGGGGTTGGACGAAGGCGATGCAGCCGTGTCCAGCCAGCTGGGTGAAATGAGTGCGCGACTCGACACAATGCAGGCAATGGATGACAGCCTGACCGAGATCGGTACGTTGATGCATTCGGCCAGTGCCAACATTGCAGAAGCGGTTCATGCGCTGCGTCGCTACGCTGACAACCTTAATCTAGACCCCGAGCGATTGACTGTACTCGATCGACTATTGAGCGACATGCACCAGTTGGCACGCAAGCACCGGGTGCAGCCCGAGGCATTGGCCGGCTTGCTTGCTCAGTTTCAAACCCGGCTGGCCGAACTGGTTGCCAGCGACGATCTCGACGCATTGCAGGCAAACGAAGACGCCGCTTGGGCGCTGTACAAAAAAGAAGCCGATCGACTCACCGCGCTGCGCCGCAAGGCCGCTGCCGCGCTGTCAAAACAAGTGACGGCGGCAATGCACGAACTTGCACTGGTGGGTGGTCAACTCGACATTCAACTGCAGCCGGTGAGCGAACCACGCGCGCACGGGATGGAGGACGTAAGTTTTCTGGTTGCCAGTCATCCGGGACTGTCGCCGGGGCCGCTGGCCAAAGTGGCGTCGGGGGGCGAGTTGTCGCGCATCAGCCTGGCCATACAGACTGCGCTTTCTGGCGTGGCGGGCGTGCCAACACTGATATTCGACGAAGTCGATGTGGGCATCGGCGGCAGCGTGGCCGAAGCGGTTGGGCGGCGGCTGGCGAAATTGGGTGAAACCCGGCAGGTGCTGGTCATCACCCATTTGCCCCAGGTGGCGGCGCGCGGCACCCAGCACTTGCGGGTGAGCAAACAGGCCAATGGCGGCTTTGTTTCATCCAACATCGAAACGCTGGATGCGGACTCCCGGGTGGAAGAAATCGCGCGCATGCTGGGCGGACTCAAAATCACGACGACGACACGGCAACACGCTGCGGAAATGCTGGCCGGGTGAAACGCGGGCTGCAGGTGGGCTTGTTGGTCGCGGCATGGGCGTTTGCCTTGCCGACGTTGGCAGAGACCCTGCGCGGCGTCGTGATCGTGGTGATTGATGGCGATACGGTGTTGTTCAAGCCTGACCACGATGGTGCTCAATCGCGTGCCTTCCTGAAAATCCGCCTGGCGGATATCGATGCGCCCGAGCAAGGCCAAGCCTACGGCGACATCGCAACACGCACCTTGAAGGCCCTGGTGCTGAATCAGCCAGTGGAAATCAACACGGTGGCGACCGACGCCTACGGACGCAAAATCGCGCACCTTCAAATGGGCGCGTTGCGAATCAATACCGAGATGGTGCGTTTAGGCTTTGCCTGGGCCGCTTCGCGCTATCAGCGCAATGCGGAAGGACTGGCAGCGCAGGATGAAGCGCGCCGTGCGCTACGCGGACTTTGGGTCGATGCGGTACCGACGCCACCCTGGGTATGGCGGCGGGCGCAAAAGGCATCCGATTAATTAATCGCTTCGTGGTGTGCCATCGGGTAGGGCAGGGTGGCATTCGCGGAATACGCGTGCCGTGCAGGTGCGACAGATTTCATTGTCCATTTGCGCGTAAATCGCTTGAATGGCATCGCCTTTATGGCTGAAAATATGGTCTTCACCCACGGTGTCAACCTGGCCGCTGCGCTTCATCATTTCGCACAAGTCGGGTTGCACGCCGACGATATACAGTCCGCCTCCCATTCTGCGACGTCTGATGGCTTCCTTGGCGAACAGTTCGGCACCCGACAGATCAATGAAGCCAATGGCGCGGGCAGCAATCAATAGGTGTTTTTTGTTCGGATCGGCTTCGTCCACATTGCGGAAATGTTGTTGGACGTGTTCGACCGCGCCAAAAAAGATTGATCCCTCAACACGCAGGATCGACAATTGCGGGCAGGCCGGGGCGTCCGAGTCGACTGCCACAAGTTTGCGCTGCGGGTTCAGGCGATTAGAGAATGACGGCACCAGCTCGCGTATGGACGGTTGCGATGTGCGGTACAGATAAAACATCAGCGATGCCAGAATGCCGAGGAAAATGCCCTTTTCAAGGTCGACCAGGGTTCCGATGAAGGTGATGGCAAGAATAATGCGCTCTTTGTTGTGGCGCTTGAGGATTTCGCCGATGTGATGGAAGTCGATCAGACTCCATGCCACGATGAACAGAATGGCGGCCATTGAGGCGACCGGCAGATAAGCGGCAAGCGGCGCGACCAGCAGCACAATCAGCAGCAGGAATACCGCTGACATCGCTGCAGCCAACGGTGTTTTTGCGCCCGAGGCGTAATTCACGCCGCTACGGTTGAACGAGCCGCTGGAGGCATAGCTGGAGAAAAAGCTGCCCGCGATATTCGACAAGCCCTGCCCGACAAATTCCTGGTTGCTGTCGATCCGCTGGTCTGACTTGGCGGCGACCGAGCGTGCAATGGCTACTGCTTCGGTCAAAGCCAGAATCGCAATGATGGTGGCGGGAAACAGGGTTTGCTTGATGGCCGTGAGGGAAAAGTCCGGCAGAGATATGGGTGGGAACGAGGCGACCAGTGCGCCAACAGTGTGGATGCCGGTTTGCTCTGCACCCATCTCGTAGTTCAGAAAAGCCGCGACCACGCTGCCAGCCACCATGGCGACAATCATGTAAGGCAGTTTGGTCAGATAGCGTTTGGCGAGGATGCCCGACACCAGCGTGACCAGGCCTACCGTGAGTACCCAGGGCTGCGTGTCGACGATATGGGTGCCGAACTGGATGAATACCTCATGAAAGTGCGCGCCGCGGGAAATATCCAGGCCAAAGAAGTTCTTGATCTGGCTGGTTGCGATGAGAATCGCTGCCCCTGCGGTGAAACCAATGATGACCGTGTGAGAGATGAAATTGACCAGCGCCCCCAGTCGCGCGAGCCCCATTGCCAACTGGATCAGCCCGGCCAATAAGGTCAGCGTGAGTACCATGCCAATAAATTGCGCGCTACCGGGCTCGGCCAGCGGACTGATTGACGCAAAAACCACAATCGAGATGGCGGTCGTGGGTCCCGATACCAGGTGCCAGCTTGAGCCCCACATGGCACCGACGATGGCGGGCACCATGGCCGCATACAAACCATATTCGGGGGGCAGGCCGGCGATGGTGGCAAAGGCCACTGCCTGCGGCAGGACAATCATCGCGCCGGTTAGCGCGGCCACGGCGTCGCTCTTGAATGTTTGCTGGGTTACGTTGGGCCACCAGCGTAAAAAAGGGAGCAGGCGATAAAGCCAGAGTGGGCAGGCCTTGAGATCGATCACAAAAACTCCAGAAGAATATTACCGAATAATACTATATCCACTTGCCATAAAAGGATTTATGGCAGTCAACAGGCATGTTGAGGAGGGTATACGGTTTTATAATGGACATTAAATCCTGCGACAGACAGGATCCTGATGACAACTCAACCAGAGAGAGCGAGGAAGATGAAAACCACCACGATTGCGCTGTGCGCGTCCGTGCTGTTGGTGTTGGCCGTGCCGGCACAGGCAGCGGGCGACCCCAAGGCCGGGCAACTGAAAACATCAATGTGTGCCGGTTGCCACGGTATTCCAGGCTGGCGTACTGCGTACCCCAGTGTCTATAGCGTACCCAAGCTGGGCGGACAGCACGCAGACTACATCGTGGCGGCACTCAAGGCTTATAAAAGCGGCGAGCGCAGCCATCCAAGCATGAAGGGAATCGCAGCCAGCTTGACCGAGCAGGACATGGAAGATCTCGCCGCCTATTACGCTTCTTCCTACAGCGGCCCTGCCAACTAAACGAGGACGACACCATGAAAACAACATTGTTTATCCTCGCGACTGTTGCGTTGGGTTTTTCGCTGCAAGTGCAGGCCAAGGGAAACTATGAAGCAGGGAAAGCCAAGTCCACCACCTGTGCGGCATGCCACGGCGCCAATGGCGTGAGCGAAGTGTCCTCCTTCCCTAAACTGGCAGGCCAGCAACGCGATTATCTGTATCACTCGCTCAAGGCCTACAAGTCAGGCAAGCGCAATAACCCCATCATGGCCGGCCAGGTGCAAACCCTGTCTGATGAAGACATGCTGGATCTGGCGCTGTTTTTCTCCAAGCAGAACGGTCTCAAGCTGAAGTATTGAAATAGCTGCGTCAAACTGAAAACGGGCGTTGCCATGGATTAAATGGCAGCGCCCGTTTTTTTCAGACAATGTCTTTTGCAGGATCAAGCGTTGCTGGCACACACCTGGTTACGTCCGTCCTTCTTGGCTTGATAGAGCGCCTTGTCTGCCGCGCTGACCAGCGCATCGATGTCAGTGGTGCCCGCTTCATGAACCGCGACACCGATACTGGCCGTTACGGTTTTCTTCGTGTGTCCGATCAGAATCTGTTTGGTTTCCAGGCAAGCGCGCAAACGTTCGGCAGACAGCATGGCAGCCTTGAGGTCAGTGCCCGGGCAGATAACCAGAAACTCTTCGCCGCCAATGCGGCATACGCTGTCTTCCCGGCGAGCTGATGCGCGCAGCGAATGCGCGGCTTCGCGTAGCACAATGTCTCCGCTAGCATGACCAAAAGTGTCATTGACCTGTTTGAAATGGTCAATGTCGATCACCATTACCGACAGGGGCAAGCCGGAGCGGGTAGCTGCGCTCCATGCCTGTGAGAGCAGGTCCATGGCCGAACGACGATTGGGTAGCCCTGTTAATAAATCGGTGAGGGCCGCATTTGCCAGCCGACGATTGGCAACGGCCAGTTCAGCCGCAGTCTGGCGAAGTTGAGCCCGGTCTTTGGACCATGCATTTTGCAGTTGCACCAGGCGCTGCGCCGGATGGAGTCGCGCGCGCAGCCCGATGGCGCTGATTGTGCTGGGTGCGTACGCATCAGCCCCCACTTCGTAAGCATCCGTCCGGTGGGATTCCTCGTTGTCATCCGCTATCAGCACGATGTGCATGCGCTGGCCTTCGTCGGTTGCACGCAAGGCCTGGCATAAATCTGAGCCATTCAGCCGCGGTAAATTGATGTGGGCGATGATGACATGGGGAAGCACCTCCATTGCCAATGCCAGGGCGGTATTGCCATCGTCGGCCGGGTAAACGAAATGCCCGCCTTCTTCAACCAGCAAACCCATAATTCGATGGCGGGTCAGGGCATTGGCATCTGCAACGAGAATGCGTAATGACGATTCTTGGTTCGATGAGGAATTTGTAGGTTGCGTGAGCTCGGTGAAGGGGGGCAATGATGCGGTAGGGATGTGTAGCAGTGCGCCCCAGTCACGCCAGTTCGCAATGACCTCGTCAATGAAGAGGCCGGAAGCCTCAAGCGGGATATCGAGTTCGGTTGCCAGTGATATCCATTCCCGGGCTAATCTGGGGCGTTGATCTGCTTCGGCCAGGCCCAGGTCAGCCAGGCGATGCGACAAACGCAACATCAAAGTGAAGCTGGTTGAGCGTGAGTCATGCGGGTAACTTGGCGGAATTTCATCCTCATATTGGGCGATGGGATTGGTGAAGGCCTTGGGGATGCCCCAGTCACTCATGAGCACGTTGCCCAGTTCGGTGTGATCGGTTTCAAGGTGGATCCGTTCATGGGCGCCGAGAGTTTGAATTCCCTCTGCACGATAGTCGGTCAGAACCGTGTTGTACTCATCTGGATATGCGGTTGCCAGCGCCAATTGGCCCACCTGTGCCAGCAAGCCACAAATGAACATTTCGTCGGCAGCAGCAACTCTTACGCGCTCGCCCAGCGCTTGCATGGTCAGTCCCATCAGGAGCGAGTGCGACCAGTAAAATTGATAATCAAATGCCACGCAGGCACCGGAGCGATATTGGTCCAACAGGGAAAACCCCAGTGCAAGCTGTCGCACTGTGGTCATGCCTTGGCGCACGACAGCCTCTTGCACCGATACCACAGGGCGTGCAATGCGCGTAGCGGTATTGGCGAGTTTGATCAGACGTCCAGACAAGGCCGGGTCGGTTTGGACGACACGGGCAATTTCACCCAGGGTCACATTTTCGCGTTGAGACAACTCGAGTACGGCCAAGGCAACCCCTTTGGGGCTGGGTAATTGCGTGCTGATTTCGAGCTGCTCTACCTGGTTCATCTGTGGTCCTGATTTAGCACGGCGATACAAATAGCGCGGGATCAGGGTCGGCCTGGCGCGGCGCGCACCCGGCTACGACAGATAACAATCCTGAACGGAGCGATTCCTTTGCCATGCTGATGTTGAGATTTTTACGATTGCACAGCGACCGTTATCAGGGTTATCGACAGGATTACAGCAAAATGAAGACTTGGACGTGTCAATTGTTGGACACAATAAGCTATTCAGTTTTTATTAAGTTGTTGGTCCAGACAGCGCAAATAGGCCGCTGAATCGAAAGCGGTCTGGTGGCGTTGCACCTGCCAGATCATTTCCCCCAGGCATTCCATGATGGCGTGCTGGGCGGCCATCTCGTCACCCTGCAGCGTGATCAACTGCTGGTATCGCTCATGTATGCCGGGCGGCTGGTCAACCGACAACTGCTCGGCAATCGCCAGATGCATGGATAAATGCAGAAAAGGATTGGTCTCACCCGCCTCAGGCAAGTAATCCCGTTCCTGATAACGCTCGGGTTGATCGAGGATGCCATGGTATTCAGGGTGCGCCAGCACCGTATCAAGCGCAGGCTGTTCTGCGCCAGCCAGCGGCTGGCCAGCGCGGTATTTTGCCCATACGGTAAAGAAAAATTGGCGAACCTGGTCGCGGCTGGGATTAAACACTTTTCTCCTTGTACTCGCACAGGTCAGCAATGAGGCATTCGCCACATTTAGGTTTGCGCGCCTGGCAAATATAGCGCCCTAGCAGAATCAGCCAGTGGTGGGCGTCAATGCGGAATTCGACAGGAATGGTCTTCAGTAGCTTTTTCTCAACTTCCAGCACGGTTTTCCCGGGCGCGAGGCCAATGCGGTTGGACACACGAAAAATGTGGGTATCGACCGCCATGGTCGGCTGACCGAACGCGGTATTGAGAATCACATTGGCGGTCTTGCGGCCCACGCCGGGCAGCGCTTCGAGTGCAGCCCGGTCAGCGGGAACTTCGCTGTCGTGCAGGTCGATCAACATTCTGCAGGTGGCAATGACGTGACGGGCTTTGCTTTTATAGAGTCCGATCGTTTTGATGGCATCGGCCAGCCCGGCTTCGCCCAGTGCATAAATGGCCTCGGGTGTATGTGCCTTCGGGAACAGGCGGCGCGTGGCCAGGTTCACGCCCTTGTCAGTGGACTGTGCCGACAACACCACTGCCACCAGCAGTTCGAAGGGGGTGCTGTATTCAAGTTCGGTGGTGGGGTGGGGGTTGGCCGCACGTAGGCGGCTGAATATTTCGTGTCGCTTGGCTGGATTCATCGTTTAAGCGGCGGCTTCATGCCGGTGAGGGAATGGCCGCGTGGGCGCGTTGTTCGGCACGCGCCTTGTTCCAGTTGTGCGCTGCAATCAGCAGTCCAAGCGAAATGAAGGCGCCGGGCGGCAGAATCGCCAGCAAAAATCCCTGGTAATTCGGTAGTACGTGCAGCACGAATTGTTTGGCCTCTTCGCCAAATACCAGGTTGATCCCGGAGAGCAGTGTGCCCTGGCCGGCCAGTTCGCGGAAGCCGCCCAGCACCACCAGCACCAATGTCAGCCCAAGGCCCATGGCAAAGGCATCGACCATGCTATGCAGGGGGTGATTTTTGGAGGCGAACGCGTCGGCACGCGCCAGCACGATACAGTTGGTGGTGATGAGCGGAATGAAGATGCCCAGCACCAGATACAACCGATGAACATAGGCATGCATGGCCAGATCGATCACAGTGACAAGCGCAGCGATAATGAGCACAAAAACCGGAATGCGGATTTCATGGGGCACAAAATTGCGCACGCCAGAAACCGCGCCACTGGAAAAGACCATTACCAACATGGTGGCCAGACCGAGTGCCAGCGCGTTCACCAGGGTGTTACTGATCGCCAGCAGCGGACACAGACCCAGCAATTGCACCAGACCTGCATTTTGTTTATTGAGGCCATTTTGAAACAAGCTGCGGAATTCAGTGGCTGTCATCATGCGGGATTTCCTTGGCTGGCGTAGTTCTTCCGGTTGGGGGCAGTGCAATGATCGCCTTGCGGTTACGTGCAAAATATTCGAGCGTGCTTCGGACGGCCTTGACCACAGCGCGCGGTGTGATGGTGGCGCCGGCCCGGGCATCGAATGCGCCCCCGTCTTTGGCTACGCCCCAAAGTTTGCTTGCAGGCAGGCTCATCGACTTGCCGACAAATTGTTCGATCCAAGGGCTTTTTTGCCGGTCGATATAGTCGCCGAGTCCGGGCGTTTCACGGTGGCTCGTTACGCGAACGCCGGTGACGCCACCGTTGAGATCGATGCCGATCAGCAAGTTGATGTTTCCACTGTAGCCTTCCGGTGCAATGGCTTCCAGCACTACCGCGGTGACGGTATCGCCACGGCGCGCAACCCACATTGCGGAGGGCTGCCGGGTTCCCAGTTGCGAATCGGGTGGGACGCTGCGCTGGCTGGAAAGCAAGTCGTTGTCATACAACGAATGTGGCAATACCTGGTTTAGCTGCGCCAGCTTGGCGGCCTGCTGGCTGCGCTCAATGCTGGGCTGCGTGCGATTGAACGTGAATACCAGTAGCGCCGTGGCGACAACTGCGAATGCAAACAGGATGACACCCGTGCGCAAGGCATTTTGGGTGGCGGCCTTGATTAACGGGGTCATGCGGACGGGTCCTTGCCATTGCGCTTGCTACCGCCATAAATGCGCGGCTGGGTCCAGGCATCGATCAGGGGCACGCTCAGGTTCATCAGCAGGATGGCGAAAGCCACGCCGTCCGGGTAACCACCCCAGGTTCGAATGATGATGGTGAGGAAGCCTGCGCCAAAGCCAAAAATCAGCTTGCCACGCGGTGTGGTCGCGCCTGACACCGGGTCAGTGGCGATGAAGAAGGCGCCGAGCATCACCGAAGGCGCAAATAGATGAAACCACGGCGCGCCAAAACGCCCGGCGTCAAAAAAGTGCAGAAAACCGGCAGTCAGCCAGATACCCGCGAGAAAGGCGAGCGGAACCTGCCAACCGATGATGCGCAGCGCCCACAGCAGGAGTCCGCCGACCAGAAAAGCAGCTGCCAGCCATTCGAACCCCGTTCCACCGTACTGGCCGAAAATGGATTTCGGCATGATCTCGTCGATGGTCAACTGCTGCAGCAAGCCGGTTCGCAACGTGTCCAGCGGGGTTGCCATGGTGACCGCATCGAGCGCCGCTTTGGGGAAGTCACCGCCAAAAATCACCGCTGCACTTTGGGCAAAGCTCAGTGAGGAAGGGGTGAGTTCGATCGGCCCCGACCACTGGGTCATCTGCACCGGGAAGGACACGATGAGAACGGCGTAACCGACCATCGCCGGGTTGAAAATATTCTGTCCCAGGCCGCCATACAAATGTTTGGCGACCACGATGGCGAATACGGTGCCCGTGATGATGAGCCACCAGGGTGCCAAAGAAGGCAGCGACAGCGCCAGCAGCCAGGCGGTCACAATGGCAGAAAGGTCGGTGAGGAATGGCTTGACCGGATAGCCGCGTGCCTTGAGCATGGCGGCTTCCGCAGCCAATGCCGTCACGGTGGCGAGCGACAATGTGACCAGGATACCCGGCCCGAACACCCACACATAAACGGCGACACCGGGCAGCAGGGCGGCCAGCACCCAGGCCATGACCTGGGTGACGCTGCTGCGGTCGAGTATGAATGGGGCGGGCATTATTTGAGCTTCTCTTCGGTTTCCAGCGGCTGGTGCGCCAGTTCGCGGATTTTAGCCCGGCGTGCCTCGATTTCCTCGATCTCACGTTGGGTTTCGGCCGACAGACTATCGGTATTTTTGGGCGTGGCTTCGACTTTCTTGGCTTGGGCCCGCGCAAGCGCAGCGGCGATAAGCGCTTTCTTTGCATCCGCTTCACTAGCAACAGCGCCACCTGCGGGTGCCGTGGTGAGTTCAGCGCGTTTAGCCTGCGTTTTGGCTGCAAGTTTTTCAGCTTTCTCTTTTTTCTCGCGTTCAAGCCGAAATTGACGGAATTCGTGACGTTCGCGTGCCAGATCGGCGGCGCGCTTTTCTTTCTCGTTTGCCCAGATTTCACTCTTGGCGTAGCGATAAAAATCCACCAGCGGAATATGACTGGGGCACACATAGCTGCAGCAGCCGCACTCGATGCAATCGAACAGGTGATATTCCTGAGCACGGCCAAAGTCTCCGGCTTTGGCAAAACGGAACAGTTCCTGGGGTTGCAGCTCGGCCGGGCAAACATCCGCGCAGCGTGTACAACGTATGCAGGGCAGCGCCTTGGGGAGCGTTGGAAACAGTTCGCTGGACTTCACCAATATGCAATTGGTGGCCTTGACCACCGGCACCTTCAGATCCGGCATCGGCATGCCCATCATCGGACCCCCCATCAACACGCCCGTGGTGCCATCGCGGTCACCTGCATGCGTGATCAGGGTGTGCATCGGGGTTCCGATCAGCACCTCGAGATTCTGTGGCCGCAACACATGGCCGGTCACCGTGACCAGCCGCGAAATCAGAGGTTCACCGTGATGGACCGCACGCGCCAGGGCGTAGGCCGTGCCCACGTTGAACACCTGGATCCCGATATCGGTGGACAGCTTTCCGGACGGAACTTCATGCCCGGTGAGGGTCTGGATCAGTTGCTTTGCGCCCCCTCCAGGGTAAATCGCCGGCACGGCGACGATTTCAACCACGAAATCGAGCTGGGCCGCAGCGGCTTGCATGGCGGCGAGGGCTTCAGGCTTGTTGTCTTCGATGCCCACCAGCACTTCGGTGCTCCCCAGCAAATGCCGCATGACGGCCACCCCCTGAAGGATATCGTCAGCGCGCTCGCGCATCAGCATCTCGTCGCAGGTGATCCAGGGTTCGCATTCGCCGCCATTGATGATCAGGGTGGGGCAGGTATGCGCCGCACCCGGGTCAAGTTTGACCGCACTGGGAAACACCGCGCCGCCCAGCCCGGCTAGCCCCATGTCGCGCAGTTGCATGCGCAGGGCAGCGGGGGATAGGGCCTGGTAATCGATGGGACCGTGATCGATCCATTGCTCAAGGCCGTCGGTCACGAGCGTGATGCATAGATCCGGGAGGCCAGACACATGCGGAACCGGCTGCAGGTCTATGTTCGAAATGACCCCCGAGGTGGGGGCATGCACCGCAGCAGAAATATAGCCGTCGGCCGCAGCAATCATCTGACCTTTCAACACCGATTGACCCACATGCACCAGCGGCTTGGCCGGATTACCGATGTGCTGACGAACGGGGATGACCAGGAAGTTGGGAATCGGTGCAAGCGCAATCGGACGCGTATTCGATTCCGACTTGTGCTCCGGCGGGTGCACGCCGCCCTTGAACTTGAACAGTTCGCGGCTCATGCGACGCGCTTCAGATTAATGACCGGATGTTTCCATTTCCAGTGTGGCAAATCCTCGATGATGGGTTCCATCGTGATGCAGTCGACCGGGCAGGGTGGCAGGCAGAGTTCACAACCGGTGCATTCGGCGGCGATGATGGTATGCATCTGTTTGGCCGCGCCGGCGATCGCGTCGACCGGACAGGCCTGAATACACAAAGTGCAACCAATGCAGATTTTTTCGTCGATGAAGGCGACGGACTTGGGTTTGGGCGTGCCGTGGGTTTCGTCGAGCGGCTTGGCTTCCACGCCGAGGAGCTCGGCCAGTTTCTTGACCCCGTCTTCGCCACCCGGCGGGCACTGGTTGATGTCGGCTTCACCTTTGGCAATGGCATTGGCATAGGGTTTGCAGCCCGGGAAGCCGCATTGTCCGCACTGGGTTTGCGGCAGGATGGCGTCGATTTTTTCGGCGAGCGGGTTGCCTTCCACCTTGAGTTTGATCGCTGACCAGCCGAGCGCCAGTCCGATCACCACGGCGATGCTGACCATCACCAGAATGGCGGTCAGCATTATTTCACCAGCCCGGAAAAACCCATGAAGGCGAGTGACATCAGTCCGGCGGTGATCATGGCAATGCTGGTGCCCTTGAACGGTGAGGGCACATCACAGGTATCGAGGCGTTCGCGTATACCGGCAAACAGGATCAGCACCAGCGTGAAGCCGATCGCGCCGCCGGCCCCGAAAAACAGCGATTCGATAAAACCGTGTTGCGCCTGGACGTTCAGCAACGGAATGCCCAGCACAGCGCAGTTGGTGGTGATCAGCGGCAGATAAATCCCCAGCACCTGGTAGAGCACCGGGCTGGTCTTGTGGATGAAC
>JAGXGP010000025.1 GCA_024636775.1 Hydrogenophilales bacterium
GGCTATAGCCTCGCCACCGTGGTACACAATACTTGGGGGGCGCGCCTGTCGAGCGTGCCGCACGAACGCACCCGGCTGTTCGCCGCGCGTGAAGGCTTCGGCCTGGTGGGCGTGGTGCTCGCCGCCGCACTGCCGACCCTGCTGGCCGCCAGCCTTGCCGAAGGGCTGGCACGCATGGGCTGGATTTTTCTCGGTTTGCTGCTGGGCTTTGCCGCGTTCACCCTGATCGCCACCCCCGCGATGCAACGCAGCGTGCATTCACCGGGATTCAGGCAGATGTTACGGCCGCTGGCCAACCCGGCATTTGCGCGCTTTGTGCCGGGCTATCTGCTCAACGGCGTCGCCGCCGCACTGCCTGCCACGCTGGTGATTTTCTTCATCGACGACGTGCTGAAGCTGGCTACGCACAGCGGGCTGTTCCTTGTGATCTATTTCCTGAGCGGCGCGCTTGGCCTGCCACTGTGGGTACGACTGGCCAAACGCATCGGCACGCTGGACGCCTGGCTGGTGTCGATGGCTTTATCCATCGCTGCTTTTGCCGGCGCATTCTGGCTCGGCGCCGGCGATCTGGTCGGCTATGCGCTGGTGTGCGCGGCATCCGGTCTAGCGCTCGGTGCCGACCTTGCGTTGCCGCCGGCGCTGGTCGCCGACATGATCGACGCCGACCCCGCGCCGCAGCCCGGCGCGTATTACGGGCTGATGAGTTTTTTCGCCAAGCTCACCCTGGCGCTCGCCGCGGGGATGGCACTGCCGCTGCTTGATTTCTGGGGCTACGCGCCCGGCGGCGGCAACCTGTTCGCACTGTCAGCCACCTATGCCCTGTTACCCATCGTCATGAAACTCGGCGCGCTGGTCTGGTTCTGGCGCGCCCGCCCGATCGCCCACTCTGGAGTTGTCCCATGTTGAAAAAATCGCTCGCCGTTATGTGTACCGTGCTGGGACTGACCGGCTGCGCCGGCGTCTCGCCCGAGGTTTATCGCGACCAAAAACCCACACTCGACATCGCCACCTATTTCAACGGTCCACTCACTGCCTGGGGTTATTTCGCCGATCGCTCCGGCGAGGTGAAACGTCGTTTCACGGTGAAGATGAGCGGCGAATGGAACGGCAACGAAGGCGTGCTGACCGAAAATTTTGTCTGGTCGGACGGTGAAAAATCGCAACGCATCTGGCGTATCAGAAAGCTCGACGCGCATCGCTACATCGGTCGCGCCGACGACGTCAAAGGCGAAGCTATCGGCACTGCTTACGGCAACGCGCTGCAGTGGAAATACACCTTGCTGTTGCCGGTGGACGGAAAAACCTACGAGGTACAGTTCGACGACTGGATGTACCAGATGGATGACGCGGTGATGCTTAACAAGTCGGAGATGCGCAAGTTCGGTTTTAAGCTCGGCGAAATCGTGATCAGCTTTCGCAAGGGCGCATGAGCCTCAATCCCCAACTCGCCGACTGGCACGGCCAGCGTGTATGGCTGATCGGTGCCAGTTCAGGCATCGGCGAGGCGACGGCAAAACTGCTGATGGCGCGCGGCGCGCAGGTGGCGCTGACCGGCCGCAACCGCGAGGCGCTGACGGCGCTGGCCGACGGCAGCGCGCTGGTTGCACCTGCCGACGTCACCGACCGCGCCAGCCTGCAGGGTGCGTTCGACACGATCCGCGCCCGCTTCGGCGACATCGATGTGGCCATCATCAATGCCGGCACCCATCAACCGGTGCGCGCCTGGGAACTGGATGCCGTGGCCGCTGAAAATATGGTGCAGGTGAATCTGGTCGGCGCGATGAATGTGAGCGCCCTGCTTGGCCCCTATTTTGCGCAACGCGGCAAGGGGCGGATGGCGATCACAGCCAGCGTCGCGGGCTACGGCGGCCTGCCCAGCGGACTGGTGTACGGCGCGACCAAGGCGGCGTTGATCAACTTCGCTGAAACGCTTTACCTCGACCTCGCGCCAAGGGGCGTGGCGATACATCTGATCAATCCCGGTTTCGTCAAAACGCCACTCACTGATCTCAATGAATTCAAGATGCCTGCACTGATCGAGGCCGATGAGGCCGCGCGCGAAATTCTTTCCGGAATCGAGCGCGGCGCTTTCGAAATTCATTTTCCAAAACGCTTCACCCTGGTGATGAAGTTGCTGAATCTGCTGCCGTATCGCGCCTACTTTCCCTTTGTCCACCGGATCACTGGCTTATGAATGCGCTTGACGACCTCTGCACGTATTTCGAACGATTGTCCGCCAACAACCTGGGTGAGCTCGACAGCTATTACGCGACGGATGCCTGGTTCAAGGATCCCTTCCATGAGGTGACGGGGGTGGAGGCCATCCGCGCCATCCTGCGCCACACCTTCGACAAGCTGCCGGGTGCGTGCTTTCGCGTCACCCGGCGCTTTCCCGGTGAAGATCGGCACGCCGTCATCCTGTGGGAAATGGATTTCACCATGCCAGTTACGCGCCAGCCCACCACCATTCAAGGCGCCACCCACCTGACCTTCGATGCTGACGGCAAGGTGAAGCATCATCGCGATTACTGGGACGCCGCTGAAGAGCTTTATGCTCGCTTGCCGGTGCTGAAATGGCTGATGCGCGCACTGGCCTGGCAGGCAGCAGCACCAAACTAGAACCGAAGGTGGCCGCTGCGGTGGAGAAATGGCTGTTAGCTTCGTCACTTTGACTGACTGCCATGAGTTGCAGGTTCAACCGATTCGGCTGCTTGCAGACGGCCTCAACGAGGCCAACCAAAAATCCCTACTCTTTCAACCGCGCAGCAAACTTCGCCCGCGCCTTGACCACCTTCGGCGCCACCACAAACTGGCAATAGGGCTGATTGGGGTTCTGGTCGAAGTAGCCCTGGTGGTGGTCCTCGGCAGGATAGAAGGTCACCGCTTCGGTCACTTCCGTCACAATGGGCGCGTCGAACTGTTTGGCTGATGTCAACGCGGCGATCACTGCTTCGGCTTCTGCCTTCTGCTCAGGCGTATGCCATAAAATCGCCGAGCGATACTGTGTGCCGACGTCGTTGCCTTGCCGATTTAGCTGGGTGGGGTCGTGCAGGGTGAAAAAGATATCCAGTACTTCACGATAGGAAATCTCGGCGGGATCGAAAGTCACCTGCACCACTTCGGCATGGCCGGTGTCGCCGTTACAGATGTCTTTGTAAGTGGGGTTAAGCATCTGGCCGCCCATGTAACCGGATACGGCGGACTCGACGCCGCGCAAGCGATTGAACACGGACTCGATACACCAGAAGCAGCCGCCGGCGAGGGTTGCGATTTCATGGGGCATGGGGGGGTTCTCCGCTTAAAGGACTGGGACAGTCTCGACAAATGACGGACGTGTAGCAAGCTTGTCGGCCAATTTGTCGAGGTTGGGGTGCGCACTGCGCCAGTCGATTTCATTGAAGCGGAAATCCAGATAACCCAACATGCAGCCGCATGCTATATCGGCCAGCGTCATGCTGTTGCCTAGAAACCAGGGCTTTTCACCGATGGCTTCGGACAGGGCTTCGAGGCCACTGAACAGGGTTTTAGTCTGCAGGGTCATCCAGTCAGTACTCTGTTGTTCGAGCGGGCGTTTCCTCTCCAGGAAAACCAATACCGCTGCATCGGTGACGCCATCGGCCAGGGCTTCGACGCCGCGCACGACCATGCGGCTTTTCGGTTCGCTTGGGATCAGGTGACCGACCGGGCTGATGTGATCGAGATATTCGACGATAACGCGCGAGTCAAACACGCTGACGCCATCTTCCAACACCAGCACGGGCACCTTGCCGAGCGGGTTGATCGTGGCGACAACGCTATCGGGCAGCCAGGGGTTTTCCACCTGAAGTTGACACGGAATCTTTTTTTCCAGCAGCACGATGCGGGCCTTTCGGCCGAAGGGACTGGTGAGCGAGGAGACAAGTTTCATAGGATTTCAGGTCCTGACCATGGTGTGGTTATTTATTACTAGCTGGCACTATTATCGCTTGCTGCCAGTGCGGTTCCAACCTGCTTTTTCAGGCCGAGCGTCAAACCGCCGCCGGATGAAGCTAGCCTGCCTGCTCAATAATGAATTGCTTGATCGCCTTGACATCGGCATCCATGACATGCTTCCGCTGCGGCAGCTTTTCCAGATCGACGAGTTCAGCAGGCCGCACCGGCTCGATGCCGATCGCTTCACGAATCGAATCGTCGAACTTGGCGGGCTGCGCGGTTTCCATGCAGATCAGCGGCACGCCGGGCTCACGATGCTCCAGTCCAACCTTGATGCCATCTGCGGTATGCGGGTCAACCATCGTGCCATACACCTCGTATACGGTGCGGATGGTGTCGATGCGGTTGGCGTGATTGCTGGATCCCGAGACGATGCCATATTGAGCAATCTTGTCGAACAGTCCATCGGCATTGAGATCAAAACTGCCGCCCGATTCGACGGCTTCCCACAAGGTGCGGATTTTCTCGGCATCGCGACCGGCCATATCGAAAATGAAACGCTCGAAGTTGGAGGCCTTGGAAATATCCATCGATGGGCTGGAGGTGTGTTTGGTTTGCGGACGCGGCCGATAGACGCCGGTCTTGAAGAACTCGTCGAGCACGTCGTTTTCATTGGTGGCAACGATCAGCTTGTTGATCGGCAGCCCCATCTGGCGCGCGATATGACCAGCGCAAACGTTGCCGAAATTGCCCGACGGCACCGAGAACGACACGCTCTGGTCGTTGCTGTGGGTGGCAGCGAAGTACGCCTTGAAGTAATAAACGCTCTGCGCGGCGACCCGTGCCCAGTTGATCGAGTTGACCGCGCCAATGCGATGGGTGGCTTTGAATTCGAGATCGTTCGATACCGCCTTGACGATGTCCTGGCACTGGTCGAACACCCCGCGAATCACCAGATTGTGGATATTGTCGTCCTGCAGGGCATACATCTGCGCCTGCTGAAAACGCGTCATGCCATGCTCCGGCGACAACATGAACACGCTGATGCCACGCTTACCACGCATTGCATATTCGGCGGCCGAGCCGGTATCGCCCGAGGTCGCCCCGAGGATGTTCAGCTCGCCGTGGTTCTTGTCCAGCACATACTCGAACAGGTTGCCGAGAAACTGCATCGCCATGTCCTTGAACGCCAGCGTCGGGCCGTTCGACAGTGCCAGCACGTGAAGGCCGGGCTCCAGGGTTTTCAGCGGGGTGATGTCTTCTGCATTTTCGCCCGGGTTGGCATACCGGTACACCTTGGCGGTGTAGGTTTTGTTGATCAGCGCACGCAGGTCGTCGTGCGGAATGTCGTCGATCAAACGCGACAGCACCTCGAAGGCCAGTTCACGGTAATTCATGCCGCGCATCGCTGCGAGTTCGTCTGCGCTAAAGCGCGGATAAACCTCAGGCACGTAGAGGCCGCCGTCATTGGCCAGCCCGCCGAGCAGAATTTCGGAGAAGCGAAGTTTCGGGGCGCGCCCGCGCGTGCTGATGTAGTTCATGATTGAGTCCCGATGCCTATCGCGCAGCCAATTCTTCGAGGCGAATGCGCATGACCTGCCCCGCCACACTGTCAAGCGCCTCGATCTTGGTGATCGCAGCGTTGATATTCTTCTCCACGGTGATGTGAGTCAGCAGAATGATGTTGACCTGTTCTTCACCTTCGGCTGGCTCCTTCTGCACCATCGCATCGATGGAGATATCGCTGTCAGCCAGGATGCGGGTGATGTCGGCGAGTACGCCGGGACGGTCAAATGCGCGCAGACGCAGGTAATACGACGTGCGCACCTCTTCCATTGGCAGGATGGGCGTATCCGCCAGCTGGTCGGGCTGGAACGCCAGATGCGGCACCCGGTGGTGCGGGTCGGCAGTGTGCAGACGGGTCACATCAACCAGATCGGCTACCACGGCGGAAGCCGTCGGCTCGGCGCCGGCGCCGGCGCCGTAATACAGCGTTGGACCGACCGCGTCGCCCTTGACCAGTACGGCGTTCATCGCGCCATCCACATTGGCGATCAGGCGGCGCTCGGGGATCAGCGTCGGGTGCACGCGCAACTCGATGCCGTTCTCGGCGCGGCGCGCAATGCCCAGCAGCTTGATGCGATAGCCCAACTCTTCGGCATACTTCACGTCTTCACGCGTGAGCTTGGAAATGCCTTCCGTGTACACACGATCGAACTGCATCGGGATGCCGAACGCAATCGCTGACAGGATGGTGAGCTTGTGCGCGGCGTCGATGCCTTCGATGTCGAAGGTTGGGTCGGCTTCAGCGTAGCCCAGTGCCTGCGCTTCTTTCAGCACGTCCGCAAAGGCAGCACCCTTGTCGCGCATTTCGGTGAGGATGAAGTTGCTGGTGCCGTTGATGATGCCGGCCAGCCATTCGATACGGTTGGCGGTGAGGCCTTCGCGCAGCGCCTTGATGATGGGAATGCCGCCGGCCACTGCGGCTTCGAACGCAACCATCACCCCCTTGGCCTGGGCCGCTGCAAAAATCTCGTTGCCGTGCTTGGCGACCAGGTGCTTGTTGGCGGTGACCACATGCTTGCCGTTGGCAATCGCCTGCATCACCAGTTCGCGAGCGGGCTCCAGCCCGCCGATCAGCTCGACCACGATGTCGATTTCGGGATCATCAACCACGTCAAACGGGTTGGTGGACAAGGGCAGATCGCCCGCGAGTTCGCGGGCTTTGTCCAGATTGCGCACTGCTGCACGCAGCACACGAATTTCACGCCCGGCGCGACGGGTAATTTCTTCAGCATTGCGGCGCAACACGGTCAGCGTGCCGCCACCGACGGTTCCCAGGCCCAGCAGGCCAACATTGATGGGTTTCATTGAATGATCTCGTAGGTATAAAAAATCAGCGACGTGCACGCTGGCGGTCAAAAAACCGGCTCATGCGTGTAATCGCCTTGGTCAACTCTTCTTCATGCGGCAGGAACACCACCCGAATGTGATCAGGCTGCGGCCAGTTGAAACCACTGCCCTGCACCACCAGCACCCGTTCCTCCTCCAGCAGTTTGAGGATGAACGCCTGGTCGTCTTCGATGGGATACAGCTTGGGATCCATCCGCGGGAACAAATACATCGCTGCCTTGGGTTTCACACAGGTGATGCCGGGAATCGACGTGAGCATGTCATGCGCCAGATCGCGTTGACGCGCCAGCCGCCCGCCCGGCGCAACCAGATCGGTAATGCTTTGGTAGCCGCCCAACGCCGTTTGTATCCCATATTGCCCCGGCACGTTGGAACACAGGCGCATCGACGCCAGCATATTGAGGCCTTCCAGATAATCCCCGGCGTGACGTTTGTCACCCGATATGATCATCCAGCCCGAGCGATAGCCGCAGGCACGGTAATTCTTCGACAAGCCGTTGAACGTCACAATCAGAATATCTTCGGCCAGCGAAGCGATTGAGGTGTGTGTCGCGCCGTCATACAAAACCTTGTCATAGATTTCGTCGGCATACACAACCAACTGGTTTTCCCGTGCAATTTCCAGAATGCCCAACAGCAGATCATCCGGATACAGCGCACCAGTGGGGTTATTCGGATTGATGATGACAATCGCGCGCGTGTGCGTTGTGATCTTGGAGCGGATATCGTCCAGATCGGGCAACCATCCGGCGCCCTCGTCGCAGATATAGTGGCATGGCTTGCCGCCTGCCA
>JAGXGP010000149.1 GCA_024636775.1 Hydrogenophilales bacterium
ATCTTGTTCTGAATGCCGTCCAGACCCGCCATCATCAGTGCAGTAAAGCACAGGTAAGGGTTGGCCATTGGATCGGGGAAGCGGGTTTCGATACGCCGTGCTTTTTCGCTGGCAGCGATCGGGATACGGATCGAAGCCGAACGGTTACGGGCCGAGTAGGCCAGCATCACGGGGGCTTCAAAGCCGGGCACCAGACGCTTGTACGAATTGGTCGACGGGTTGGTGATCGCGTTCAGCGCCTTGGCGTGCTTGATGATGCCGCCGATAAAGAACAGGCTCATTTCGGACAGGCCTGCGTAGCCATTGCCAGCGAACAGGTTCTTGCCGTCTTTCCACAATGACATATGGACGTGCATGCCGGAACCATTGTCGCCCACGATGGGCTTGGGCATGAACGTCGCGGTCTTGCCGTAGGCGTGAGCGACGTTGTGCACGATGTACTTCAACATCTGCGTCCAGTCGGCGCGCTTGGTCAGCGTGCTGAACTGGGTGCCGATCTCGCACTGGCCTGCGGTGGCGACTTCGTGGTGGAACACTTCAACCGGAATGCCGGCTTCTTCCAGCGCGATCACCATGGCAGCACGGATGTCCTGCAGGCTGTCGACCGGGGGTACGGGGAAATAGCCGCCCTTGACGCCGGGACGGTGACCGGTGTTGCCGTTTTCGTACTTTTCAGCCGACGACCAGGATGCTTCTTCGGAATTGATTTTCACACCGCAACCCGACATGTCGTCGTGCCAGGTAATAGAATCAAAAATGAAGAATTCGGGTTCCGGACCAAAGTAAGCCGTATCGGCAATGCCGGTGGACTTCAAATACGCTTCAGCGCGCTTGGCGACCGAACGCGGGTCGCGCTCATAACCCTTGCCATCGGACGGCTCGATCACGTCACAGGTCAGGATCAGGGTGGACTCGTCGAAGAAGGGGTCGAGCCAGGCCGAATCGGGATCGGCCTTGAGCAGCATGTCGGAAGCCTGAATGCCTTTCCAGCCAGCAATCGACGAGCCGTCAAACGGGTGGCCGTCTTCAAACCAGTCTTCGGTCACGAGGCGAGCAGGAATGGAGACGTGCTGTTCCTTGCCGCGGGTATCGGTAAAGCGCAGATCGACGAATTTGACTTCGTCGTCCTTAATCATTTTGATCACATCGGCCACGGCCATGCTGAATCTCCTCAAACTAGTAATGGAATGTATTTACGACGTTGCGTGTTGCACGGTTGGGCATACAAAATCACCTCAAGGGTAGTAGCAGCAACCGTGCCATGCAATAAATCGAGCCTCGAGCATTGTGCCACAAGGCCAGCACGGCAAGATAGTGCGTTACCCGCTTCAGAACGTGCACCAATTTGTCGCCCACAAATGTCTTTCCGCACGTTTTTGGTGCGGATTGCAACAGAGGGGGAGTTTCATATACTGAACTAACGATAGAGGATCCATCATGGGACGCATCACCGAACTGCTCGACACCGCTCACAATCGCAGTCAGGCGAATAACTGGCCATTTCTCGGCGCACTGTTGCCGCACGAAGCCCATGAATTGCTCCAGCTTGCCCCGGGTGCGCGCTTGATCGACGTCCGGGCACGCGCGGAACTTGAATTAATCGGCACCATTCCTGATGCCGTGCATATCGAATGGCAATCCTGGCCCGGATGGACACTGAATCCACACTTTCAAACCCAGCTGATTCAGGCCACCGACCCGGAATCGCTGCTGATTTTCATCTGCCGCAGCGGCCATCGCTCGTATCGAGCCGCAGCGGCCTGTGCTGAAGCCGGACGTGGCAGTTGCTACAACGTGCTGGAAGGCCTCGAAGGCGATCTGAACAAAGCCACGGGCCATCGTAACGAACTCAACGGTTGGAAGCAGCGCGGTCTACCATGGTCGCAAATCTGATCACTGGTTTGATAATTTAGTTTGCTGATCAAGCTTTGGTTTTCCATGGCGTTGTTCAAAGCCCGCCAGCCCTCGGTTAGAATGCGAGCGATTCCGAGCGCTTGCCATGACCGACCGTTACGCTGTATTCGGGCACCCGATTGCCCACTCCAAATCCCCGCAGATCCACGCCGCTTTTGCCCGCCAAACCGGGCAAGACATGACCTATGAAGCCATCCTCGCGCCACTGGACGGTTTTGCGGAATGCGTTGCGCAATTCATGGCAGCCGATGGGCGCGGCGCCAATGTCACGGTGCCGTTCAAGGAAGAAGCCTACAAACTGGCTCAGCGCCTGAGCCCGCGTGCGCAACGCGCCGGCGCGGTCAACACGCTCAGTTTCGATGCTGACGGCATTCTGGGCGACAACACTGATGGCGCCGGGCTAGTAGCGGATCTCACGCGCAATCTGCACCAAACACTCGGTGGCAAGCGCATCCTGCTACTCGGGGCTGGCGGCGCCGCACGCGGCGTGATCGAACCCCTCCTCGACCAACAGCCCGCCGCATTCGTCATTGCCAACCGCACCGTCAGCCGCGCCCAGGAACTGGCCGACCTGTTTGGTCACGGTATTACAGCATGCAGCTTCGAGGCAGCCGATACCCCATTTGATATCGTCATCAATGCCACCGCAGCCAGCCTTGCCGGCGAACTGCCGCCCCTGTCACCACGCATTTTCACAGACAACACGCTGGCCTACGACATGATGTACGGACGCGACACACCCTTCCTCAGCTTCGCCCGCACGAACGGCGCCTCCGCCACGAGCGATGGCCTCGGCATGCTGATCGAACAAGCGGCCGAAGCCTTTTTCGTGTGGCGCGGCGAGCGTCCGGAAACTGCCGCCGTAATCGCAGCACTGCGCTCATGATCCGCACCTTGATGGGCTGGCTGGGCAAGGCTATCGCTGTCGCCATCGCGCTGGTGTTGCTGTATCAGGTGTGGATCTTTGCGCATGTGCTGTGGTGGATCGATCACAATCCCAAATCCACCGCCTTCATGGCGGCCGGACTGGAACGTCAGCAGGACAAAAAACCCGGCGCCGAACTACGCCACAAGTGGGTGCCGTATGACCGCATCTCGATCAACCTGAAGCGCGCCATCGTGGCCGCCGAAGACGGCAAGTTTCTCTCGCACGAAGGCTTCGACGTCGAGGGCATCGAAGCGGCGGTCAAAAAGAACCTGAAAAAAGGCAAGCTTGTCGCCGGTGGCTCCACTATCAGCCAGCAGCTCGCCAAGAACCTGTTTCTCACCGGCGAGCGCAGCTTCATCCGCAAAGGCCAGGAAGCCGTCATCACGCTGATGATCGAAGCCACCTGGAGCAAGCGCCGGATTCTTGAGGTTTACCTCAACGTCATCGAATGGGGCAACGGCATTTATGGTGCCGAAGCTGCCGCCCGCCGCTACTACAAAACCCCCGCAGCCAAACTCAGCCGCGACCAGGCCGCCCGCATGGCCGCCATGGTGCCCAACCCGCGCTGGTATGAAAACAACCGCAGTTCGCGAGCCTATCAGCGGCGTGTTGCGGTGATCAATCGTTATATGGGATATGCCCGGGTACCACGTTAACCGGGGATAGTCAGCCCGGATATCTACTGTAACGCGCTACAATCGGCCGTTCGTAACCCGGCCCGAGCATGACCGATTCCCTCGAAAATCAGTCGCAAGACAACCTGGAAAACAGCCTGGATCAGATCCAGACGCTGCTCGCCAAGATGCGGCAGGTGGAGGAGCTCGTCCACCGACAGGGTGGGATGCAGGAGGATCTACCCGACAATCGGGAGCACACGCGACTCCTGGCTGAGTTGCAGGGGCGACTGGACGACCTGCACCCGGCCGACATCGCCTACATCCTGGAAGCGCTGCCGCAGAACGAACGCCGACTGGTGTGGAATCTGGTGGATGCCGAGCAAAACGGCGAGATTCTGCTGCAGGTGTCGGACTCGGTTCGCGAGTCGCTGATCCAAAACATGAACAAGGCGGAGCTCTTGGCCGCCGCCGAATCACTCGACACCGACGAAATCGCCGACATCGCCGCCGACCTGCCGCGCGATGTCATCGAGGAATTGCTGACCACGCTGGACGCGCAGAAACGCGCACTGCTGCAATCTGCGCTGGCCTACCCGGAAGACACGGTGGGCGCGCTGATGGACTTCGAGATGGTGACAATCCGCGCGGACGTGACGCTGGAAGTCGCGCTGCGTTACCTGCGTCGCCTGGGCGAACTGCCCGACCATCTGGACAAGTTGTTCGTGGTTGACCATGCCGACGAGATCATCGGCGTGCTACCGCTGAAACGCCTATTGACGACCGACCCCGAGGCCTCAGTCGCGGCGATCATGGTCGAGGACTTTGTGAAGTTCCGTCCCGAGGACGAAGCCGACGAAGCCTCGCAAGCGTTCGAACGCTACGACCTGGTGATGGCGCCGGTGGTAGATGCGTCAGGGCGATTAATTGGTCGTCTCACCGTGAACGCGGTGGTCGACTACATCCGCGAATCGGCGGATGCCGACATGCTGTCGATGGCGGGTTTGCAGGATGAGGAAGACTTGTTCTCTTCGGTATGGAACGCGGCGAAAAACCGCTGGATGTGGCTGGCGGTGAACTTGTGCACCGCCTTTATTGCATCGCGTGTGATCGGTACGTTTGAAGGCAGCATCGAAAAACTCGCGGCGCTGGCGGCGTTGATGCCGATCATCGCCGGCATTGGTGGCAACTCTGGAAACCAGACCATTACCCTGATCATTCGCGGACTGGCCTTGGGCCACATCACCACGGCCAATGCACGCCGACTGGTGACCAAGGAAATCGGCGTCGCCCTGCTCAATGGCCTGATGTGGGGCTCGGTGGTCGGTGTCTTTGCCTGGCTCCTGTATGACTATCCCGCGCTGGGTGGCGTGATGGCGCTGGCCATGTTGCTCAACCTGCTGGTGGCGGCATTGGCGGGCATCTTCATTCCGATGGCACTGGAGCGCATGAACCGCGACCCGGCCATTGGTTCATCAGTGCTGCTGACGTTCATCACCGACAGCATGGGCTTTTTCATCTTCCTCGGTCTCGCCACCATTCTGCTGCTATGAAAGCTGCCTCCCCCGCTTCTGAGGTGCGTGATAGTCGCGCGTTGTATGGCCGCCTGCTCAGCTATGTGAAGCCATATTGGCGCATGTTTGCAATTTCCCTCGTCGCGTTGATTCTCACCGCCGCCACCGAGCCGATGCTGCCCGCGCTGTTCAAGCCACTGCTGGACCAGGGTTTTGTGGCCAAAGACCAGGATTTCATCCGCTGGATTCCGATTTTGCTGCTGGCGCTGTTTCTGGTGCGCGGCATCACCAGTTTCATCAGTACCTATTGCATGGCCTGGGTGGGCAGCCGGCTGGTGATGGATTTGCGCGGCGCGATGTTCGACAAGTTGATGACGCTGCCGACGCGTTACTTTGACCAGAACCCAAGCGGCCAGTTGATCGCGCAACTGGCATTCAACGTCAACCAGGTCACGCAATCTGCCACCAGCTCGCTCACCACGCTGGTGCGCGACACCGTCACTGTGCTGGGATTGCTAGGCTATCTGCTGTGGCTAAACTGGCGGTTGACGCTGATCGTGTTTGCGCTGGTTCCGCTGACGCTGTTGATCGTTCGCATGGCCAGCAAACGGTTGCGTGGACTGTCGCGCAAGGCGCAACGCAATATCGGTGACCTCACTCAGGTGGTCGATGAGGCTGTGGGCGGGCATCGCGTGGTCAAACTCTACGGCGGCGAAGAATACGAGCAGACACGCTTCCGCCAGGCCGCCAATCTGGCGCGAC
This sequence comes from Hydrogenophilales bacterium, assembly GCA_024636775.1. Taxonomy (GTDB): domain Bacteria; phylum Pseudomonadota; class Gammaproteobacteria; order Burkholderiales; family Thiobacillaceae; genus Thiobacillus. The sequence continues at coordinate 5,733 of JAGXGP010000149.1, forward strand.
TGTTCGAGATGAAACGCGTCGCTGCCAACGCCGTGTACGAGCCCGTGATTCAGTTTATTGCGGCAATTGCGCTGGCAGCGATTGTTTATATCGCAGCCGGGCAGGCTTCAAACAACACCACCACAGTCGGTGGCTTTGTCGCATTTTTCATGGCCATGCTGCTGCTCTTTGCGCCGCTGAAGCGGCTCACTGGCGTCAACGACCAATTGCAGCGTGGGCTCGCCGCGTCTGAAACCATCTTCAGCATGCTCGACCAGGATGCCGAGCGTGATTCCGGCACCCGCACGCTGGACCGCATCGAAGGTCGGCTGGTTTTCAAGCAGGTGATGCTGACGTATCCGGGCAAGACCGTGCCCGCGCTGGCCGACATCACACTCGATATTGCGCCCGGCGAAACCGTGGCACTGGTGGGCGCCTCCGGCTCGGGCAAAACCACGCTGGCAAACTTGATGCCGCGTTTCTACGATCCGGACTCCGGTTCGATCGAACTCGACGGCATCGACATTCGTGATATTCGCCTGCAAAACCTGCGCAACCACATCGCACTGGTGTCGCAGGACGTGGTGCTGTTCAACGATACGCTGGGCCATAACATCGCCTACGGCAGCAAGCGCGACGCCACTGCCGACGAAATCCGTGACGCCTGCATCGCGGCCCACGCGTGGGACTTCATTCAGGCCATGCCTGAGGGTCTGGACACGCTTATTGGCGAAAACGGCATGCGGCTCTCCGGCGGCCAGCGCCAACGCATTGCCATCGCTCGCGCGATTCTGAAAAATGCCCCCCTGCTGATTCTGGATGAAGCGACCTCGGCGCTCGACAACGAATCGGAGCGTCACGTGCAGGCCGCGCTCGACACCCTGATTACCAATCGCACCACGCTGGTTGTCGCGCACCGGCTTTCCACTATTGAACGCGCGAGCCGCATCGTGGTGCTGGAAGGTGGGCGCATCGTCGAGATTGGCAACCACGCCGAACTCATTGCCAAACAGGGTCGCTATGCACAACTCCACTCGATGCAATTTTCAGCATGAATGACATCACGACAACAACAGGCTGGGTGAAACCCGCGCGTTCGCTGCTCACTGCCGCTGGGCGCGCGATTGGCGACTACCGCATGATCCGCAGCGGTGACCGTATCCTGCTTGGGCTGTCGGGCGGCAAGGATTCGCTGTCGCTGCTGCACACGCTGCATCATCTGCAACAGAAGGCGCCAATCAAATTCGAGCTGCTGGCGTGCACCGTCGATCCGCAATCGGATCAGTACGACCCGTCACCGTTAATCTCGTATATGGCCGATCTCGGCGTGCCCTATTTTCTGGAATCGCAGCCGATCGTCGCCGAAGGGCAAAAAACGCTGACCAAGGAATCCGATTCGTTCTGCGCGTATTGCTCACGCATGCGCCGCGGCATTCTCTACCGCGTGGCGCGCGAGCAAAACTGCAACGTCGTCGTGCTGGCCCAGCATCTGGACGACCTTGCCGAAACGCTGATGATGTCAATGCTGTTTGGCGGCAAGCTGCGGACCATGTCACCGCATTACCTCAACGACGCGGGCGACCTGCGCATCATTCGTCCGTTTGTCTATGCGCGCGAACGTCAGACCCGCGCCTTCGCCGCCGACTCCGGTCTGCCGGTGATTTTCGAAAACTGTCCCGGCTGCTTTGCCAAGCCGCAGCAACGCTACGCCATGAAGCAAATGCTGGCCGAGCAGGAAAAAATCCACCCGCGTATTTACAACAGCATGTTGACAGCGATGAAGCCGCTGATGGGCGAGCCGCCCGTCTGATTTCCTGTCATCGCCGTTTGCCCGTAAAATCAAGCCCTTGTTTTAGTTGACGTTTTCCACATAGAGACCAAGGTTATGACCGCATCTTTCATCCCCCCCAAGCGCATCCTCATGGGTCCCGGCCCTTCCGACGTGCCCCAGCGTGTCCTCGACGCGATGGCACGCCCGACCATCGGTCACCTCGACCCGGCTTTTGTCGAACTGATGGAACAGATCAAATCCATGCTGCGGATGGCGTTTCAAACTGAAAATTCGCTGACCTTCCCAGTCTCCGCCCCCGGTTCTGCCGGCATGGAAATGTGCTTCGTGAACCTGGTGGAACCGGGCGACAAGGTAATCGTGTGCCGCAACGGTGTGTTTGGCGGCCGCATGATGGAGAACGTCAAACGCTGCGGCGGCGTGCCGGTGATGGTCGACGATGCATGGGGCACCGCCGTTGACCCGCAAAAAGTGCGCGACGCGCTCAAAGCCAACCCCGATGCCAAAGTGCTGGCGTTCGTCCACGCCGAAACATCCACCGGAGCACAGTCGGATGCCGAAACCCTCGGCAAGATCGCGCAGGAATTCGGCGTGCTCACCATCATGGATTGCGTCACCAGCCTCGGCGGCACCCCGCTGTACATGGACAAATGGGGCATCGACGCCGTGTATTCGGGCAGCCAGAAATGTCTGTCGTGTACGCCCGGCCTGTCGCCCGTATCCTTCTCAGAGCGTGCAGTTGCCCGCGTCAAGGCACGTACCACCACCGTGCAAAGCTGGTTCCTCGATCTGAACCTGGTACTCGGCTACTGGCAGTCTGCCGGCAAACGCACCTACCACCACACCGCGCCGATCAACCCGATGTACGGCCTGCACGAAGCACTGGTCATCCTCGAAGAAGAAGGTCTGGAAAATGCCTGGGCGCGTCACCGCACCATGCACGAAAAGCTCAAGGCCGGCCTCGAAGGTATGGGCTTGAAGTACGTGGTCGAAGAGTCTGCCCGTTTGCCTCAACTCAACTCAATCTACGTGCCAGAAGGTGTGGACGAAGCCGCGATCCGCGCCCGCCTGCTCAACGAATTCAACCTCGAAATCGGCGCTGGCCTCGGTGACATGTCCGGCAAAATCTGGCGTATTGGCCTGATGGGCTATTCGGCCAAGCAGGAAAACGTCGATTACTGCCTGAAGGCGCTGAAGGCCTGTCTGCCCTGATCTGCTGCGGACGTTTTCTCCGGGCCGCCCCGGAGAAGACGTCGAAAAGGGCTTGGCTATACTGATTTTTTTACTCCCTGGCCCCACTGAGATACGGGATTACACACGATGATCGTTCAGAAAGATTTCAGAGAACTCGGCTGCGCCGAGTGTGCCGGCGGTTCCGGACTGGATTTCGGCTTCACGATGGCCTTCCAGCCGATTGTCAACATCGATACCCGCGAGGTCTATGCTCAGGAAGCCCTGGTGCGCGGCCTCAACAACGAATCCGCCGGTGAGGTCTTCACCCACGTCAACGACAGCAACCGCTACCGCTTCGACCAGGCCTGCCGTGTCAAGGCGATTCAGCTTGCCGCGCAGCTCGGCATGACCTCCCTGCTCAGCATCAATTTCATGCCCAACGCGGTCTACCGCCCCGAGCTTTGCATCCGCACAACGTTGGAAGCCGCCAATACCTATGGCTTTCCGATCGAACGCATAATTTTCGAGATAACGGAAGCCGAACAGGTGGAGGACCACGAGCATCTGCGCAACATCGTGACGCACTACAAGCAGCGCGGATTCCTGACGGCGATCGACGATTTTGGCGCAGGCTACTCGGGGCTCAATCTGCTGGCCGATTTGCAGACCGATCTGATCAAACTGGACATGGCGCTGATCCGCGATATCGACAAGCACAAGGGCCGCCAGGCCATCACCCGCGGAATCATGCAGGTGTGCAGCGACCTGTCCATTCGCGTCATCGCAGAAGGGGTCGAGTCGCGGGATGAAGTCATGGTCCTGCGCGACCTCGGCGTTATGCTGTTTCAAGGGTATTACTTCGCCCGCCCGGCGTTCCGGACGCTGGCGACGGTGCCGCCCGAGATTTACGATAGTCTGGCTTAAGCCCATCCCCCGACGCGCCTGTCCGCTGTCGTTAGCGCGGCCGCACAGCGCACGTTGAGGAACGAATGGAAGGGGAAAATGGGCTCAGACACCATTAACTTCATTATTCGCGGCCTCAGTTTTCGACACCCGGCTTGCCAGCACCTGATCCACCCGGTTACGGTCTACATCCACCACCTCGAACTCCCACTCTGCCCAGGTAAAACATTCTGCCTTGCGCGGAATATGGCCCAATGAGGCCAGCACGAAACCGCCCACGGTGTGGTAGTTGCCCAATGATTCCTGCGGCACGCGACGAATATCCAGCTTGTCCTTCATCTCGTCGATGGGCAGCAGCCCATCCAGCAGCCAGGAGCCATCAGGACGCCGCACCGCGAGTGAATCCTCGGAGTCATCGATGCCTGGCGCCATGTCCCCCACCAGCGAATACATCAGGTCATCGAGGGTGACGATGCCTTCGGTGAGGCCAAACTCGCTCACCACCAGCGCAAACGTGGCCCGCTGCTGGCGGAAGGTGCGCAGCAGATCGATGAGGTTGAGGCTGGACGGCACATACAAGGGCGCGGCCAGCGGCAGTTCGGCAAAATCGATATCGCCCACCATGACGGCTTTGAGGATGTCGTGGCTTTCGGCAATGCCGATCACCTGTTGCAAGTCGCCCTTGCAGATGGGCAGTTGGGAATGCGGCGCTTCCTGCAGCAGACGCAGGTTGTGCTCGCGGGGCGACAACAAGTCCAGCCAGGCAACATCCGATGCTGGTGTCATGATGGTTGCGAGGCGCCAGTCTTCCAGCCGCATGACATTGCCAAACAACTGGCTCTCTTCGAGCGCAATGGAGCCTGCCCGCTTACCCTCATCCACATACGCCAGAATGTCTTCCATGCTGGTGACGGCAGACGCGGCCTGAACCGGCAGCAACACCAGCACGCGATCAGCTACAAAGGACAGGAAGCTGATTGCGGGAGACAGCACGCGAATAAAGAGCGACATGGCGGGCGCGCAAAACGCCGCGACTTTTTCGGGGTTCGCGAGTGCAATCCGCTTGGGCACGATCTCGCCCAGAATGATGGAAACGGCCGTGACAATGACGATGGTGAGCGTGAAGGCGATGGTTGACTGCCAGTCCGCCAGGGCGGGGAGGGTGCTCCCGATAAACGATTCGAACGAAGCCGACAGCGCCGATTCACCGTAAATACCCATTAGCAGGGCCGCAGCAGTAATGCCCGTTTGGCTGGCTGCCAGCAGCCGGCTGGGATGGTCTTTGATGGCCAGCGCCGTGGCTGCACCAGTATTGCCCGCCTCCGCCAGTTGGTTCAACCGCACACGGCGCGATGACGCGAGCGCCATTTCAGCAAGCGAAAAAACACCGGAAATCAGGATGAGCAGGGCCAGTATCCACAAGGCATTCATGATTGGTACGCGATGAAGGACAAGCCGCCAATTTTACATGCCTGCCGAGCGCACCGTGACGCAACACAACGAACAAGGCCAACAATAAGCGGGCCTTGTGGGGGGTTGGCATGGGTCGCCGCTTTAGAGGCCCAGCCGCTGCCAGATGGTGGTGGTGGGGCCGGCCTGGTTCATGGTGTAAAAATGCAGGCCCGGCGCGCCGCCCGTCAGCAGGCGGTCGCACATGTCGGTAATGACATCCAGCCCGAATGCACGCAGCGACGCCATGTCGTCGCCATAGGTTTCCAGTTTTTTACGCAACCAGCGCGGGATTTCCGCACCGCAGGCGTCAGAAAAACGCGCAAGCTGCACGTAGTTACCAATCGGCATGATGCCCGGAACGATGGGGAGCGTGACGCCTTGTGCACGCACATCATCGACGAAGCGAAAGTAAGCATCGGCGTTGAAGAAATACTGGGTGATCGCCGAATTCGCGCCGGCGTCGACCTTGCGCTTAAAGTTGGCCAGGTCTGCGGTGTAAGAGCGCGCCTGCGGATGAACTTCGGGATACGCAGCAACTTCAATTTCGAACCAGTCGCCGGTTTCGCGGCGAATGAAGTCCACCAGTTCGTTGGCGTAGTTGAATTCACCCGCGTCCATGTTGCCAGACGGCAAATCACCACGCAGAGCCACCAGATGACGAATGCCCTGACTTTTATATTCGGTCAGTATTTCGCGAATGTTCTCTTCGGTCGATCCAATACACGACAGGTGCGGCGCAGCAGCACTGCCCGAAACCTGGATGTCGCGCACGGTTTCAAGCGTGCGATCTCGAGTAGAGCCTCCGGCACCGAAAGTGACGGAGAAAAATTTGGGATTGAGTTGTGCAAGCTGTTCGCGCGTGGCGCGCAGCTTGTCCATGCCTTCTGCCGTTTTGGGCGGGAAAAACTCAAAGCTGAAGGTACGTTCGGTCATGTTTCAACCTTTATTGTTAGGGATGAGTGCAGACAGGGCCCAGGCGATCACCCCATACAGAATGGCGCCGACTACTGCCGAAGCGAAACCATGCACCTCAAATCCAGGAATGAATGCGCTGGCAAGCCAGAACAACAAGCCGTTCAACACCAGATAAAAAATGCCGAGGGTAATAACCGTGATCGGCAAGGTCAGGATCGCCAGCACAGGCCGCACCAGCGTATTGATCAGGCCTAACCCCAGCGCGGCAAGCAGCGCCGTGCCAAAGCTCGACACTTGAATCGAAGGCAACAAATACGTCACTGCCAGCAGGGCAATGGCATTCAGAATCCATAGCAGCAGTAAACGCATCGATGCCCCTTCAAGTGAGCCAGATCAATAGCGGTAGTGATCGGTCTTGTAAGGACCCTGCTTGGGCACGCCGATGTAGTCGGCCTGTTGATCGGAAAGCTCGGACAATTGCGCGTTGAGCTTTTGCAGTTGCAGCCGCGCAACCTTTTCGTCCAGATGCTTCGGCAGCGTGTAGACGTCAACTGGATATTTGCCGGAATCGCGCTCCTGCCACAACTCCATCTGGGCGATGGTCTGGTTGGCGAACGAAGACGACATGACATACGAGGGATGACCCGTGCCGCAGCCCAGATTCACCAGACGGCCCTGAGCCAGCAGGATGATGCGTTTGCCGTCGGGGAAAATGATGTGATCGACCTGCGGCTTGATTTCTTCCCATTCGTATTGCTCGATGCCAGCGACGTCGATTTCGTTGTCGAAGTGGCCGATGTTGCAGACAATGGCCTGGTCCTTCATGGCGGCCATGTGGTCATGGGTAATGACATGGTAGTTGCCGGTGGCGGTAACGAAAATGTCGGCCTTGTCAGCCGCATATTCCATCGTCACCACACGATAACCTTCCATTGCCGCCTGCAAGGCACAGATCGGATCGATTTCGGTCACCCACACCTGTGCTGACAACGCACGCAATGCTTGTGCGCTGCCCTTGCCCACGTCACCGTAACCGGCGACCACTGCAACCTTGCCAGCGATCATCACATCGGTCGCACGCTTGATACCGTCGACCAGCGATTCACGGCAGCCATACAGGTTGTCGAATTTGGACTTGGTCACCGAATCGTTGACGTTGATCGCCGGGAATTTGAGCTCGCCCTTGGCGTGCATCTGGTACAGGCGATGCACCCCGGTGGTGGTTTCCTCGGTCACGCCCCGCACTGCAGCCAGACGCACCGAATACCAGGTCGGATCAACCGCCACTTTGGCCTTGATCGCGGCGTAGAGCACGCGCTCTTCTTCGCTGGTGGGGTTGGCCAACACCGAAATATCTTTTTCGGCACGGGCACCCAGATGCAGCAGCAGCGTGGCATCGCCGCCATCGTCGAGGATCATGTTGGAGAATCCGCCATCCGCCCATTCGAAGATGCGGTGAGTGTAATCCCAGTAATCCTTCAACGATTCGCCCTTCACCGCAAACACCGGGATGCATTCGGCTGCCATCGCTGCCGCAGCGTGATCCTGGGTCGAGTAAATGTTGCACGATGCCCAACGCAATTCAGCGCCCAGAGCCGTCAAGGTTTCCATCAGCACTGCGGTCTGAATGGTCATGTGCAGCGAACCGGTAATGCGCGCGCCTTTAAGCGGCTGCGCAGCAGCGAATTCCTGGCGAATCGCCATCAAACCCGGCATTTCGGTTTCGGCGATCTTGATTTCTTTGCGTCCCCAGCCGGCAAGCGACAGGTCGGTGATGATGTAATCGTTAAAGCTTGAGAGAGTGGTTACTGCATTCATGGTGAAACTCCTTGAATGACAGCGGTCGGTTGCATGCTCGTTCGCCCGCAAAACCGCTGCAAGTCAACAAGCGCAGTTGAAACTTCACTCGCGCTGAGCCTGGCTGTTGATTCGGAGTGAACCGGCAACAGTCGCAGCGCTCCTCAGCACGAGGGGGCGAGAGGCTCGCCCAATAATTTTGGCAAGTTGCCAGCAATAACGATTACAACCGTCGTCCTGCTGAAACGCCCTAAATGTGATCACGGCCCATCACGCTTGCCTGCTGCCGACGCTCAAAAACGTGAACGCCGAAACGGGAAAGTGTCCGGTGCCTGGCGAATGAATCATCGCAGCACGGCTCGGGACCGAGGCAGCATTCTACTCCTGAAGCGAAAAATTCCGAACCGGTGACCCACCCGCACGGCAAAACCCAGCAATCAAACCCATCCATTCTTGTCGGGTTCTTTTACATCGGGCGCGCTTGCCCTGCTTCCTTGTCGTTATAAGTCCTTGTAATGATTGAAACCGAATTGTCACCGCCTTTCAGGTGCACATCTTGCTTTACCGGTTCCAGGCACACATACGCCTCTGAATCACACAATTACAAAAATGATGGGACGAAATAAAACATGAATCACATTACAAAAATTTTGATGGGCGTTGTTTTGGGTGGCTGCATGGCAAGCGGTGGGGTAATCGCTGCTTCCATCCAAAGTCTGACCTTCCAGGAAATCAGCACGATGTCAGGGGGAATCGGGACCTCGGCAGATAATGTCGTGTGGTCGGGAGGGGATGCTTATGGTGCTGGCTGGTTTAATGGCATAACACCTCAAGGCATACCCGTCCTGAGCAATAACCAGCATTTCTATAGTGCAGGCAGTATCGATGGTGCAATGATCATGGGCTCGCAGCAAGGCAATAATGCATTTGCCGTGGCGACAATTCCCGGCTTCAACTTCAACACATTAAGCAGCGCTCCTAGTGGCACCATTAACAATGGAAACATGTCACTCAATTTATCCGGACTAACCATCGAATCTCAAGGTCAATCCGTCATTGTGGCTGCCAACAACTCAAGCTTGAACACCAGTGTCTCCAAAATCAGTGAAAGCCGATATTTCTACACCGCCGACTGGACGCATACATCAAACAACGACGTTACTTTCTTGAGCACGGGCGCTGCAAACCCCTTGGCGAATGGATATACATGGCAAATGCACATGGAAGGCATTGCCCGCGTAGACGCCACTTATTCGCTAGGCACCAAGACGATTATTGGGATGTCCATTGAGGAAATCGGTGATCGGTCTGCTGGGTTTAGCAACTCGGCACTTAACACGGGGGGAGGCAATGCTTACATAGGCATCCAGGCGGGCACCCCACATAGTTTCGTAAGTGCTGGCAGCAATGATGGTCAAATATTGATGCACTCAATCCAGGGTGCAGGTGACTTCACGCCTGGGGGTGATTTATTTGGCGCCATGGCGCAACCCAATACTCGATATGGTGCGCCCACAGGCACGGTGACAGACGGGACGATCCTGGACATTGACCTGTCAGGCTGGGGACTCGATTGGGGAAGCAATCAATTCACACTGCCGCCCGATGCCGGTACCTTGTCCATGGCAATTGAAGAAGTTGATGAGACCCACTATTTCTACACACTCGACTGGACACACATGATCACGTCCGAGGAGAACAGCCAATACGCGAACATGAATACCTTCTGGCATCTTGAAGGCATTTTGGTAACGGCTGTTCCCGAACCTGAAACTTACGCCATGATGCTCGCCGGCCTGGGACTGGTTGGATTCATGGCAAAGCGCCGCCGCAAGCAGCTCTAAACCCCGCAGCTCGCGCAAAAAAAGAGCCGGTTCAACCGGCTCTTTTGGTTTTCTACCTACCTGCTCGTGGCGAGATCAAATTCCCGCAGCTGCCTTCAGCTCAGCCGCCTTGTCCGTCACTTCCCAGGTGAAATCCGGCTCGTCGCGGCCAAAGTGGCCATAACTCGCGGTGCGGGTATAAATCGGACGCAGCAGGTCGAGCATCGCGACGATGCCTTTGGGGCGGAGGTCGAAGTGCGCGCGGATCAGTTCGACGATTTTCTCTTCTGAAATCTTGCCGGTGCCGAAGGTGTCGACCATCAGCGAGGTCGGTTTGGCAACACCGATGGCGTAACTGACCTGCACCATGCATTTGTCGGCGAGGCCGGCGGCGACGATGTTCTTCGCCACGTAGCGCCCGGCGTAGGCGGCCGAACGGTCGACTTTGGACGGATCCTTGCCGGAAAATGCACCCCCGCCGTGCGGTGCAGAACCGCCGTAGGTGTCGACGATGATCTTGCGGCCAGTGAGGCCGGCGTCACCCATCGGGCCGCCCACTACAAAGCGTCCGGTAGGATTAACCAGATAGCGGGTTTCTGCGGTCAACATCTCTTTCGGCAGCACCGGCTTGATGATTTCCTCGATGACCGCCTCGGTCAGCTGGGCGTGCGAGATGTCAGGGTTGTGCTGGGTCGACAACACCACCGTGTCGATGGAATGCGGCTTGCCGTCGACGTATCGAATCGACACCTGCGATTTGGCGTCCGGACGAAGCCACGGCAGGCGACCATCCTTGCGCAGCTCGGACTGACGTTCGGTCAGGCGATGCGCGAGGTAAATCGGCATCGGCATCAGCACCGAGGTTTCGTTGCAGGCGTAGCCGAACATCAGGCCCTGGTCGCCGGCACCCTGGTCGAGGTTATCGTCGTGCGCACGATCCACGCCCTGCGCGATATCGGGCGACTGCTTGCCGATGGTGACCAGCACCGAGCAGGTGTTGTAGTCGAAGCCGATTTCGGAAGAGTCATAGCCGATGCGCTTGATGGTCTGGCGCGCGACCTGATTGTAGTCAATGACCGCCGTAGTGGTGATTTCGCCCGCGATGACACACAAACCGGTGGTCAGCAGTGTCTCGCACGCCACACGTGCCTGTTTGTCCTGAGTTAGAATCGCGTCGAGAACTGCGTCCGACACTTGGTCCGCCATCTTGTCGGGGTGACCTTCCGATACCGACTCAGACGTGAAAATGAAATCTTTTTGCATGAATGCTCCTGTTGCCCCTGTTACCGACTGCGTAACCGACTCGAGGGACAAACAGAGCGGCGACGCTTTAGCTGTATTTGTATCCCGCCCGCAAGTTGTCCAGATTAACGCGGCGGCTTTCGACTGGCCATTGTGCCGCGCCTCGTCCCAACGCGTCAATACTGCGTGATTTTCCTGCTCAAGCTCTTGGCCCGGTTGCCCTTGCCCGTGCTGCATGGGCTGGGCATCGCGCTCGGCTGGGTGATCTACTGGGCGCCGGGTCGGCATTCCGCTCGCATGCGCAACAATGTATTCGATAGCGGCTTATGTAACCCGGAGCACGATTGCAAGCACCTGCTGCACGCGGCCATCGGCGAAGCCGGAAAAGGCATTATCGAGTTGTTACCGGTATGGCTGCGTCCCTATGAGGACGTTTTGAAGCTGGTCAAAGGCACCAGTGGCTGGGAACATATCGATGCTGCACGCACGGCGGGAAAAGGGGTGATCGTCATCGCGCCGCACATCGGCTGTTTCGAGATGATCAATCTCTATTACGCGTCACTGCATCCGTTCACTGCCCTCTACAAGCCGCCGCGCAAGGCTGTGCTCGCCAACCTGATGCTGGCCGGACGTCAACGCGGGCAGGCAAAGCTGGTACCAACCGATCTTTCGGGGGTACGCGCGCAACTGGCCGCGCTCAAGCGACACGAGGCAATTGGCATCCTGCCTGATCAGGTGGCGTCCAGTGGCGATGGCGTGTGGGCACCCTTCCTGGGCCGCCCGGCCTATACCCCGACGCTGACTGCCAGCCTGCAACGCAAAACCGGCGCAGCGGCTTTTTTTGTCGTGGCCGAACGGCTCAGCTGGGGGCGCGGCTATCACTTGCATGTTTTTCCCATGAGCGAAGACTTTCCCGCCGACAAAACCGAAGCGGCCATCCGTATCAATCAGGGTGTGGAGGAAGTGGTTCGGCGGTTCCCGGCCCAATACCTGTGGAGTTACAACCGGCACAAGCGACCAGGTAGCGCCCCATCCCCGGACAGTCCGGTCGAAGCATGAAACCAATGCGTGTTGAAAATCCCTTGCGCCTTTCGCTGCTTCCGAGTTGGGTCGGTATCGGTTTTCTGTGGCTGCTGCACTGGTTACCGCTGCCACTTCAGGCAGCGCTGGGCAACGCATTCGGCTGGCTGCTCGCGCTGATACCCGGAAAGCGTCGACACATCGTTGCCACCAACCTTGCCCTGTGCTTTCCAGACACCCCCGAAAGTGTGCGCAGCCGCTGGCAGCGGCGCATTTTTCAGACGTCCACCCGGGCGGTTCTTGAGCATGGCATTTTGTGGTGGGGTTCGGCGGCACGCGTACGCCGCCTGGTGCAGATCGACAATCCCGAAGCGGCGATGGGCGATGGTGTACGCCCGGTCATCTGGCTGGCACCGCATTTTGTCGGCCTCGACATGGGGGGGGTGCGGCTGACAATGGATCAGAAAATCGCCTCAATCTATGCGCCCGCAAAGAATCCGCTGGTAGATCAATACATGCGTCATGGGCGCACACGTTTTTCAGACATTGTCCTGATCGCGCGCGCCGAGGGGATCCAGTCAACGCTGCGCACCATCAAGTCCGGATTACCTTTTTACTACCTGCCTGACCAGGATCATGGTCGCCAAAACGCGGTGTTCGCGCCATTTTTCGGAGTATCCGCAGCCACCGTGTCGGCATTGCCGCGACTGGCCAAGCTCACCGGCGCGCAGATCATTCCCGTTGTCACGACTCAGTTGCCGGGCGGTCGGGGTTATCGGGTGCGCTTTTATCCGCCGTGGGACAACTACCCAAGTGGCGATCTGGATGCGGATGTGGCCCGTATGAATACGTTTATCGAGACCCGCATCCGTGAAATGCCGGAACAGTATCTGTGGCTGCACCGCCGCTTCAAAACCCGGCCCATAGGCGAATCCAGCCTGTATGAGTAACACTCAATTGCAGGTGCGGCAGCTGAATGCCGAAGATATCGCGTCTGTCAGTGCGCTGGCGCGAGTGGTGTGGCAATCAACCTATCCCGCACTGATTTCACAGGCGCAAATCGATGCCATGCTGGCCGACCGTTACGCCACCGCCCACATTCGCACCCAACAGGATGATCCTGCTCATGGCTGGTGGGTTGCGCATCAAGGTCTGACACTGGTCGGGTTTGCCCATGCCATGATGGAATCTACTGACTGCAAGCTCGACAAACTTTACGTTCACCCGGACACACAACGTCAGGGTGTCGGTCGTACGCTGTTTCTAGCCATCCAGCAATGGGCTCGGCGGCAGCATGCCAGCCGTCTATGGTTGCAAGTCAACCGCCGCAACACTCAGGCGATCACGGCTTATCAGAGCTATGGTTTCCGCATTGTTGAATCGCGTGTATTCGATATTGGAGACGGGTTTGTAATGGACGACCACATCATGGAGCAACGACTGTGAATTTTAGCAACCCAGACGATGCAGCCCTGCGCACACTGCTCGATCGCGTCAAAACCATAGCCGTGATCGGGCTCTCGCCGCAGCCCGCGCGACCCAGCTACCGGGTGGCGCAAGCCATGCAACATTATGGCTACCGGATCATTCCGGTTCGCCCGCTGGTGGACGAAGTGCTGGGCGAAAAGGCCTACGCCAGCCTGGCCGAAATTCCATTTCGAGTCGATCTGGTCGATGTATTTCGCGCTGCCGAACACCTGCCTGCTATCGTTGAGCAATGCCTGGCGCTACACTTGCCGTCTATCTGGATCCAGGAAGGCATTGTTGCCGAAGCTGCCGCGCTGCAGGCGCAAGCCGGCAGTATGGTGGTGGTGATGGACCGCTGCATCCTCAAGGAATACGTCAGGCTTAAAACAGAATGAATACGATGGGCATCAATACCCCGAAGGGCACAAAACTGCGCTTCACCAAAATGCAGGGGCTCGGCAATGACTTTGTCATGCTTGATGGCATCACGCAGCCCATTGCGTTAACAACCGAGCAATATCGCCAGATCGCGGACCGTCATTTCGGCGTCGGCTGCGATCAGATTTTGCTGGTTGAAAAATCCACCCGTGACGACGTTGATTTTCGTTACCGGATCTTTAACGCCGATGGCGGAGAGGTCGAGCAATGCGGAAACGGAGCGCGCTGCTTCGTGCGATTCGTTCACAGCCGCGGGCTGTCCAACAAAGCCAGCATTCGCGTCGAAACCGCTTCCGGCATTATCGAACTCCATCTGCTCGACAACGGCCTGATCCGGGTCGATATGGGCGCACCACGTTTTGCACCCGCCGACATCCCGTTCGTCGCCGAAGCCGAAGCGATGACGTATCCGCTCAAGGTCGGTCAGCACGTTGTCAATATCGCCGCACTGTCGATGGGCAATCCGCATGCGGTACTGCGGGTCAACGATCTCGACAGCGCGCCTGTCGACATTCTCGGCCCGGCGATCGAATCGCATACGCGCTTTCCGCAGCGGGTCAACGCCGGCTTCATGCAAGTGCTCACCCCGCATGACATCCGCCTGCGCGTCTATGAGCGCGGCGCGGGGGAAACCCTGGCGTGCGGCACCGGCGCCTGTGCGGCGGCTGTGGCGGGCATCCATCAGGACTGGCTGAAAAGCCCGGTCAGCGTTCACACGCGCGGCGGCGACCTGATTATCGAATGGGCAGGAAAAAACCAGCCGGTCTACATGACCGGTCCGGCTGAAACCGTATTTGAGGGAGAACTAGAAATCTAATGGACATGCAACCCACCACACTCGACCCACAGGCCATCGCCGAATTTTTGACCCGGCATCCTGAATTCTTTAACGATTTCCCCACGCTGCTGGCGGACCTGCAAATCCCGCATCCGCATGGCACCCATGCGGTATCGATGAGCGAGCGTCAACTCATCGCAATGCGTGACAAGGTGCAGATGCTGGAAACCAAGCTGGCCGAGCTGATTCATTTCGGCGAGGAAAACGACGGGATTTCGGAAAAGCTGCACGCCATGACGATGGCCTTGCTGACTGCCCGCACCCCGCAGGATATAACCGCCGCACTGGCAATCCACCTGCGTGACGGGTTCGAGGTGCCGCACCACACCCTGTGCGCATGGGATCTGCCTGAAGATGCCTCACCGGGCCTTATCGGCCCGATATCCGCTCAAGGCCGCGCCAACGTCATCGCCATGACACACCCCGTGTGTGGTGCACTGGCGATAGATGAGGCCAGCGACTGGTTCGGAGAAGTATCACCGCACCTGCGCGCGTTTGCCTGCATTCCGCTGCGCCCCACCCCGCAGGGTGAGCCGATTGGATTGCTGGTGCTGGCGTCAGAAGAAGACAAACGCTTTTATCCTGGCATGGGCACGCTTTATATTGAACGGATAGGCCAGTTGGTTAGCGCTGCCTTGCTCCGGATGCAGTCCCCAACCTGATCATTGCTGGTCGTGGATGCCGTCGATCATTATCTGCAGCATCTCGCAGCCGAACGGCGGCTCTCGCCGCACACGGTTGCGGCCTATCAGCGCGACCTGAGCAATCTTTGCACGCTGGCTGGCGAAAAATCGCTTGCGGATCTGGAAATCACCGACATCCGCGGTGCCATCGTCAAACTGCGCGAACAAAGCCTGGCGGCCTCCAGCGTGGCGCGCCAGCTTTCAAGCTGGCGCGGCTTTTACACCTTTGCCTGCCGCCGCCTGGGTTACGCCAGCAACCCCTGCATCGGCTTGCGTCCGCCTAAAGCGGCCCGCGCCTTGCCGCAGGTGCTCTCGCCCGACGTGTGCTCCCAACTTCTCAACGGCGCAACCAATACTGCGTTTGATGACGCCCTGCAGGCGCGCGACCGCGCCATGTTCGAACTGTTTTATTCGTCTGGCCTGCGGCTGTCCGAACTCAGCGACCTCGACCTGAACGACCTCGACCTGAAAACCGGCGAAGCGCAGGTCACCGGAAAGGGCCGCAAAACCCGAATTGTTCCGGTGGGACACCAGGCGTTGACCACCCTGACTGCCTGGTTGAAGCACCGACTTCCACTGGTACAAGACAATACGCCCGCACTGTTCATCAGCCAGCGCGGCAGCCGCCTTACCCCGCGCAGCGTTCAATTACGACTCAATCGCTGGGCCATGCAAGCCGGCCTCGGCCAGCACGTTCACCCGCACATGCTGCGCCACGCATTTGCCACCCATGTACTGCAATCGTCAGGTGATCTTCGCGCAGTACAGGAGATGCTCGGCCACGCCAGCATCAGCACCACACAGATTTACACCCATCTCGACTGGCAGCACCTTGCCAAGGTTTACGACCAGGCCCACCCACGCGCACGCAAAAAACCCTGAATCCATCCTCACGCGGGTTGTAGATGCACGTTGCCAGCGTGAAGAAGTTATACGTGCCCTTCAGGAAGGCGAAACGCGACCGATTCACCTCGCATGAGCGCCATGCCCCCCTCACGAATTTCCCACCGCTTCCTATCTCTGAAGCTTTCGCGACTGAGTGTGCAGGGCCGCATCATGGGTGCGGGATGGGTGGTTTTGCTCGGGGTACTCGCACTGACAGGGCAACAGGCGTTGCAAATTGCCCGGCAAGACGCCAGTGTTGCACTCAAGATTCAGGCCTCAGCCCAACTCGCTGCGCTGTCCCAAGTGGTAACCGATGCGGCCATCGTTCGAGATTACAGCGCAGTCAAAGCACATCTTCAACTCCCCGTTGAAGCCGGCAATCTGCTCATTGCAGAATACACCGCCCCCAACGGTCACACCCTGCTTGCATCGTCCCCTGCGCTTCCAACCGATCACCCCGGATGGTTTAATTCATTCACCGGACTGCATCCCCCTGTTCTTCAGCAAAAGCTGGTCGTCGGTGGCATGGATTACGGGAATCTGCTGATCAAACCGTCTCCACAGGCTTACGAAACCTTTCTGTGGCATCTCGGCACGCGGTTATTTCTGGTACTGGCCGCTGCATTCATTCTGTTCGGCTGGCTGACACACATTCTTCTGAAGTTCAGCCTTAAAGACCTTTACCGGCTTCGCGCTACCGCGCGCCAGATCGAATCGGGCGATTACAGTGCGCGCATCCCAATTCGAGCGGACAGTCCACCCGAATTGCGGGAAACAACGCGTGCGTTCAATCACATGAGCGTGGCGTTGGAACATTTGATGATGGACCTCAATGAGCAGCAAAAAGCGCTCGACAGCTCGGCTTGCGTGACCGAGTCCGACCTTGCCGGCAATATCACCTCAAGCAATGAGCTATTCAGCATTGTCAGTGGCTATACCCGTGAGGAACTGATTGGGGAGAATCACCGTATCCTCAATTCTGGCTGGCACGATACGGCCTTTTTTAGCCAGCTTTGGGAAACCATCATCAACGGCCGAAGCTGGCGCGGCGAAATCTGCAATCGTGCCAAGGATGGTCGACTGTTCTGGACCGCCACGACCATCATTCCGATCAAGGGCGATGACGGCCTGCCGCTCAAGTATTTATCCATCCGTTTCGATATTACGCAACGCAAGCTCGACCAGGCGGCAATCAGTGAAGAAAAGGAACGCTGGCAGGTAACGCTGCAATCGATCAACGATGCGGTCATCGTGACTAACGCGCTCAACCAGGTGGTTTATCTGAATCCCGCGGCCGAAACGCTGCTTGGGATTCCCCTCGACATGGCCCAGTCACATCCGTTCGACCACCTCATACAACTTGATCAGGGCGGTGGCAACAAGGAATCGCCAGCCTGCTTCATGTCGGCACCTGTCACACTCCATGGGCAAACAGGTTCCGCGCAGTTGCGTACTCGACTCGGCCAGCACCTTGCAATCAGTTTCAGCTGTGCACCCCTGACCGGGGGCGACGGGATGGGTGCGGTGTATGTGCTGCGTGACGAAACCGAGAAAAAGCAATTGCTGGACAGCCTGCGCGACATGGCTTTTCACGACACCCTGACCCGATTACCCAATCGCCGCGCCGTAGAAGGCCGCCTGGAGCGTGCCCTGCGCACCGCACAAGAACAATCGCAACAGCATGCGTTTTGCTACATCGATCTCGATCAATTCAAGCTGGTGAACGATACCTGCGGTCACTCGGTAGGCGATGCCCTGCTGATGGATATTGCAAAAATCATGCAGGCCAACTTGCCAGAAAATGCTTATCTGGGCCGCTTGGGCGGCGATGAGTTCGGGCTGATTCTGTTCGACACGGAACCTGACAAGGCGATCAATATCTGCCGCGACCTCGTACAACGCATTCACGATTTTCGCTTTAAACACAAAGGCCGGCGGTTCACGCTCGGCGCCTGCGCTGGCATTGCGCCCATTACCCAAACCGAAACCACTGCGGGAGACATCATGATCCAGGCTGACATGGCGTGCTACCGCGCCAAGTCAGAGGGCAGCGGTCGGGTCATGTTGTATGAAGCCGATGAGGTGGGATTCCGCAGGCTGGAAGCGGAAATGGGCTGGGCAGCCGATTTTGCGCAGGCATTGGAAGGCAATCAATTCATTCCCTACCGCCAGTTGATTCAGCCCACGACCAGCCATGGCCAGCCACATTACGAAGTACTGATCCGCTGGCTACGCAATGGTGTGATCGAAGGGCCGGCCAAGCTCCTGCCCGCGCTGGAACGCTATGGACAGGCGCCAACCCTCGACCGCTGGATGCTGGAGGCCATCGTCTCCTATCTGGCCGCGCAGCCCGACGACAACGCGGTGTATTTCATCAACCTGTCCGGGAAAACAGTCGCTGACGAGTCGTTTCTCGGCGCGTTGTGTCAGTTGCTCGACCGTTATGGTGTGCCGGGTGAACGGCTCGGTTTCGAGATTACAGAAACAGCCGCAGTGGTGAATCTGGAAGATGCCCAACGTTTGATCCAGGGGTTGCACGAACGCGGCTGCCAAGTGGCACTGGACGACTTCGGACGCGATGCCTCCTCGTTCTTTTACCTCAAAAATTTACCCGCGGATTTCCTCAAAATCGATGGCGCCTTTGTACGCGGCATGCTGAACGACCGGCGCGATCAGGCCATCGTGCGCTCAATTGCACAACTCGCCCGCGATTTCGGTATGCATTCAATAGCGGAACAGGTTGAGGACGCCGACATAGCGGCCTTGCTAAACAACATGGGCGTAGATTATTTGCAGGGTTACCATGTCCATCGTCCGGAAGCGCTGCCGAACTGGGTGCCAGTCACCCGACTGCAAGGACCCGACAACTGGCAAAACCCGCAGCCGCCCCAGCTGACACTGGTTCAGTAAATCATCACTCGATCTCGGTATCGGCTACCCCTTTAGCCGGATCCGGGTAACGCATTTTCAGTTTTTTCAATGCATCAATCAGCAGGTGGGAAATCATCAAATTCCGCGCCAGTTTGCTATTGGCAGGGATGACATGCCAAGGTGCGTGTGCCGTGCTGTTGGCTGACAACGCTGCTTCGTAGGCTTTCATGTAATCGTCCCACTGCGCACGCACAGCAAGATCGCTTGGCAGAAATTTCCACTGTTTTTCAGGCGTATCTCGACGCGCCTCCAGACGTGCTTTCTGTTCGTCCTTTGAAATATGCAGATAGAACTTCAGAATCGTCGTTCCGGTTTCAGCCAGCATCTTTTCGAAGTCGTTGATCTGGCGGTAACGACGTTTGCATTCAGCCACATCGACCCAGCCATTGACCCGCGTGATGAGCATATCCTCATAGTGCGACCGATTGAAGATGGCGATTTCGCCAGCACCTGGCACATGATGGTGTACCCGCCATAAATAATCGTGCGCCAGTTCGGCTGCCGTTGGCGACTTGAAGCTCGCAACCTTTACGCCGAGCGGATCGACCCCTTGAAAAACATGGCGGATGGTTGAATCCTTGCCCGCGGTATCCATCGCTTGCAGCACGATCAGCAGCTTGCGCTTCCCTTCGGCATAAAGCAGCTCCTGCAGCGTTTCCAGCTCTACCCGGTATTCATCCATGCGGGTACGCGCATCACTTTTTTCTTGCCGATAATGTCACGATCGTCGGCATCCCATTTCGACAGCTTGACGCATGTGCCCGGCAAGACACGTGTATCCATGGGTTTCACAGGGTCTCCCTGGGCGGAATCAGTGTGATCCAGTTGCCCAGCGCGCTGCGAATTTCATTCAAGGTAAGGTGTCTCATAAATGTCCGGTTGCCAGGCGTCATTTGATCCCAGGCGCAGGTCATGCTGCGTAAATTCGGCTGCGCAGGATCACGCAGGTGAAATTCGGTTTTGTAATATAGAAACGAAGGTCCGGAATCATCCTGCACGTACCCTGCCTTGATAAAAGGCGACGGGGTAGCGGCCAGCGTTTCAACGCTACGCGTGACCCGCCACACATTGAATTGACCCGGTTTCAGTATCTGTGGATCGGAGCTGACCGTATCCAGCTCCACGACGCAGTAGGCATCGTGCTCCTGCACACTGTTGCGCGGCACAATTTCGCCATATTGCAACCGCACGGTGGCGGCATCCGGAGGAATCGTCAACGGCTGAACCAGACGCATCACCCACCCGGTCGTGTAGGCGTAATAAGGCGAAACCGGGTTGGGGGAATCGAGTGAGCGACATCCGCCCAATAACAATATAAGTCCGATCAGAATTGACTTCATTTCACCGCCACCAGGCTTTCCATCCGCAGATAACTAACGCACTTTCACCCTGAACCAGGCCGCATACAACGCGGGCAGGAAAAACAGGGTGAGAAAGGTCGCCGCGACCAGTCCGCCCATCACCGCGACAGCCATCGGACCCCAGAAAATTGAACGCGATAACGGAATCATAGCCAATGCAGCGGCAGCTGCCGTCAGCGTGATTGGACGCATTCGCCGTACGGTGGACTCGATGATGGCATCCCATTGCGACAGGCCCCGGGCCACATCC
>JAGXGP010000150.1 GCA_024636775.1 Hydrogenophilales bacterium
CAAACCGTTCACCAAAGCCCAGGTCCGTTACTTCGATCACGCCAAGGCAGCCGAGGCGCGGAAGTGGTTGGGCGAAGCATAGCGGCTTCTGCTACGAAGCAACGACTTCATTCCGCGATGGTAGGGACATGGGCATGACAATAATTTTCCTGCAACTCAGGAACCTTGGTCCTCGCAAAGACTGAAGGAATCCCCCTCATGAAACCCGATACCGACCAGTCCAAGGCGCCCGAAGCGAAGGATGATTCGAAGTCCGAATCGAAGCCTGACGCGAAGCCTGATGCGAAGAATGATCTGAAATCCCTGCCCCTGCGGAAGTAGAAAAATAATTGGGGTCATCACCGGACGATCTCACTCAGGCCGAAGCAGCAAAGCGGCGGGGATGTTCAGCATTAGACTTGGAGCCTGCTTCAAGATATCAGGGCGCTCGCCATACCATATGGATCAAGCCAAACGGCGGCAATTTCAACGACCGTTTTAGGCAATGTTGAACTGGCGCTATAGACCCGTTTCTGCCGTTGGTGTCGGCGAACCCAATGATTGCTCTGTGACTCTGAGCAGGCGGATGCTGTGATCGGTTGAGGGGCGGTTGCTCGGCCAAAGGCGACATCGGCCTTACGATTGCCAGCGTCCGCTGTGCTCTCAAGAGCCGTAGTTGGAGAAGTGCCATGCGAGGGAGCTGCAATGCACTGTGCGTTCTTCCATGCCGTCTACCTCGCCAGCAACGAAGTTAGCCTTCCTTCCTGATTCCCGTTGCCCTATGGCTCAACGGAAAGCTGCGAGGAGTGCTGGAAAACCTGATGCCTTACGGACAGCCCTCCCATGTGTTCGCCATGACGCGGAAGCGAACCATCGAATCCGGAAGGTCTTGCTGATGTAACACATGGCCGCGACCGGTCAGGTTCGCGTGGTCGTCGGATTTACGGCTTCTTGGGCGTGGTGTATTTGACCTCTTTATGGAACGGGTCCCAGATGGTGTCGTATCCGACGTAACCCTTCTCGTTCGGCGCTTTTTGCCGGGTTGTCAGAAAGCGTGATCTGCCTTCCGGGACCGGACGCTTGGTTTTGGTGGTTTCGCTCATGTTTTACTCCTTACATTGGAAATTGGGGCCTGGAAACACCGATATCAGGCTGCCCAATGCGCTAACAGATCGGGCGATGTAGTTAAGCCCTGGCATACCGGCCTTGCGTTCCGGGCTCGCTGCACTTCATGTTGCGGATACAGTTTGTACACCATTCACATGGGAACGGCGCGACAGTTGGTTAGGTCAGGGGCCGCTTCCACCTTGCCGCCGTACTGGATTTCCTCGCCTGTGGCATCACGCACCATCAGTATCTCAAGCTTGAAAATCACTTCCCGGCCGCACAGCGGGTTATTGCCGTCAATCGTCACCGTTCTGGCGTCTACCCGGGTCACCAGAAAACTCTTGGTTTGACCATTGTCGTTTTCCATCAGGATGGCCGTGCCGACTTCACGGTATGCCTCGGGGACGTTCGCGATGGCTTCGACAATCACCAGTGCTTCATCCCGGGGGCCATAGATGTCGTTGCAGTCTATGTGTACCTCGATGATATCGCCCTTGGATTTGCCTTCCAGCGCGTCCATGACCCGGGGCGACAATATCTCGTTGACGCCATGGACATAGCCCAGGGGAAACTCGACCATCGTCAGCACCTGGCGTGTTTTCTGGTCGATGACCTTGTAGGTCAGTTCAACATATTTGTTGGCTTCGATGATGGCTTTCATGGGTATCCAGACGTTTCAGAAAATGGAGGCGGCAAAGATGCGTACCTCGCCCTGTTCATAGCCCAGCACCAGCCGACCGAGCCATTCACCTTCCTTCTTCGTGCTGCGGACCCGGTACAGCACCGTGACATGCTGCCCTCTCCGGATGATGCCCAAGTAATCCCATTCTTTGCGCAGGCTCCGGGTCAGTTCGCTGTTGGCAAACTGTTTGCCGAGTTCGATTTCATTGAGGCCGAGCAGCAGGTCGTAGGAGAACTTGCGGATGAATTTGCCATATAACCCCTGGTTGGAGTATTTGATCAGGTCGCGCCACATGGGGTGGGCGAGCGCCAGAATCGCTTCGTCGCTGTGCTCGATGATGTTCATGGAGGTCTTGGGTGTGGCCTGAACGACAGAAGTGGTCATGGGCAATTCCTGATAGGGTCGCGAAAAAAACTGCGCAAGAAACGTGCGGGTCTTCAGGGAGGCCGGCAGCGGCCATCCGGCGCGCCGCCGGGGCTGCGGCTTACTCGTCCTTGCCGACCAGGTGGTAGCACGGGGCCTTCTCCATGGTGTATTCGCCAGTCTCGGGATCGCGACGCGATACGGTGAGGACGTGCCAGTTTGTATCGTCGAGCTTCATCGCATCTCCCCGGTAGTAGTAACCCGGCCAGCGGGTTTCCTTGCGGAACAGAGTGTGTTGCATGACCGCTTCGGAGGTGAGATGGCGATGCTTCAGTTCCCAGGCGCGCAGCAGTTCGTGGATATCCTCGGCGGCGACCTTCTCCAGGTCTTCCTCCATGATCTTGAGTTTCTTCAGGCCGATCTGCAGCAGCTTGTCGTTGGTCATGTAGTTGACCGTCGCCCCTGCGCAGTACTCGTCCATCAACTTCTGCAGGCGGTCCAGGCCCTGTCTGGGGTTGATATAGTGCGGGTTGACGCTACCTGCCGTGATTTCATTGCGGTTGACCCTGTAATGCTCCATCGGCTTAAAGATTTCTTCCCCGCGGCGCTGGGTCTGCGCGTCGGTCACCTGGATGCCTTCGGCCTTGCCGTCGTCGATGTACTTGCACGCAGCCTTGGCGGCCAGGCGGCCTTCGGTAAACGAGCCCGACGAGAACGCATGCGGCGTCCCGCCGACGGCGTCGCCCGCGCCGAACAGGCCTTCGACCGTGGTCATGCGGTTGTAGCCCCAGTAGTATTCCGGAGGGGAAATGTCCTCGGGGCCTGAACACCAGGCGCCGCAACCGGTCGCGTGCGAGCCCATCACATACGGCTCGGAGGTGGTCAACTCGGGGTTTTCATATTTCGGATTGACATCGGTCGCCGCCCACAACACTGCCTGACCCACGGTCATGCCGAGGAAGTTGTGCCAGCCGATCTCCTCGAGGTGCGGATCCTGGAACGCCTCCATCGTCACCATATGGATAGGGCCGCGACCGGCGTTCACCTCGGAAATGAATGCGTGGTTGCGCAGACACGTCGGGATGGGTTTGTGGGACAGGTGCTGGCCTTCGGTGTCCAGATATTCCTTGCCAACCATTTCGGTCAGCGCGGGGAACCACTTTGATTCGTACTCTTCGCCGTTACCGTTCTGCGTGTAGGTTTTTAGGTGCAGGAAGTAAGCCCCCACCGGACCGTAACCGTCCTTGAATCGCGCCAGCACGATACGGTTTTCCATCTGGGTCATTTTCGCGCCCGCCTGGATCATCAGGCCGTAGGCCGAGCCCGACGACCACGGTGCATACCAGACGCGGCCTGCACCCTCACCGACCGAGCGCGGCTTGAAGATATTGGAGGCGCCGCCCGCGCCGACGATCACCGTCTTCGACTTGAAGACGTGGTAATCGCCGGTACGAACGCTGAAGCCGACCGCGCCGGCCACGCGATTCTCCTTGGCGTCGTCCATCAGCAGATGGGTGATGCAGACACGGTTGAAGACCTTGTCGGCGGATTTCTTGGCGGCCTCGGCGACGATGGGCTTGTAGGATTCACCGTGGATCATGATCTGCCAGCGCCCCTCGCGCTGATAGTGGCCGGTCTTGGGGTCGCGCATGATCGGCAGGCCCCACTCCTCGAACTGGTGAACGGCGGAATCGACGTGACGCGCCATGTCGAACAGCAGGTCTTCGCGCACCATCCCCATCAGGTCCATCCGCGCGTAACGGACGTGATCCTCAGGCTTGTTCTCGCCCCAGCGCGTGCCCATGTAACAGTTGATCGCGTAGAGGCCCTGTGCCACCGCGCCCGAACGGTCCATGTTGGCCTTTTCGGCGATGACGATCTTCTTGTCCTGCCCCCAGTAGCGCGCTTCCCACGCAGCACCCGTGCCGCCGAGGCCAGCGCCTACGACGAGGATGTCGATGTTGTCTTCGACAACCGTGTTGTAAGCCATCAGTAGTACACCCCTTCCTTCATCACGAGACCGTTCGATTCCAGCGTGTGCAGATCGCCTTCGTCCATACGGATGTATTTGGGCTCGTTGAACAGCAACTGGCTGTCACGCATCGCCTGGCTCGGCGCGGGCACAGCGGAGAGTTGCGGAATGTGCTTGCCCCAGGGCTTGGTCGTGATCGGCGCCAGCAGCTCCATGTCCTTTTCGCCGTTGCGGAACTTGATGCGCCAGGCAATGGTGCCTTTTTCCTCGTCGCGGCGGACGCGCACCGAATGGCCCAGCGGGGCGAAGTCGGCGTAGCCGCGCACATCGATCGCGTCTTGCGGACAGGCCTTGACGCACGAGTAGCACTCCCAGCACATGTTCGGCTCGATGTTGTAGGCGCGCCGTGTGACTTTATCGATGTGCATGATGTCTGACGGACAGATGTCAACGCAGTATCCGCAACCGTCGCAACGCGTCATGTACACAAAGGTAGGCATGGAGTTCCTCTCGATGCTTTTGGATTGATCGGACTATTAAAAATGGTTGGGCGCTTCACGCTTGATGCCCAGTCCCATGTTGGGCGGGTCGACGCCCATGTAGGCCGGGATATCCGGAAACCTCGCCTGCACTTCAGGATCCGACAAATCATAGATTGCGGGCATGTTTTCTCTCGAACCATCCGCCTTGATGACGCGCTTCTGGAAGGCGGCCGCAGGCTTGAAGAACATGTGCGCGAATTTGGACCAGTACACCGAGCCGAAGAGCAGCGTGGTGAAGGCGACGAACAATACGAAGAACAGCCTGTTCAACACGCCGGCGCCCATGGAGAAAGACCAGAGCAGCGCGAAGGTGGCCATGCCCAGCAGGCCGACAATGAAAAGGTCGCCGCGTCCGTTCAGCTGATACCACTTGACGCCTTCGGAGGCGACGTCGACGCGGATGCTGAACCAGAACCAGTATCCCCCCAGGCACAGCATGGCCGCGCCCAGGTGCCAAAGCAGCGGCACGACGGTCGGCGCCGGATATTCCGGGGTCGGATAGGCAAAGATCAGGATCGCCGTGGTGACGACAAAAATGATGAAGCCGTACATGGTGAAGAGGTGCGAAATGCGGCGCTTCAGATTGGCGAACTCGCCCGAGGTTAGCACCTCATTGGCAACGGTCTTCAAAGCCAGTGCGCTTTTTTCCCCCGTACCTAGCGTGCGCGTCGCGTTCTTTTTGGCCTTCCTGGCATTCTCGAAAAAATACTGGGCGCTTTTCTTGTGAAGCATGTCGAGTATGGTTCCGGCCACCACCAGAAGGAACATCAGCACGACGTATGCCTGCATGGCAGTCGGGGGTATGACGGCGGCGAGTTCGGCGAAAGGGTTGCTAGCGATCATGGGTTCTGGTCTCCTCAGGTCTCAAAAATACGAACACGAGCCCTTCGTATACGAAATAGCTAAGCGACTACAGAGGCATGTTGCAGAACACACTGCCCCGATGCCCCAAATCGCTATTCGCTGTTGTCCGATGATTTGGTATTCCTCGGCCGGTCCACATAGCGCAAGCCACTACATGCACCATAGGGCTGGAAAATTTATTTTCAAGGGGAATTTGTCGGCCGAGAAAACGAGCAGCGAACGTCGGTGGTTCTCAATGCGGATGTTTTCTATTCGCGTCACCGAGCCACCTTATTATTCGCGGCTTCACATCTCCGTTGCTGGCGCCAGCCCGGGTGATGTCAGACGAAACACGACAGTATCGGCATGCTCCGACAGGTCTGTTATCCGTATTCGGCGGGCGGGGGGCGCCGCGTTCGCACAACCCTCATCCGCTGCATCAAGCCGAAGGGCAATACCATGTAAATTCGTCTGACGATCAACGGCAAATCAATGGCCGCAGCTTGGATCGACAACCCGACGACCAAGAAAAGCGCTCGTACTTTCCGAAAAAAATTATCCACCCAAGGTGCGCTGGCCGGCGTCGATCCCGACGCCGGCGATATCGCAAAATCCGCGACGATGATCTTGATTAAAGACAATCTGCCCGGCAAGCTGTGTTTGGCCCCTCGGAGTTGGTTACCCCCTTGCCAACCTACCGAGTGGTTATTCAGGCTGAGTTCGTTTCCAGCGTCAGCAAAGCGCGGACATCTGCCGTTCAATCACCCTAAGGCCACAGGCGGCTCTGGCCGATTAGCAGGCCGACATCAGATTCTCTCCACCTGCAGCTTTATGATCAGTAAGCCGTCATTGCCCATGAAAACGTTAGTTTCTTTGTCGGTTCTGCTTTACGCGAGATTTTGGACTTGAAAAGTGTCAGAATTAGCATCATACTTCTGACAGTTAGGAGATATCGCCATGCAGACCCTTGCCAAACAAGTCTTGGAATACGCCACCGGAATGCCGGAGGGCACGCCTTTGGTCGCCAAAGAACTGTTGCACCTGGGCAGCCGCGCAGCCGTGGATCAAGTGCTGTCTCGCCTGGTGCAGCGCGGCGCCCTGCTGCGCGCGGGCCGCGGTATCTATGTCCTGCCCGTCGAGAGCCGCTTTGGCTCCCGTGCGCCCTCGACAGTCAAGATGGTCGAGGGCTTGGCGAACCAGCGTGGGGAAACCATCGTGCCTCATGGCGCTGCTGCCGCCAACGCGCTGGGCCTGACCACGCAGGTGCCGATGCGGGCGGTCTATCTAACGTCCGGCCCCAGCCGCCGCTTGAAATTGGGCGCGCAAATGGTCGAGTTCCGGCACGCGCCGGTTTGGCAACTGATCTTTCCTGGGCGGGCTGCGGGCGAGGTGGTGCGGGCGCTGGCTTGGTTGGGTCCGGAAAAAGCCGGGGAAGCAATCCGGAAACTGCGCGCCAAGCTGCCGCCGTCGGAGCTGAAAGAAGTTGCGTCGGCACGAGCGCGCCTGCCGACCTGGATGGCCCAAGAGGTCAGCGCCCTGGTGACCCATGGCTGAGTTCTTCCAGCTCTCTAGCGCCGAACGCCTGGAGGCGCTCGACTTGGCAGCCAACACATCGGGCCTCCCGCCCCATCTGCTGGAAAAAGACATCTGGGTGGTCTGGTCGCTGCGGCACCTCTTTGCCGGCCCCTACGCTGAACACTTGGTATTCAAGGGCGGCACATCCTTGTCGAAAGCCTACGGCGTCATCCGGCGCTTTTCCGAAGACGTGGACCTGACCTACGACATCCGCGCTATCGCTAGCGATCTGGTGGGCAATGCGGACGCGCCACTGCCGGCCAGCAAGAGCCAGGAGAAGAAGTGGAGCAAAGAGATTCGTGCGCGCCTGTCGGACTGGGTCAGTGCCGAGATCGTGCCACGGCTCATGCACGACCTTGAGCAAAATGGTCTCCCAGCAACCGTGCGAGCCGAGGGTGACAAGGTGTTCATTGATTACGCGCCACTGGTCACCGGCACCGGCTATGTCGCGCCCGCCGTCATGTTGGAATTCGGTGCCCGCTCCACCGGAGAGCCCAGCGAACCGCGCGCTATCCGCTGCGATGCGGCTGCGTATCTGCAGGAGTTGGAGTTTCCAACCGCCGCGCCACAGGTCATGCGCGCCGAGCGCACCTTCTGGGAAAAGGCTACGGCGATTCACGTTTTTTGCGCGCAAGGCGAGTTCCGGGGTGGTGATCGTTTCGCGCGTCACTGGCACGACGTGACGAGACTGGATGCCGCCGGCTTCGCCGCCGCAGCCATCGCGGACAAATCTCTCGCCCTCGCAGTTGCCGATCACAAGAGCGTGTTCTTTGCAGAAAAGAACACGCACGGCGACGTCATCGACTATCACGCTGCCGTCGCAGGTGGGCTCCAACTTGTACCTGATGAAAGCGCGTTGGCCAAATTGGCTACCGACTATCAGCATATGGTCGATGACGGTTTGTTTCTCGATGATGTCGAAGCTTTCGACGCTCTGATGGAGCGATGCCGAGCAATTCAGCAGAAGGCCAACGCGCCATGAGCATCACGATAGGATGCTTTCGACAACAGAACTCAATGTGGTTACGCGGCCAGCCACGATGTGTTTGATCTCTGACGCATCCCAGCGCTTCCAAATCGCTTTCTTCGGAAGTCATTGAACGTCCCGGCGTTTCGCCGTCGGGCTCGCGCGCCTCGTGCCGAGTCGCGACCATACGGCTTTAATCCCTGACACTTCCGGCCCTCCGGGCCTGCGCGCTTCGCTTGCCATGTGGGTAGCGGAGTGTGTGTGAGAGGCGGCCTTGCTGTTCCCTTCAACGTACCACGCCGTTCTCACCGTCAAGGGCTGCGCGCCCTGCCCTTTGGTTGATCGCTTGCGTCCATGCGGCCGTCCGTGACCCCTGACTGCTGCGCTGCGTCGTGTTTCTCCGGTTCCGGGCAATTCCGCCCGATTCGGACTGGAGCACGATCATGTTGCAACTTTCTCTTTCTCTCGATTCTTCCCTTCTCGTTCGCGATGTCGCGGGCGACTACCGTCCGGCCAACGCCGACGAGGTGTTGCAGGCTGCGCGCCGTGTGCTCGCAGGACAGATGCGCGGCTGCGAAGCGCTGACTTCGCCACAAGTGGTGCGCGACTTCCTGCGGGTCAAGCTGGGGGCGCTGGAGCACGAGGTGTTCGCCGTCATCCATCTGGACGCACAGAACCGGGTCATCGACTACGTCGAGATGTTTCGCGGCACGGTGAGCCAGACATCGGTGTATCCACGCGAGGTGGTCAAGGAGGCGTTGGCCAGGAACAGCGCGGCGCTGCTGCTGGTGCATAACCATCCGTCTGGCGTGGCGGAACCCTCGCGGGCCGACGAGCTGCTGACGCAGACGCTGAAATCGGCGCTGGCGCTGGTGGACGTGCGGGTGCTGGATCACCTGATCGTCGCCGGTAGCGCCATCCTGTCGTTTGCCGAGCGCGGGCTGTTGTAGCCCGAGGGGCTTTGCCCCCTTTTTGCTGTGTCCCGGGTTTCGAGAAGACGCTGCGCGCTGCGCTTGCCTCCAGGGGGCGGCTGACGCCCACCCCGCCGCGCAGGCTTGGCGCCCCGCAAGACCGCCGAACAGGCGGCGCCTGATCGGCCAGCATTCAGTGCCGGTTACGCGCTATGCGCTGTGCTCACTTCAACGGGCGCGCCTGCGGCACGCAGCAGCGCTCGCCGCGCGGCGTGGGTACGTCGCTCATCTGGCCGCAGGCCGGTCATCCGTCTTCCCCTCTCCTTCATCGCTGATCCCGCGACCGTAGCCAGCGGTGCCTGTCCGTCAAGGCGCGCAGGGCCGTGTCCTCGCCTGCGGCTGCGGGCCGCACCTCCCTGCGCTTTCCTCCTTGACCGCCAGTCCCTCGCCGGCCCGGTTGTTCGCGGGCGATGAACTCAGGAAAGACGGCGGCAACGGCGACCAGCCCAGGTCACTGCGCCGAACCCACCAAAGCCAACACCGGGCTCCGAATCTTGGAATCCGGTCAGCCTTGAAACCACAGCTTGTAACCACTGGAGAAATACCATGCAACTCAGTTCCCGTTTCGCCAACGCTACGCCATTCTTACGCGCCGACCATCCGTTATCGGATGATCAGATTCGCAGCGTGGCTCCCTCCATCTTTGCGGAAGAAAAGCACCAAAGCCGATCCGACCGCTATACCTATATCCCGACCGGCGAGGTATTGGGTGCCTTGCGCAAGGAAGGCTTCCAGCCATTCATGGTGTGCCAGACGCGTGTGCGCGATAGCGGCAAGCGCGAACACACCAAGCACATGCTGCGATTGCGCCACGCAGCGCAGATCAACGGCGCAGAGGCCAACGAAATCATTTTGCTGAATTCACACGACGGCACCAGCAGCTATCAGATGCTGGCCGGAATGTTCCGTTTCGTGTGCAGCAATGGGCTGGTGTGCGGCGACACCGTGGCCGACCTGCGCATCCCGCACAAGGGCGATGTGATCGGCCAGGTGATCGAAGGCGCCTACGATGTGCTGGACGGGTTCGAGCTGGTACGGGAACGTCGGGAAGACATGGCCGCCATCACGCTCAAGCACGGCGAATCAGAGGCATTTGCCCGCGCCGCGTTGTCGCTGAAATACGATGACCCAATCAAGCCTGCACCCATCACGGAAACACAATTGCTGCGGCCTCGACGCCGGGACGACGACCGGCCCGACCTGTGGAGCACGTTCAACCGCGTGCAGGAAAATCTGGTGCAGGGCGGACTGTCCGCACGCATGGCCAACGGACGCAGGAACCGCACCCGCGCCATCCAGGGCATAGACCAGAACGTCAAGATCAACCGGGCGCTGTGGATACTGGCCGAAGAGATGAAGCGGCTCAAGCACTGACATGCGAGGGGGCTTCGCCCCCCTCATTTGGTTGCATCTGAGTACGCAGCACGTCTGACCCGACTCAGGAAGAAAGCGCTGGCCAGCGAAGCGGAACGGCTGGCGGTGGGTTCGGGCTGGCTGCCGTTGATGCTGCGCGCGGTGGAGCCGGAAGCACAGGAAGACCCCCGGTCGCTGCTTCGGGCAGGTAAGCGGGAAGCCCCGTCAAGTTGCTCGCCTGGGCTATTTTTGGCGCGTCGCGCGCGGCACACTTGCCGCGCGCGTTTTAACAGCCAACGACCCATCCCTCCTTTGAGGCGACCCCTGCCGAAGGCTGGGCGGCGGAGTATGACAAACCTTGCTGCGCCAGTTGTGCAGTAGCACGCCGTCCCCAACGCTGGCGGGCAGGTCACCACGAACGACGGCAGCTCACCGACAGACCGTCCGCCCTGCCCTTCCGCAGCCACGCTACGAACGATCAAACCTGCGTCAATGCACAAGGGGGCGTTCATCCCGGGTGATTCGGACTGACCCTGACTGCGATGGGGTGCGTACCGGAGACGCTTCTGTGCGGAGATGCCAGAGCCATGATGCCTTTCGGATGGAGTCGCACCCAACGGCGGCCTTGGCTTGTCGTGAATCCTGGCGAGGTAGCGGCTGCGCCTCGGGCTTCATGGCTGCAACCGTCCAGCCCAACAAATTTCCCCGGCACTACGTGCCTTCCTCGCGAAACAAATTTCTTGTTCTTCCCAGTCCTCCACTGCGTTGCGGCCGCTACGCGATGCAGCCCGCCCGACCCTCACCCATCGGATCACCGACAAGGCCGCGATGGGCGCGACCTTGCACCACCAAAAGGAGATTCATCATGGCAAACATTGGCACCTTCACCGCACAAAACGACAGCTTCACCGGCACGGTTCGCACCCTGACGCTCAACGTCAAGGTCAAATTCGTCCCGAACGCCGGGGAGAGCGAGAACGCTCCCAACTACCGCATCGTCGCCGGCAATTACGAGATCGGCGCGGCATGGAAGAAAGTCAGCAAGGCGGAACGGCCTTACCTGTCGGCAACCCTGGATGACCCGTCGTTCCCGGCGACCATCTACGCCCGTCTGGTCGAGGGCGAGGATGGCGTGCACAACCTGATCTGGTCGCGCAGCAAGGGCGATTGATCATCGCCCTCGGCGCCCCGCCTATGCGGCGGGGCGTTTTTTGCGAACGCTTTGATTCAAAGGCCCCACCGTCAAGGCGGTGCTCTTCCGATCACGACATGCAAACGGTGCAAGCCGGAACGATTGCATGCATGCGCCTGACTTGAAGCGCACTCTAACTTCCAGGATTAACCACATGGACCTTGTCTTTATGATTCAATGACTCTGTTCATGACAACCCCGGCGGATCCTCCTTGAATACTGATACACCCGAATCCAGTCGCAAGGCACTGATCGACGCCCTGCTTCTCAAACTCCCTGGCGTGAGCGCAAGAAAAATCAGCGGCCTTGATGCCTACTTCGTCAGCGACAAGATGTTCGCCTGCATCAGCGGTCGCGGCGTCGGACTGCGCCTGCCCGCCGCCACCGCGACCGAACTGCAGTTCTCAAGGGGCGACGTCGTCCCGTTTCAGCCCGGCGGTATGGCTAGCACCAGGGAATGGGTACAGATCGACCGCGCCGAGACGGCTGAGTACGAGAAGGATCTCGAGCTGTTTCAGGCCTCGCTCGAGTTTGTGAAAGGCGCCCGAACCCGCTAAGTCGGCAGCTTCGTCTGACAGTCGCTTATCGGCCAAGAAGAGAGACCGTCAGAGGATCGCCGCGACCGTCCGCTCAGCAGGCTGAAAGTGGACGCTGAACGCTAAGGACGGCATCGCTGGTTTCGGTCGACAATTGCTCATCAGCAGGTGACATGAGTAGTGATCATTCATACTGCGGTTGGGATACACATAGTGGCGTACGTCCCAGGGGAAAGGTGCGATCTTCGACATCCCGGCAACCTGTTCATAACCAGCCCCCGACAAAACCTGCTCGCCGCAAGCCGCTGGCGATATAAGAGCAATCTCGCATCACTCGCCATAACAGGCCCGTGCGGTAATTCTCGACCATCAAAATGATCGGCCCTTGATTCAGGCCGTAATGCCACGGCGATACCCAGCCGTGGGGATTGCTGCCCTTGTTCGGGTAGGTCGGATTGAACGTTGCCTTGAAGCCGCAGGGATTACCCGTTTTCAGGTCGACCTGATGCACCAGATAGTCGATTGCCGGCAACACGATCTCCGGCGCGAACGGGAGCGACGCCACCACCGCCCATGGCGCGACGGTGCCGTCGTCCGGTCCGTACGGTACGCCGCGCCCCAGGTATTCGAAGAACTGGCGCTCGATGCCATTTACCTTGAGGGTGTCGGAGCCGGGTCCGTCGCTCGCGGTGATGCCCCAGCAGTCTTGGCCATACCCTGCAAACTTGAGTGGATTGTCGATCGCGTATTGTTGCTGCGCATAGGTAGCGCGGCGGGTGTTCTCGAAGTAATCGATACCTTTTTCGCGCATGAACGCGTCCTGAATGCCACGAAAATCGATCCAGAGATGCGAAATCTGATGCGTGAATAAAGGCCCCGCGTAAAGATAATCGTATCCGCAGTTATTTTTCCACTCGTAAGTAGAAGCCCAAGCTGCATAGCTGCTCTCCGGCAGCGGATGGGTGGGCGAGCCGAGCCCCAGGATATACAGCACAAGCGCCTCGTCGTAGCCTTCCCAGCGGTATTTGAGAAATCCGCTTTCGGGTTTCCAGCCGTGCGTAACCGTCAGCCCACCGTTTTGCGCCCACGGCCAGTCGGCCCGGCAATAAAGCGCGTTAGCGATATCGCGTATTTCCTTTTCTTCAGCCGTGTCCGCGTCAAAATACGCGCCGGCAGTCAATGCACCGGCAAGCAAAATGGCGCTATCCACGGTCGACAATTCGCATTGCCACGCGCGCCGTCCGGTCTGCATGTCGAGAAAATGATAATAAAAACCATGGTGGCCGGTCGCATCGGACTCAGGGCCTTGCGGGCTGTCCCGGAAAAATCTCAGTGTGGCGAGGACTGTCGCGATCGCCGCTGCGCGCGTGATGAAGCCGCGCTCGACCGCGACCGGATAGGACGCCAGGGCGAGGCCGGTGGCGGCAATGCTGGCGGGCCAATCGGGCTCGGTCTTGTCGCGCACCAGTCCATTTTGTGGATTGGTCCAGAGCAGAAAGTATCTGAAGGTATCGCGCTGAAGCGATTCCAGCTCGGCGTCGACCGTGGGCTTGTCGGTGTTCACGGTTTTAGCGGGGCGCCGGCTCCGACATCAATCGTTGCTGCAGCGATCCCGTGCGTCGGTAGCGCGACATCAAGCGCGTTTTCAGGTTCGATCATGTTCCTTCCCCTCAAGCCATTCCCGGCGTTGCCCCTGTCGCAAGCGCATCGTTGACGAGGGTCTGCGCCTCATCAAGGTCTAGCCGAGCACAACGCGCAGCGTATGGGTTTGGCCGTCATCCGCCAGGGCAATCGCGTCTGCGGTAGTGAGCGCTTTGGCGTCGAGTTCGACGCGAGTTATCCCGCGACAGACATGGCCTGGATTTTCGACCGTGATGACGTAACGTGTGATGGCGTGTTGCCGGCCGCGCCGCTGGTAGGTGAGTTGGAAGCCGGCCCAATGTTTCGGAATGCACGGATCGATGCGCAGTTGGTCGCCGCGCAACTGGAAGCCGAGTACGGCCTCGAGACCGGCGCGGTATAACCACGCGGCGGAGCCGGTGTACCAAGTCCAGCCGCCGCGGCCGAGGTACGGCGCAACCGAATAGACGTCCGCGCTGACGACATAGGGTTCCACCTTGTAGCGTGCCACTGCGTCGGCACTGTCGCTGTGGTGGATCGGGTTGAGCAGGTCGAACAGCGCACCGGCGCGATCGCCGTCACCGAGCCTGGCCCACGCAAAGACCGACCAGATCGCACCGTGTGTGTATTGGCCACCGTTCTCGCGTATGCCAGGCGGGTAGGCCTTGATATAGCCGGGATTCTTCGTGCCGTTGTCAAACGGCGGGGTGAGCAGTCGCGCGATCTGGTGCCGATGATCGACCAGCAGGTGATCGACCGAGGCCATGGCCTGCGCCGCGTGATGCGGGTTCGCTGCGCCAGCCAGCGCGCTCCACGATTGCGCGATGGTATCGATTTGGCATTCCCCGCTTTCGTGCGAGCCCAGTGGCGTGCCGTCGTCGTAGTAGCCGCGGCGGTACCACTGGCCGTCCCACGCCTGTTCCAATGCAACGCGCATGTCGGCGGCATAGTCGCGCCAGCGTTTTACGCGCTCGGTTTCGCCGCGCTGCTCGGCACAGGGCGCGAACGCCGCGATGGTGGCTAGCAGAAACCAGCCGAGCCAGCTGCTTTCGCCGCGGCCCTGTTCACCGACGCTGTTCATGCCATCGTTCCAGTCGCCGGTTTCGATCAGCGGCAGTCCGTGCGTGCCGCGGGTCAGGCTGGAGTCGAGCGCGCGGGCGCAGTGTTCGTACACGCTGACTTTCCGGTCAGACTCAGTCGGCTGAAAGAACGTCGTAGTGGCATCGGCAGGAATGACTTGGCCGGCAAGGTATGGCAACACTTCGTCCAGCACCGCGGCATCACCAGTCACGTCGACATAGTGTGTGGCAACGTGAGTGAGCCAGATGCGGTCGTCGCTGATCTTCGTGCGGATGCCCTGACCGCCCGGCGGCAACCACCAGTGTTGCACGTCGCCTTCGGCAAATTGGCGGCCGGCCGCTCGCAGCAGATGTTCGCGGGCGAGATCGGGCCGGCTCACGCACAGCGCCATCACGTCCTGCAGCTGATCGCGAAAACCATACGCGCCGCTGGCCTGATAGTAGGCGGTACGCGCCCACAAGCGGCAACTCAGCACCTGGTACAGCAGCCAATCGTTGAGCATGATGTCCATCGCCCGATCCGGCGTGCGTACCTGTACGGTGTCGAGCAGGCCGTTCCACTGGGCGGCCACTTCGCCGAGTACCTGCTCGATGTCGGTCGCGCGATATTTTTCGATCAATGCCTGCGCTTCTGTTTCGCCAGCGGCATCCCCGAGCAGGAAGACGATGTCAATCTGTGTATTCGGCGGCAGTTCGATCCGCGTCTGTAGTGCGCCGCATGGATCAAGACCTGCGCCAAGGCGACCCGACAGCGGCGTGTTGTCTTGCAGCGCGGCAGGTTGGTCGAGCGCGCCGAACGGGCCGAGAAACGTGCCGCGATCGCCGCTCATCGAATGTTGCTGGCCAGCCAGATCGACGAACGCGACGTGTCCGTCAAAATCGCTGCGCCACGGATTGCGCGCAAACAGCGCACCGGTTTGCACATCGTGCGAGGTGATCACGAACGGCGCCGGCGTGGTGCCGTTTGCGCCCAATGCCCATTCGACATAGCCGGTGACCGACAAGCGCCGCGTGCGCGCCGAGCGGTTGCACAGACGCAGCCGCGACAGCTTGATGGAATCGGCCACCGGCACGCACACGGTCAACTCCAACTCGATGCCGTGCGCATCGTTCGTAAAGCAGCTGCTGCCCTTGCCATGCAGGGTGTGGTAGGTCGCACCCGAGACGCGAATCGGCAGCGCGGTGGCGCTCCACAATGCGCCGCTGTCTTCGTCGCGCAGATACAGCACCTCATGTGGGCTGTCGCTGACGGGATCATTTGGCCACGGCGTGATCGGATTCTGCTGGCCGTTGAGCGACCACGCATAACCGCCGCCCTCGGCCGACACGAGGAAGCCGAACGCTGGGTTCGCGATCACATTGACCCACGGCAGCGGTGTGCAGCGCTGGTCGTCGAGATGGATGCGATACGAACGACCGGTCTGGCTGAAACCGCCGCTGCCGTTGGCGAATTCCAGTGGGCTGTCCGATGCGCTGGCGGCTTGTGCCGGTGTGCTGGCGCGGATGGGCGCGCCGGCCGTGCCAGGCGCCGGTGCGGCAAGATCCGTGGTGCGTAGGGGTTCGT
Organism: Hydrogenophilales bacterium; assembly: GCA_024636775.1. Lineage (GTDB taxonomy): Bacteria > Pseudomonadota > Gammaproteobacteria > Burkholderiales > Thiobacillaceae > Thiobacillus. Next base: position 16,346 of record JAGXGP010000150.1, read on the forward strand.
TGGCGTCGATCAGCACGCGCGCCGCCGTCAGCAGGCCGTTGCGCAAGTCGTCGCTGATCGCGCTGTCACGCAATGCAATCAGTTCGGCTTTGACCGCTGCGGTGTCTGTTTTCGGCTGCGCCTGCTGCGCACTCACCAGCGGCTCAAGCGCACTGTGCAGCGCATCGCCGGCGGCGCCGGCAGCAGTATTCAAAAGCACCACATCGACGGCTAACTGCTTGCTGCGCCAGTCGTTTTGCGCCCGCAACAACTCCTGCACGCGCGGCAGTTCGGCCATGTTGTCGAGGCGCAGCAGCACGATCGGGCGATCACCGGAAATGCCGGCCGCCCACAGCGTGGGCGGGCCGCCGCGACCGCGCACCAGCGCGTCAGCTGCAGCGCGTTGGTGCGGATCGCTGATCAGCACCGCGCTCAGCCAGTGCGCAGAACGGGCGGCTTGCGCCGCGTCGCTGCCGGGGGGCGCGTGTTCGGCCGCGGCGTGGTGCGCGGCGCTGGTGAACAACTCCCCGGCAGCGTTCGCGTTGTCCAGCTGTGCGGTCAATGCCAGCGCGCCCTCTCGCGAATCGGCCAGTCGCGTCCACAGCAACAGTCGCACGCTGGCGCCGGGCGCGAGCGTAACGCGTTGGCGCAGGCTGAAGACAGGATCGAGCACGTAGCCGGTGGTGTTCGACAAGCTGGCGCCCGGCTGCATCGCCTGCGCATTACGCAGCGTGCGGCAGCGGCCGAGAAAACGCGCGCGATCGGTTTCATATTCGAGCGCGCGGTCGGCCGGCTGGCCCTCGATCTGCAGTGCGTGCGCTGCCCAGATAGCCGGCTCACTGTCCGCGCGCCGTCGCCGCGTGGCCAGCAACACGCCATGTCGCGCATCCCATTCGGTTTGCACGAACATCTTGGAGAACGCCGGATGCGCGTGGTCGGGGCCGGCCGGGCCGACCACCAACTCGGTGTAGGAGGTCAGCGATAACGTGCGCGGTTTGTCGCCATGGTTGTTCAGGGTGAGGCGGCGCAGCTCGATATCGGCTTCGCCGGCCACGGCGATTTCCAACGTGCTGTCCAGCGTGCCATCGCGGCGGATAAACTCGGCGCGGCCGGCGCTGAAATTCACCACATAATCCTGCGCTGCCGCGCCCAAGGGTTGCCGCGTGGCCGACCACACCGCGCCGCTGTCCTCGTCGCGCAGCAGCAGATAGCTGCCCCAGTTATCGCGGGTGGCATCTTCGCGCCAGCGCGTTATCGACAGGTCGCGCCATCGGCTGAAACCAGAACCGCTGTTGCTGAGCATTACGCTATACGTGCCGTTCGAGAGCAGGCACAGTCGGCGTGTGGCGATGGCGGGGGGAGGCGTGAGCGAGGGCATGGGCGATCCTGTCCGGGGCGATGAAAACCTCAACGTGCCGCAGCGTCAGTACGCACGGCGTCGCTTGAGGCTTCCTGTTGGGGCTGGGTCGGAGGGCCGGAGATCGAGGCCAGCAGCGCCCTGGCGCGCGCGACCACATTGTCGACCGTGAAGCCGTACTCGCGCAGAAGAACGTCGGCCGGGGCGGAAGCACCGAAGTGTTCGATGCCGAGCATATCGCCGCGGTCGCCGAGGTAGCGGTACCAACCCTGGGACACGCCCAGCTCCACTGCCAGCCGGGCAGGCACGCCCGGCGGCAGCACTTCGTCGCGATAGCTTTGCGGCTGTGCATCAAACAGTTCCCAGCTCGGCATCGACACGCAGCGCACGGCGACGCCTTCATTTTGCAGATGCTCGGCGGCGCTGAGGATCAAGCCGACTTCGGAGCCGCTGGCGATCAGGATCAGTGCGGGTTGGCGATCCTTCGTCTCGCTCAGCACATACGCGCCACGGCGCAGACCGTCGGCGCTGGCATAGCGGCTGCGGTCGAGCGTGGGCAAGTCCTGCCGGCTCAGCACCAGCAGCACCGGGCGGCCGCAGGTTTCCACGGCCACCTTCCATGCCACCGCGGTTTCATTGGCGTCGGCGGGACGGATCACGCTGAGGTTGGGAATCGCGCGCAGGCTGGCCAACTGTTCCACCGGCTGGTGGGTGGGGCCGTCTTCGCCGAGCGCAATGCTGTCGTGGGTGAACACGTGCACCACGTGCACGCCCATCAACGCGGCGAGGCGGATCGCCGGGCGCATGTAGTCGGAGAAAATCAGGAAGGTGGCGCCGTACGGGATGAAGCCGCCATGCGCGGCCAGTCCGTTGACGATGGCGCCCATCGCATGTTCGCGCACGCCGAAGTGCAGGTTGCGCCCGGCATAACTCCAGCCGCCGCTGTCGGCACCCTGGGTATCGTCATCCTGACCGGACGGCGGATTGAAATCGCCCATCCCCTTCAGCGCGGTGTGGGTGGACGGGTCCAGATCGGCCGAACCGCCTCCAAGCGCGGGCAGTTTCGGTGCGAATGCATTCATGACCTTGCCGCTGGCGACGCGCGTGGCCATGCCCTTGGCATCGGCGGGAAAGACAGGGATGTCCGCGTCCCAACCCGATGGCAGTTCACCGCGCAGGCGACCTTGCAGTTCTTTCACCAACTCGGGAAATGCCTTGGCATAGGCGTCCACCCGTTCGTTCCAATCGGCCTCGACCTTCGCGCCACGACCCAGTGCCTCGCGAAAATGCGCCAGCGCGGGCTCGGGCACCAGAAACGACGGATCGACCGGCCAGCCAAGCTTTTCCTTGGTTCTTTTTACATCCTCAACGCCGAGCGGCGATCCGTGTGCCTTGTAGCTATCCTGCTCGGGTGAGCCAAAGCCAATATGGGTACGCACCAGAATCAGCGAGGGTCGCGTGATGTCGGCGCGGGCGGCGTCCAGCGCGGCGCCGATCGCGGCCACGTCGTTGCCATCGGCCACGCTGATAGTCTGCCAGCCATAGGCTTCGAAGCGTTTGGCGCGATCTTCAGAAAATGTGATGTCGGTGCCGGCCGATAGCGTGACGTAGTTGTCGTCGTACAGGCAGATCAACTTGCCCAGCTTGAGGTGTCCGGCCAGTGAGGCGGCCTCGGAGGCGACACCTTCCATCAGGTCGCCGTCGCTGATAATGGCCCAGGTATGGTGGTCGATCAGCGTGTGGCCGTCTCGGTTGTAGCGTGCGGCCAGACTCGCTTCACCGATCGCCATGCCGACTGCGTTCGCCAACCCTTGCCCGAGTGGTCCGGTAGTGACTTCAACACCCGGCGTATGCCCGCGCTCGGGATGCCCCGGCGCCTTGCTGCCCCACTGACGGAACTGCTTGATGTCGTCCAGCGAGAGGTCGTAGCCGCTCAGGTGCAGCAGGCTGTAGAGCAGCATCGAACCATGTCCGGCCGAGAGCACAAAGCGGTCGCGATCGAACCAGTCCGGATTGCGCGGATTGTGCTTGAGCAGGCGCGTCCATAGCGCATAGGCCATCGCCGCCGCACCGAGCGGCATGCCCGGATGCCCGCTGTTTGCCTGCTGCACGGCGTCCACCGACAGAAACCGCACGGTGTTGATGCAAAGCTGGTCGAGTTCGTCTGTCATGGTCACTCCTATATGTAGTGTGTGGATCGCGCGTCAATCGTCCGCCAACGCGCGGTCGACGATGGTCTGCGCCACGCTCAACAGGCTGCGCAGGTGGTCTTCGCCGCGAAAGCTCTCCGCGTAAATCTTGTAAATGTCCTCGGTGCCGGACGGCCGCGCAGCGAACCAGCCGCTGGCGCTGACCACCTTGATGCCGCCGATCGGCGCGTCGTTGCCCGGCGCGCGGTCGAGTACGCGGTCGATCTTCTCGCCGCCCAGTTGCGTGATCTGCACTTGTTGTGGCGAGAGTTTTGACAGCATCGCTTTTTGCGCCGGCGTAGCGGGCGCCTCGACCCGGTCGTAGGCAGGTTCGCCGAACTCGCGCGCAAGATCAGAGTAGATCTCGCCGGGATCGCGGCCCATGCGCGCGGTGATTTCCGCGGAAAGCAAAGCCGGAACGATGCCGTCTTTATCCGTCGTCCAGACGCTGCCATCCATCCGGACAAACGAGGCACCTGCACTCTCTTCCCCGCCAAAGCCGAGCGAGCCGTCGTGCAGGCCATCCACAAACCATTTGAAACCGACCGGCACTTCGTACAGCGAGCGGCCGAGTTTGGCGGCGACGCGATCGATCATCTGGCTGCTGACGACCGTCTTGCCAACCGCCGCATCCTTGCTCCATTTTGGTCGATGCTGGAACAGATAGTCGATGGCCACCGCCAGATAGTGGTTCGGCGGCAGCAATCCGGCGCCGGGGGTCACGATGCCGTGGCGGTCATGGTCGGTATCGCAGGCGAAAGCGATGTCGAAGCGATCCTTGAGACCGATCAGGCTTTGCATGGCGTAGGACGAGGAGGGGTCCATGCGAATCTGACCGTCCCAATCGACCGTCATGAAGCGGAAGGTTGGGTCGACGGCTTCGTTCACCACCGTGAGATTCAATCCATAGCGCTCGGCAATCGGCCCCCAGTAGTGAACGCCGGCGCCACCCAGCGGATCCACGCCCAAGCTGAGGCTCGCACCGCGAATCGCGTCCATATCGAGCACGTTGCCGAGATCGCCGATGTAAGCATTGAGATAGTCATGCCGGTGTGTGGTCGCGGCGCGCCGGGCCTGTTCGAAAGTCATGCGTTTCACGCCCTGGAGACCCTTTTCCAGCAACCCATTGGCGTGGGCTTCGACCCAGCCCGTGATGTCCTTGTCCGCAGGCCCGCCATTGGGCGGGTTGTACTTGAAGCCGCCGCTGTCGGGCGGGTTGTGCGACGGCGTGATGACAATGCCGTCCGCCAGCCCGCTATCGCGGCCGCGGTTGTAAGTGAGTATGGCGTGAGAAATCACCGGCGTGGGTGTGTATTCGTCGTTATCGGCAAGCATGACGTCCACACCGTTGGCCGCCAGCACTTCGAGCGCACTGGTCAACGCAGGTTCCGAAAGCGCGTGGGTGTCGATCCCCAGAAACAGCGGGCCATTGATGCCCTGTTGCGCTCGGTAATCACAAATGGCCTGACTGATGGCGAGCACATGCCATTCGTTGAAACTGTTTTCGAACGAGGAACCGCGATGCCCCGAGGTGCCAAATGCGACCCGTTGCGCGGGTACCGAAGGGTCGGGCATGCCGGTATAGTAGGCCGCCACCAGTTTGGGGATATTGGCCAGCATCGCCGGCGGGGCGGGTTTCCCTGCCAAAGGATTTACTTTCATTCGTTCTCCATCACGGCTGTGTATTTGCCTTGCGCAGCCGCGCTATTTAAGCGCGCTCGCTTGTATAGCCCTTGCTGCGCAATCGACTTGTTCGCGGCCTCGCCGCGCCAAGCCTGGAGCACGGATGCCTGCAACGCGCGCCCGTATGAAAAGCTCAAGACCCACGGTTGCTTCTCGACAGCGGTGTTCAAGGCATGGAGGTTGGCAGTGGCCGTTGCCTCGCTCTGACCACCGGAGAGGAAGTTGATCCCGGGCACCGCTGCCGGCACCGTGCGCCGCAGGCAGATAAGCGTTGCTTGCGCCACCTGTTGCGGCGTAGCGGGCTCCGGGCATGCGCGACCAGGCTCGACCATATTGGGTTTCAAAATCATGTGCTCCAGCGCAACGCGTTGCCGGTGCAGCGCGTGAAATACCGCATGCAGGACTTCCTCCGTGACGCGTGCGGAAGCCGCAAGCGTGTGATCGCCGTCCATTAATACCTCGGGCTCCACGATAGGCACCAACTCTTGTTCCTGGCAAATGGCCGCGTAGCGCGCCAAGGCATGCGCATTGGCTGCAATCGCCGACGGCGTCGGAATGCCTGCGCCGATGTGAATTACCGCGCGCCATTTGGCGAAACGCGCACCCAGTTGCTTATACTCGCTTAGCCGCCGCGCCAGACCGTCCAAGCCTTGCGTCACTGTCTCTCCGGGAAAGTTAGGCATCAGCACCGTGCCCATATCCACCTTGATGCCGGGCACTATGCCCTGCGCTTGCAGTAACTTTACTAGCGGAACGCCTGCGACACTTTTCTGTTTGAGGGTCTCCTCGAACAGGATGACGCCGCTAATAAAACCATCCAGGCCGGGCGTGGAAAATAACAGCTCACGGTAATCACGCCGGGCTCCCTCGGAGCTTGCTACGTTCACCGTCTTGAGCCGCTTTTCAATGGTGCCCGCGCTCTCATCGGCCGCCAGAATTCCTTTACCCGGCGCCGTTAGCTCAGCTACCGTCTTTGCCAACGCTTGTGTTGTGAGTATCGACATAGAACCTCCATCAGTTATTACCGATACGATAGTTTGAACCGCGGCGCTAAGCGTGCCGCGCATCGTTCAACACGCGGATGACTGGCTCTTCTAAATCATGGTCGTAACCCAGAACACTCAGGGAAGCCGTCTCGAGATGCAAGCGGCGGGCTTCGAGCGCGGGCAGTGCGATCCAGCGCGCAATAAGGACACGCAATATGTCCTGATGGGCGAAGATGAGCACGTCGTCTTCGAGCGCACGAACCCGAGCAATGACACGATCCGCGCGCGTACTCACCTCCATCAGCGTTTCCCCGCCGGGGCAACCGTCCTCGTACAGACGCCAGTCGGGGTGCTCGGCCCGAATATCTACAGTACGCCGGCCTTCGTAATCACCGTAGTCCCATTCCATCAGGTCGGGATCGGTTTGCGCGCGTTCGACGAAGCCCGCCAGCTCACCCGTCCGCCGCGCCCGTTGCAGCGGGCTGGTGAGCACCTTGGCAAAGCGCATGCCTTTCAGCCGCGCGCTCAACGCTTGCGCCTCGCGTTCGCCCCGCGCGGTAAGTGGAATGTCCGTGCGGCCAGTGTGCTGTCCGCTGAGCGTCCAGGCGGTCTCGCCGTGGCGAACCAGAACCACCTGCGGAAGGGCGCCGCTCATTTGCGCGCGGGGCCTTTCATTTACGTTACTCATTCGGCGCCCGTAATGCTTGTGAGCTGCGTTTGCGATTGACTTGGTAGCGCATATTCATGAACGTTCGTTCTTGAGTCGGCGGTAGTGCCGGATGAGCGCGTTGGTCGAGCTGTCATGCTTGAGCGGTGGTTCGTCCATGCCTTCAAGCTCAGGAGCCACGCGTTGCGCCAGCGCTTTGCCCAACTCGACGCCCCATTGATCGAATGAATCGATGTTCCAGATCGTTCCTTGAGTGAAGACGCTGTGTTCGTAAAGCGCGATCAACTGCCCCAGCGTCTTCGGCGTCAGACGTTCGGCGAGTATGGTGTTGGTCGGGCGATTGCCTTCAAAGACGCGGTGCGGCGCCAGCCACCCTGGCGTGTTCTCGGCCTTGACCTCCTCCTCCGTCTTGCCGAACGCCAGCGCTTCGGTCTGCGCAAACAGATTCGCCATCAGCAGATCATGCTGATTGGCGATTGGATTCAACGCCTGGCAAAAGCCGATGAAGTCGCACGGGATCAGCCGGGTTCCCTGATGGATGAGTTGATAGAACGAGTGCTGACCGTTGGTGCCGGGTTCGCCCCAGTAGATGGGCCCGGTTTGATAGGCGATGCACGTACCATCGAGCGTCACGTGTTTGCCGTTGCTCTCCATTGTCAGTTGCTGCAGGTAAGCGGGAAAGCGTTTGAGATAACGCTCGTAAGGCAGTACCGCGACCGTCTGCGCATCGAAGAAGTTGCTGTTCCATACCGTCAGCATCCCCATGAGCACGGGCAGATTCTGCGCGAACGGAGCGTTGCGGAAGTGCTGATCCATCGCGTGAAAGCCGGCGAGCATCGCACGGAAGTTCTCCGGTCCGATGGCAATCATGGTCGATAGCCCTATTGCCGAGTCCATGGAGTAGCGCCCGCCTACCCAGTCCCAGAAGCCGAACATATTCGCGGTATCGATGCCGAATCGGGAAACGCCTTCGGCGTTGGCCGATACGGCGACGAAGTGCCTACGCACGGCCCGGTCGTCACCGAGTTTGCGCAAGCTCCAGGCGCGGGCGGCGTGGGCGTTGGTCAGGGTCTCGAGCGTCGTGAAACTCTTCGAGCAGATGATAAACAGGGTTTCTTCCGGGTCGAGATCGCGCGTAGCTTCCTCAAAGTCGGTACCGTCCACGTTCGAAACGAAGCGGAATATCATGTCGCGTTGGCTGTAATAACGCAGCGCTTCGTAAGCCATCACCGGGCCGAGGTCGGAACCGCCGATGCCGATGTTGATGATATTGCGGATGCGCTTGCCGGTGTACCCCTGCCACTCGCCGCTGCGGACCTGGAGCGAAAATGCAGCCATCCGTTCGAGAACGGCATGCACCTCGGGCACGACGTCGACACCATCGACGACAACCCGCTCGGTCTCAGGCGCGCGCAGGGCGATATGCAGCACGGCGCGTTTTTCCGTTACGTTGATCCGCTCACCGCGGAACATCGCACCTATGCGCTCATGCAGATCGCATTCCTCGGCCAGCCTCACAAGCAGTTGTATCGTTTCGTCGGTGATGTGCTGCTTGGAGTAGTCGAGATAAATGCCTGCGGCTTCGGCGGTCAGGCGTTCGCCGCGGCGAGGATCGTCAGCGAAGAGCTGCCGAAGATGCAGATTACGCAGCGTTGCGTAATGGTCTTCGAGCGCCTTCCACGCCGGGCGCTCTGTGAGGCGTTGCGCCGGCGCGGCCGAACCGGTGGTCAGCGTCGCACTGCTCATGTCTGCCCGGCCTTCGTCAGCACGTCGATTTTTGAGGCGATGCGATCCAGCAGATCGCGCCATGACTTGGCGAAGGACGCGGCGCCCTCGCGCTGAAGGTCGGCGGCAAGTGCCGCATTGTCGACCCCGGCCCGCGCAAACTCGGCGAGCAGCGCTTCGGCGTCGCCGCCATCAAGCGGCAAGGCGGCCTTCACTTTGCCGTGCTCGGCGAAGGCGAGCAGCGTCTTCTCGGGGATGGTATTGATGGTATCCGGCGCCGCCAGCGCCTCGAGGTACAGGGTGTCCGAGGCGGCAGGATCCTTAGTGCCGGTGCTGGCCCACAGCAGGCGTTGCGGCCGCGCGCCGGCGTCGGCCAGTTTTTGCCAACGGGCAGAGGCCAGCAGCTCGCGGTAGGCCGTGTAGGTGCGCTTGGCGATGGCGATACCGAGGCGGTTGCGAAGGTCCTGCGGAACCATGTCCTTGATGGCGACGTCCCAGCGGCTGATGAACAGCGATGCCACGGAAGCCACCGTCGGATCGAGTCCGGCGGCGATCCGCCGTTCAATACCGCGCATGTATGCCTCGGCGGCGGCGATATAGTGCTCGCGCGAAAACAGCAGCGTGACATTTACCGGCACGCCGGCGAAGATCGTCTCCTCGATGGCGGGTAAACCGGCGCGGGTACCCGGGATCTTGATGAAGAGATTGGGGCGTTGCGCACGCGCATGCAGTTGCGCCGCCGCCTTGATACTGCCCGCCGTGTCGTCCGCCAGCAAGGGCGACACCTCCAGCGACACCCAGCCGTCAACGCCGCCGGTCCCAGCATGGACCGGAGCAAAGAGATCGGCGGCCTCGGTCAGGTCCTCCAAGGCCAGTTCGAAAAAGAGTGCTTCGCCCGACTTGCCGGTCAGCGCTTTTTCGCGGATGGCGTCATCGTAGAAATCAGCTTCTTTGATGGCGTGCTCGAAGATCGTGGGATTGGAGGTCAGACCCGTTACGGAAAGCTCGCTGATATAGCGCCCCAGCGTGCCGCTGGTCAGCAGTCCGCGCGTGATATTGTCGAGCCACAGGCTTTGGCCGAGGTCGTGCAGTTGTTGTGTGGCCTTCATGTTATCTCCTATTGTGTGCAGTTGACTCGGGGGAACCAAGTAAGGCGTGAAAGTCAATATTGATCAGCTCGCCGATACGCTCAATCGTGATGTCAGCGGTTGGATAGGCGGCGCTATTTTCGGGGTCGAGCGCGTAGTGTCCCTGGCGCGGGAAGACAGTGGTCAGACGCTCTCCCCATATCTTTTTCATCGCCGCCAGAATGCGCAGTTTGTCGTCCACCATGACGTAATGGCGCGCTGGGTATCGCTGCTCGATGGCGTCGAGCATCTGCTCTTTGTGCAGGTAGATCAGCACCCGGCCCTCGACCGCGTCCCACAATCCCGATCGCTGCACCTTGCGCGGCTGGAACACCACGTCGCCATCCGTCAGAATCACCGTCGGACCCCAACGGCGCAGATGAGCGATGACATCGAGTGCACCCGGGTACAGGCGCTCGGCAAACGGATAGTCCACCAGGAACGAAGACATGCTCAGCAGGCGCGGATCATTCAGAGCACCGACACGGTAGCGCTGCAAAGCGCCCAGATAATCCGCATAGCCGAGTTCAACACGCAGCGCCTCGAAAATTTTCCAGTAGCGGTCCCGGTTATCCTCACCAAACGCATGCGCAAGATAGGCATCCAGATCGGCTGTGATGCGATCGTTATCGAGTAGGGTGTTGTCCACGTCCAGCAGGAACACCACCGGGTCCGGAGTCGTCATACGGATCCATCCGGGATGGGATTGTGCCAGCCACCGCCTGCCGCAATAAGCGCATCCGCCGCTTTAGGCCCCCAACTGCCGGGTTGGTACGCGATGGCCTGGTGATGCTTCGTCAGAACAGGATCGACCACTGCCCAGGCGGCATCGACGCAATCCTCGCGGGCGAATAGCGCCCCTTCGCCAGCCATGGCGTTGCCCAAGAGCCGCTCGTAAGGCGATTCCTCTTCCAGTTGTTCGTCCTGCAGGAAGAGTTCGTGCTGGTCGCCGGTGAACTCCTTGCCTGCGCGCTTGACGCGCGCGGCCAGGGCGACGGCGGAGTTGGGGGAAAGCCGGAAGCGCAGATAATTGGCCCGCCCGTCCACCGGCGCCGAGTCGTCGAACAGCCGTTGCGGGGGTGGCTTTAACTCCACCAGGACCTCGGCCGCGGTGGTCGCCAGACATTTGCCGGCGCGCAGGTACCACGGCACCCCTTGCCAGCGCCACGAGTCGATGTAGAGCCGCAGGGCGCAGAACGTCTCGACATCCGAGTTTTTCGCTACGCCAGGTTCCTTGCGGTAACCGGCGTACTGGCCGCGCACCAGGTCGTCGGGCACGAGTGGGCGCATGGCGCGGAACACCTTGTGTTTTTCGGCGTGCACGGCGCCGTAGTCCTGATAGCCCGGCGGCTCCATGGCCAGCAGTGCGAGGATCTGGAACAGATGGTTCTGCACCACATCGCGCAGGGTGCCGGCGCTTTCGTAAAACTTGCCGCGCCCCTCCACGCCGAAATCCTCGGCCAGGGTGATCTGCACGCTGGCCACGTGGTCGCGGTTCCAGATCGGCTCAAGGAACGAATTGGCGAAGCGGAAATAGAGGATGTTCATGATCGCCTCTTTCCCAAGATAGTGATCGATGCGAAAGACCGCGTCTTCCGCAAACACCGACCGCAGGATGCGGTTGAGCTCGCGCGCGGAGGCCAGGTCGCGTCCGAACGGCTTTTCGACAATAACGCGCGCCTGCTCGGTCAGGCCCGCGTCATCGAGCCCTTTGATGACGGTCTCGAACAACGTGGGCGGGATGGCGAGGTAGTGCGCCGGACGCCGGGCCTTGCCCAGCGCCTTTTTGAGCGCCTCGAAGGTACCCGGGTCGTTGTAGTCGCCACTGACGTAGACGAGCAGGGAGAGCAGATGATCGAGGGCCGGCTTGTCATCGATCTTGCCGGACTCCTTGATGGCGTCCCTGGCGCGCTTGCGCAACTCTGTCACGCTGAGCTTGGAAGTGGCGACCCCGACCACCGGTACTTTGAGAACACCGCGCTTGGCCATCGCGTAGAGCGCCGGAAAGATCTTCTTGCGGGCGAGGTCGCCGGTAATGCCGAACAGCACCAGCGCGTCGGATTGCCTCGCGACATCGTCTGTGTGATCCATCTCAGCGTCCCTCTTTCTTCTCATCATGCCCGCCAAACTGCTTTCTCATCGCGGACAGAACCCGGTTGGCATAATCGGCATTGCCGCGCGATGCAAAGCGCTCGAATAGCGCCGCGTTGATGACCGGTGCCGGCACGCCCTCATCGATGGCGGCCAATGCCGTCCAGCGTCCCTCTCCCGAATCCGACACGCGACCCGAGAACTCGCTGAGATCCGCATCCTCAACCAGCGCCGCTGCGGTCAGATCGAGCAGCCATGACGCCACCACACTGCCGCGCCGCCAGACTTCGGCGATCTCGGGCAAGTCCAGCTCATACTGGTAAAACTCCGGGTCGCGCATCGGCGTGGTCTCGGCATCGCTATCCTGCGCGCGCTTGCCGGCGTTGGCATGGTGCAAAATATTCAGGCCCTCGGCATACGCCGCCATCAGGCCATATTCGATGCCGTTGTGGACCATCTTGACGAAGTGTCCGGCGCCGTGTGGTCCGCAGTGCAGGTAGCCTTGATCTGCTGTGGCGGCGGGTTTGTGCCGGCCCGGGGTCGGGGGGGCCGTGCCGACGCCGGGGGCGAGCGTGGTGAAAATAGGATCAAGGTGCTGAACGATGTCTTTCTCACCCCCCATCATCAGGCAATAGCCGCGCTCCAGTCCCGCGACGCCGCCGCTGGTGCCCACATCCACATAATGGATCCCGTGCGCTTTCAATTCAGCGGCACGCCGAACATCGTCACGGTAATAGGAGTTGCCGCCATCGATGACCATGTCGCCGGCTTTAAGCAGCGGGACCAGCTTCGCCAGCACGTCATCCACCACCGTCGCCGGCACCATCAGCCAGACCGCGCGCGGCGTGGCCATGTGCGCGACAAAATCCTCCAGCGAAACCGTGCCGACAGCACCTTCGCCGCGGAGTGCGTCGACGGCTTCTGCGCTACGGTTGTACACCACACATTTGTGCCCTCCCCGCATCAGGCGCCGCACCATATTGCTGCCCATACGCCCCAGGCCTATCATGCCGATCTGCATCTTGTATCTCCTTCTTTGTAGGGGGTGATCCTGACGCCGCGAATCGCTCATCGTGAAAGACTCAGCCCACTTTAACGCACAAGAAACTGGAGTTTATTCTTAATCTTTGCCCACTCATCGGCAGCGGGAAGAGCGGCCTTCGTATCAATGATCGGCTTCCAGCCTCGTGCCAATTCGAGATTGAGCGCAATGAAATGCACCTGGTCTTCCGGAACGTCACACTGCGCGAAAATCGCGTCAACCGGACATTCGGCAACACATAACGTGCAGTCGATGCAATCGTCTGGTTCAATCGCCAAGAAGTTTGGCCCTTCGCGGAATGCATCGGTCGGACACACGCCGACGCATTGCGTGTATTTGCACTTGATGCAGCTATCGGTCACGACGAAAGTCATCGATATTCCGTCATCGCCGCCTGACAATTGCGGCGAATTTCAGCGATCCATGTCCGCGCATCTGGTCTACCTCCTTCATCTTGGCGTCCCTCGCCACAACCTGGGTCATCATGCCGGCCGAGCGCAGGATTGAATTTCTTATCGCTGCTTGGCGTATTCGAAAGCCACAACCGCCGCGCTCGACGGCCCGTCCCATAGTTCGGCCGTGATGGGCTCTATGCGAAGCACGCGCACATTCAGATCGTCGGGCCCGTCCGGGAACCAGTTGTCGTCGGTTTTCCTCCAGATGTCTTTCGCCTTGGCGGTATCGCGCGTCACGAAAGCACGGCCGGTGATGGAAAGATAAGCGTGATCGTCTTCATCGATGAAGACGAGTCCGATATCATGGGACGCGCCGATCTCGTCGTTCTTGGCGCTGCGAACATCGGTCACGAACCAGATGATGCCGGCATCGCGGTCGGTCCGCGCTTCCAGCGGTCGCGCACGCAAGCCGCCGTTAAATTGCGTCGTCAGCATGCCGATGCACACCTTGTCGATGACATCCCAGACGCGGGATATGTGATTCTGCTCCATCCTGTCACCGGCCGGCATCTTCAGCATGCTTTCCTGCATCATGCCCGTTTTTCCGTCCAAGTCTTGAGTAAGCGTTGATGTCATGAGGCGCTCCTAAAATTCGATTGATGAAAGCCCGGAGTTCCGGGCCTGCTTTATGTCTTGGTATCGAAATAGGCGTGCAATTCCACTTCGCTCGGCTGTTTCCGGAACACGACCTCATCATCCACCACCAGATTCGGCGAATGCTGGATGCCGAACTTTTGGACAAGGTCGGCGCAGTCTTCCACGAAACATGTGCGGTACGGAATCCGCAAGTGTTCGAGTTCAATTTCCAGGTTCTTACGATGCACACAAGCCTTCGTCGCGATGATCATTACATCCATAGCCGTCTCCAGAAAAGCTTCGCGTTGTGCTTCGGCCCTCAAATTTTATAAACCGCAGGCGGACACGGCACGGCAAGTATCACCGTGCCGTGCGTGCAATTTCACATGCCTTTCATGCCGCCATCCATCTTCCGGTCTTTGGCGTCACCGCCCATCATGCCCTGCATGTTTGACATGTGACTCTGCATCATCTTCGAGTGCTCTTGCATAAGATTCTCGCGTTCTTTGGCGTCCTTGGACTCCATGATCTTGTGCATTTGCTCGTGCATCTGCAGCATGCTTTCCTGCATCACGCCCATTTGTTTGTCCATGTCTTGCGGGTTTTTCATCGATCTCTCCAAAAATAAATTGATCAGGAAACCTCAGAATCCAAGGTTCACTTTGACGATGCTGAACCTGAAAGTCCGGTTGTTCTGTGCGCTACCGAACATACAGTTCATTAGCAGGTTTTGAATTGATAATCGAAAATGGGAAAAAACGAATCCACACTGAAGGTTCCTTTTTCTGAATTTCTGCGATCCGTGTAACCGAAGGTGTCAGAGCCGGCGAGATGAACAGTAGAGTCTGCCATTTTCCATTCGTTCGCCTTGCGAACCTGTTTCTTTAATTCCTCGATATCGGCGCGCAAGGAGGTATTGTCATCCGCGGCCTTACCCAGGCCCGATGCCGTCATTGAATGCAAAAACCAGGAGACATGTTTTTGTTACGTACTTGCCATTTACCGTACTTTGCCTGCAAAACAAGACCGTGTTAACGGGTACTGGGGTCAGGTTTGATCGCGTTCCCAGATGCGCCGCATCTGCAGATACATGAATGATGCCGTCCAGCCAATCAATACCAGTCCGGTCAGCGCCTCCATCCCGGCCATAAAACGCAACGGCCCCGATGGCACCAGGTCACCATAGCCCAGCGAGCTATAGTTGGAAAACGAGAAGTAGGTACATTCAGCAAGGCCGGGAGATTGACTGCCGACAATCGCGCCATAACCGTTGCCAGCAATCAACCAGCAATAGGCAAAACCGAACAGCATTACCTCAAGCACGTGCGCCACCAGCAAACCGCATATCAAGATCGACAAATGCCAGCGATGCCAGGCATCGTGTCGATGCAACCAGTCGCCTGTGCGTCGCATGACCCTCATGGCCTCGTAGTGCAGAATGACACAGAAAATAACCAGCACCAGGGTGACACTCAGCGTGATCAACATGCGCAGCGCCTGTGGTTTGTTTCAATGAGATGACTGACCATCTTCCCTGGCCTTTGACCGCAGGAACAATTTTGTGCCGACGAAAATAAGCAGCATGGCCAGCAGCGACACGACCACCACCAGCATGTCGGACTGCGCCTTCACCACAATGAACGCCCCCAGCACAATGACATCCAGAATAATGGCGCTACCCAGAATAAGGGGATTGGCCCCCACGTCAGTACGCAGATGGCGTAACACGCCCCAGTGCACGGCGATGTCCATGACCAGGTAGAAAATGGCACCGAGCGAGGCGATTCGGCTCAGGTCGAAGAGTACGGTCAAGGCTATGGCAATAACGATCGTATAAACCAGCGTGTGTTTCTGAAGGTTGCCGGGCATGCCGAAATGCCGGTGTGGCACCAGTTTCATTTCCGTCAGCATGGCCAGTACGCGTGACACCGCAAACACGCTGGCAATCACACCGGACATCGTCGCGACAATCGCCAGCGCCACCGTGAACCACAGGCCGAAATCACCAAACGCCGGTCGTGCCGCCTCGGCCAGGGCAAAGTCTTTGGCCTTAATGATTTCCGGAAGCGTCAGGTTGCTGGCCACGGCCAGCGCAACCAGCACATAAAGAATCGCGCAGATGCTGATGGAAATGATGATCGTTCGACTCACATTGCGATGCGGATCGACGATCTCCGCGCCGCTGTTGGTGATGGTGGTAAACCCTTTGTAGGCAAGGATGGCCAGCGCCAGTGACGCCAGAAATGCGCCTGGACTTGTCTGCGTGGTATCCACCGACACACTGGAAAAAGAAAAATCCGCCAGCCACAGGCCGACAATCGCAAACAACGCAATCGCGCTGATTTTGACCGCCGCCATCACCAGGGAAAATGTCCCGATCAGCCGATTGCCGGCGATGTTCACCGCAAAAGCGAACCCCAACAACGCTACGCCCAACAGCGGCACCAGCACACTGCCCGGCTCGACATCGAACAGCTGCAGGCTATAAGCGCCAAACGTCCGCGCCACCAGGCTTTGGTTGATGACCATGGAAAAGTACATCAGCAAGGCACAGAAAACGGTGGTCATCCCGGGTCCGTAGGCCTTTTCCAGATACATGACTATGCCGCCGGACGAGGGATAGGCGTTGGACATTTTTATGTAGGAGTAGGCGCTGAAAGCGACCACGATCGCCGCCACAAAAAAGGCGAGAGGAAACAAATCGCCCGCCAGTTCGGCAACCTGCCCGGTCAACGCGAATATCCCGGCACCGATCATCACCCCGGTGCCCATTGCAATGGCGCCGATAAGCGTCAAACTGTTTGCTTTATATTTTTCCAATGATTGTCTCCAATTTTGGCGACGAACTGAATCGCTGCATCAGATCGTCTTTACATCGTAAAAGTATTTCACACGGCCTGATCGCAATGCCTTGTCGCTCGAAATATTCGCAATACTTGAACCCACTTAACATTAACGTGGTTAACGGATTCACAAATAGCGCAGATAAAACAGGTAGAGTCTTTCGAACATATTTTTTACGCCAATCAGTTTTTTTGAATGCCGGGGAAACAGGTTCCAGAACGGCGGTTTGTTATCTGATGCCCTGTGCAACCACATGGCATCATTTTCCATATTGAGGATACAAGAGAGCTCATAGCGGTAAGTCCTGCTGGGCGAAAGACCGTTTAACACGGCTTGCATGTTTTTTGCCGCGGCCTGGGAGCGAAACTGCGCCATATGCGCCTGGTGTGGCACCCATGCCGGTGGATTCTCATGGCTGGCGCAATCCCCGGCGGCGAAGACATGGCTCAGCCCTTTCACCTGTCCGTATTTGTCCACATCGATTTGCCCACCGGCGGAAACGGCAAGACAGGACTCGCGAACCAGCCTGGAACCGGTTATTCCGGGTGAATACAACACCAGATCCGCCTGACGCAACGTGCCGTCTTGATCAAGCATCCCACCCACGACGAATTCCGCCGGTTCGTAACCGTAATCTAGAATGATTCCCCGTTCGCGCATCCGGTCTGTGATCCCGCCGGTCTCATCGGGCTCGATATCTGGCGAGAAAAAGTGAATCTCGAAGCTATCCCGAACCTGTCTTTCCTTTAGGGCAAAATCCAGCAGGCACGCGCACTCATACATTTGTCCGCCACGACCGGCTGCGAATCCGTCCTGCCTGTTGATCTTGAATCCCAGATAAATGACCCCCTTGTTAATGGATTCAAGGCTATTCATAAACGTTTCCATCTCATCCGGACCGTTGCACGGTGAGAGCGTGTGTTCTTTAGTGCCGGGAATATCGTCATCCATAAACGCCGGTCCGATGCCTATAAACAGCGCATCATTTTTATAAGTTTCCCCGTTCGCGATAACGGTTCTACCGCCATCGCGTATGTCCGTGACGATGCCCTCGACAAAGCGAATATTTCTACGTTTTAAAAACGGACGGATATCAATGCATACATCTCGCTTGCGCTTTTTCTGGGTGATGAATTCCGGTATCGCCGGGAAATAGGTGAAGTTGCCATTACCAATAAGCGTAATGTCGTGCCTGGAATAAAGCCGGCGAAAGAACCCGGCAAAAAACGGGAAAAACGGTAGCGCAAGAAAATATTGAATAAAAAACAATGAGGCGAATCCGTTGCCAACGATGATGATCTTTTTTTTCATGTTCTGAATTCAACTCCTAAATACACTTCAGAATGGTTGACATACAAGCCACACTGCCAGGACGGCGTTGGGTGGCGGCGTGCCGGGTGCTACTGTTCACGGTGCCTCTCCGTCGACGCGTCCTGCAACCAGGCCAGTGTGTGCGGCAGGAAGTGAACCAGCCCTTCCAGTACACCGGCGCTGTAGTTGCCGTTCATGCCGAGCAGGTCGCCTTGCGCCAGATATAAACACCCGTCGTGTCCGGCGGCCTGTACTTGGCGCAACGCCGTATCGCGGACATCCTCGCGGGCATTTTTGACCAGCACCGCCTGTAGCCCGCTGGTCAACGCAGGCAGGTCATTGCCGCTGTCACCGGCGAACACTGTCTGCTCATGGGCAAAGCCTTTGTGTTGCATCAGAAACTTAATGGCGTGCAGTTTGGTGGCGCGTTCCGGCAGTATGTCCAGCAACCCGGTGTCGGCCACTTCGTCGATGCTCCAGATCAGACTGGCACGTACGTCTTCCGCATCCAGGCGCTGGCGCAGTTGCTTGAGCAGATTGTCCGGCTCGATGTCCGCCGGCGCGTAGTAGCTGAGCTTGAAATCATTCTGCTTCTCCGGCTCCTGCAACCGTAGTAAATCGATGTCGGCAAACCACGCCTGCAGATCTTGCCGGGTTTTGCCGCGCCAGTCGGGCGCGATTTCTTCGTACCAACTGTCCCACGGTCGCCAATTGCCATCTTCGATGTCATAGATCGTGGTGCCGACATCACCGATAGCGTAATCCGGCAGCGGCAGGTCATATTCCTCGATGGCCTGCTGCAGTAGCGCCTGATGGCGACCGCTCACGTAGACAAGGGTCAATTCGGGCCGATCCGCCAGGCGTTGCAACAACCGCCGAGCCTCGGGCGACTCGGGCTGCGCGCCGTTGGGCAGCAGGGTACGGTCCAGATCCGAGCACAGCAGAACGTTATGTTTCATCGTCGTTAATCCTGAAAACGGCTTGTCCGTCCAGCGCATGGTGGCCGATGATGGCCGCTGCGGCGCTCCAGCCCTGATGCCGGGTGCCACCGGGCGTGAATTTGCGGCCATGAACAAATTCGGGAAAGCCCCAGGCTTCTCCATCCATCACCAGAGCATTGGCGCGATGTATCGCCTGCAAGTACTTCCTGGCTTCTTCTGTTTGCTTCCGCCGCGCCAGGTCGGCCACATAGAAGCCGGTGACCATGGGCCACAGGCCGCCGTTATGGAACTCATAGGGCTTGTTCTTGAAGGTATAGGAGAACATCACCTGCAGGTCTTCCCAGTCCGCGTCCACGGGTTCGATGACCGGGTGGAAGGCGGGCAGCAGCGGGAGTTCATCATGGATGATCTCCTCGGCGATGAATGCGTCCACCTTGCTGCGTTGTGCGTCATCGGCGACGTTCAGTAGCGATGCCAGGACATTGGCAAAGGCATCGAAACGATAACCGTAACCGGCGGGCGAGAAAAAGGGCATCCAGTGCTGTCCCGCGCAGTGCGCTGAGGCGGCAGCGCGTCCTTTTTCATAGAGCACCTCATGATAGGCGTCGTCGGGAGTTTTTTGGCCCTCATCGAACCAGTAATTGTCGCGAATGAGATGACGCAGGCGGCTGATTTTTTCATTGAGGGTGTGGTCGCTCGAACCATGCACCGCGGCGTGCATGCGCGCCAGTGTGCGTAGCGCCTGCAGGTACAACAGCTGGTCGTAAAGCACGTAGCCATTGTGCAGATACTCGTCGGCCCAGTCGCCGGTCAGCGGCACGTAGATGAACCCGCGGTTGTTGAATTCCCAGGCGCCGAGCAGGAAGCGCACCTTCTCGATGGCGGGCAGCAGGCGTTGCAGGAATTCGTCATCGCCGGTCGCCAGCCAGTATTCACCGCAACCGATGACGAACCAGAGGTCAGCATCGACCCGCCCTGTGGTGCCGCCATAACTGATGCGTTTGGTGGAGGTATCTACGTTGCTGGGTATCTCGCCATGCGGGCCCTGATATTCCGCCAGCGTTTCGAAGGTACGCCGGGCCGTACCGATGAGATTGACGTCCCCGGTGAGTATGGCTGCCAGCGAGATGATCGTGCCATCACGGCCCCAGATTCGCCGGTAGTTGTCGTGGTCGCTGGGGCTAGCGACAAAACCGTCCGGTGTGGCGCAGTCGTGGAGCAATGCCAGCGCCTTGTTGTAACCCTCGTCCAGGTCGGTGCTCCCGTTCAAGCCCTGGCCCTCATGCGGCTGCCGCCGGCACCGCGCCTGGCCAGCGCGTAGAGCGCCAGAAATATTTTCTTGCGGGCGAGATCACCGGTAATGCCGAACAGCACCAGTGCGTTGGATTGTTTTATGGCAGTGTCTGTGTGATTCATCTCAGTGTTCCTTTTTCTTTTCATCATGTCCGCCAAACTGTTTTCTCATCGCGGACAGAACTCGATTGGCATAGTCGGCATTGCCGCGCGAGGAAAAGCGCTCGAACAGCGCCGCGTTGATGACCGGTGTCGGTACGGTTTCGGCATGACGGTTGTACACCACACATTCATGCCCTTCCCGCATCAATCGCCGCACCATATTGCTGCCCATCCGTCCCAGGCCTATCATTCCAATCTGCATCCTGCATCTCCTACTTTGTGGGTGGTGATCCCGATCTCGTCTGCCGCGCTGCGCAGGCATGATCAGAATAGTGTTGAAAACACCCCGGGCCGGGGGTCTTGCTGCGAAAGTAACCCGGACGTTTGATGAATTCGCGTGCTGCAGCGATCCGTCCGAAACTCATTGTGTGCCAACGACCACACGGGTCTTCCACTGTTTTCCATCGATACCCAGGAATATCGCCTGGTAAGTACCCGGCACCAGTTTCATCTCCCCCTGATGCGGCAGCGAGATCGTGGCACGTGCGCCCACCACACCGACGAAACCATACTTCGTCGGTTTGAAAACCGAATATTTATATTCGTTTACGAAACCGGTTTTCGCCAATTCGCTCAACGCCTTTCCGTCCCAGGTTTCCACCACCTGCCCGCGTGCATCAACAACGGAGGCCTGGATCACGTATGCGCCCTGGGTATCCGGTCCTGCGTCCACGTATGCAGTCAGCGTCAGGTCACCGGACGCGGAAAGTACCGGCTGGGTCAGTGCTACATGATGATGTTTCGGGTTCGTCCGTGCCGTTAATGGGCTGTAGACGGCTCCACGCAGATAGCCATAGAAACCCACGCAAAAGACGATGGCGAGAATGCCGAACAGCTTTGCGAAACGCGTCACTGACACGATTGGCAACGGGCCGCTGAATAACCAGGGAAACCAGGAGCGGCGCGCGAGCCCAGGATATTTCTTCGCCACCCAGTGATCCAGCGACCACCAGCTGCCGCCACCGGCAATCATGATACCCAGACCCATGGCAAAGCTGTTGGAGGCCATGGTCCATTCGTCGACACAGGTGGAACCCAGCCATCCAAACATCAGCATCAGGGAAACCGCCAGACCGACACTGATCAAGCCAAAAAAGCGCGTCATGAAACCGAAAATCAAACCCAGACCGACCAGCAACTCGACCAGCGTGAACAGGATGATCGATACATATAGCAAAGTGGGATGATGCAACAGAGCGCTGAGCGCATCACCTGTACCAAAAATCGCACCGGGTATCGCGGCGTTCATTTTGTGGGCCATGTAGGCACTTGAATCGGGGTCCAGCTTGCCCACACTATAGATCAGCCGTCGACTGGCCCCTCCCCAGTAGACCCAGCCTTGAACCAGTCGCACCCCCAGCATAGCAAGCCCGAGCAGAGCCCACATGTCGATATTGCGTACCGCAGGGTTAGCAGACGCAGTCACGGTTTCCTGGCTCGTGGTCGATGAGACGGACATTTTGATGCTCCTAAACGAACAGTTTTACGGGCTATCAGGAGTCTGACCCTCCTTGCCGGGGTGCACTGTTCGCTATCACACATAACACCGCTGTTTATTCATGTCTGTCCGTCTTGTTCACAGATGTCACCGGCCAATTCTGAACTTGCTGCCAAGTCTGCTGAACTGCGGGCGGCAGCTTGTCCATATGCTTCAGGAACAGCGCAAGCGTCCAGATCTCCCGGTCGCTGAGGGTGTATCCGAACGACGGCATACCGGTCAGACGACCATGCTTGATCTTCCAAAAGAATCCCCCTCCGGGTCGTCCCAGACGATGACGTTGTAACCTACTGCCCAGGACAGGTTTTGATACATCTTGCGCAAGGTGGCACGAGACAACTCGATGGCCCCCAGCACTTCGTCAGGCCAATCTGCTTCGGTCTTGTCGATCACCAGTCCGTTGAGTGGATTCGTCTCGTGCAGAAAGTAGTTAAACGATGCGAGCTGAAGCTTCTCCAGCTCGGCATCGGCGGTACGTGTCTTCCGGCTCATCGTGTCACATGGGTTGTGACTCCCGGGTAAACGCGCCTCGCAGTTCCTGACGTTCTTTAGCTTAATCATGGCCTTCCTCACCTCAGATGCTTGTCGTCGGCGCGCACGATAGTCCACGGCGCGATGGGGTTGTGGGTGTGTGTCAGCATTTGGTCGCGTGCCAAGCTGTATCGCCTCCACTTCTTGAGCGCCAGGTTGTCAAGCGAGCTGACTTTCCATTGTGTGAGTGGATCACGATTGCGCGCATTCAAGCGCTGCTTCTGCTCGGGCTTAGTGATGTCGAGGTAGTACTTGAGGAGCTTGATGCCCGAGCGCACCAGCATATGCTCGAAGTCTGATACCGAGCCTATGAACTCTTCGTACTCGGTGTCCGTACAAAAGCCCATGACACGCTCGACGCCCGCCCGGTTGTACCAACTGCGGTTAAACAGCACGAGTTCCTGGGCCGCTGGCAAAAAAGGTACGTAACGCTGAAAGTACCACGATGAACGGTCTCGGTCCGAGGGTTTACCGACCGCCACGACACGGGTTTCGCACGGACTTAAATGTTGAACAATGCGCTTGATCGTGCCGTCCTTCCCGGCGGCATCCCGGCCTTCAAGGATGATCAGGATTTTGTCATCGCATTTGATGAAATGCCGCTGCAGCTTGACCAGTTCGATCTGGAGCTTATGCAGACTGTCCTTGTAGGCCTTTTTTGAAATCCCTGGCGTGGTCCCAATCGATTCTTCATTGCCTTTCTTGCTCATTTGTTGCCTCACCTACTTGCGATACCGGAAATTGCAAATGGACACGCAGATGAGAACCCTATACGCGCGAACGCATTCTGCAATGCACTCACCCTTTAACAGCAACAGCCTTTACCTTGAGGCTTCTGTTCAGTGCCGATGGCGCCCACACCATAGCCAGCTTCTTTCACGGCCGATTTCAGTTGATCGGGCGAGGTTAATTGTTCGTCGTATTGCACCGTGGCTTCGCCGGCCGAGAGCGACACTGTTACGTCACTGACCCCGGAAACCGCTTTCAGCGCGTGCGTCACGTTACTGGTGCAGCCGCCGCAGGTCATGCCTGCCACTTTCAAAGTTTCAGTTTGCATGGTGATGTTCCTTTCCATGGGGTTGAATACAAACATCGCGGCAATACGCTTTTAATTTCTCGCATCTTCGCTGACGATAAGCGTAGTGTCCGATGCATGGCGATGCGACGGGATGACTGGGTATGAAGCACTACACTAGTTTTCTTTAAGCATCTTATGTTTGCCGTTGCGCTCTGTATCGCCCTGCCCTTCTTCCCAAATCATTTCACACACGGCCGAGGGTGCTGATGCGCCGGCACGCCAAAACCATCCCACAGGGAGAAAGCGATCTGTCTGGTTTGCGATTTCGTGCGTTGGCTGGAAGGACACTTCCAAACCCGACTCCACCTGCATGACTTCATCGGGAAGCGGCTGGAATTCGCCCGTTTGTTCGTCATGCATGTGCGGCATGAAGATGCCGAGCTTGTATTCGGATAATCTGCGCAGCATTTCCTGGACTTCAGGAAAATGGATTGCCTCCTGAGCAGTTCTCAACGCTTGCGGCAAACCACCGGTGCTTCCTTGTGAAACATTCGCTATCGTCATAATGCTCTCCTGCTTAGATGTTGTTGACCCATTCGAAGTGGCTGGGTCAGTTGCCAGGTGCATTTGGTTTCGAGGGTGCACCAATCTCGTTATAGCAAAGCGCAAGACGCGTGTCGGCCTGGTTTTTGTCTGGCGCCTGATATTCCTGTCACCTCCGACTCAGGAAAACGGCTCAACTTGTTTTGGCGTTGCCTTGAGCCGCTTGCGGCTCGCGAATCTCAGGGCGGCCACTCCGCCTGCGGCGGACAGCAGAGAACCGACCACGACGCTCAGACGCGCGCTGCGGAATACCTCCGGATCTGAGAACGCGAGGCCGGCGATGAACAGGCTCATGGTGAAGCCGACCCCTGCCACCAAGGCCACCCCATACAAATGCCACCAGTTGGTTCCTTCCGGCAGCTTCGCCACACCGAGCTTCACCGCGAGCCACACGGCGCCGAATATCCCCAGTTGTTTGCCGACCAGGAGTCCCAGTACGATGCCCAGCGAAGTTGGTGAAGCCAGTGCGTGAACAGTGGACATTGAGAGCACGATGCCGGAATTGAAAAATGCGAACACCGGCACCACGCCGAGTGCAACCCAGGGATAAAGCTGGTGTTCGGTCTCCCGCAGCGGCGAGAAGGATTTTCCGTTTTGCGTGACCTTCATCGGAATCGCGAGGCCGATGGCCACCCCAGCAAGCGTCGCATGCACGCCGGACTTGAGTACAGCGATCCAGAGAAACACGCCGACGATCACATAGGCCGCGGTGCGCGTGACCTTGAAGACGTTGAGTCCGATCAGCGCCACGATCCCGAAGCCGGCCATCACCAGCGACGGCGTGGCGAGCCGCTCGGTATAGAACAGCGCGATGACCAGAATCGCCCCCAGGTCGTCGAAGATCGCCAGTGCGGTCAGAAACACCTTGAGCGAGGCCGGCACCCGCGTACCCAGCAGGACGAGCACCGTCAGGGCCAGCACCGTGTCCGTGGCGGTGGGGATCGCCCAGCCGCGCATGGCCACAGGGTCTCCGGCGTTGAACGCAACATAGATCAGCGCCGGTGCCACCATGCCGCCCAGCGCGGCGAAAGCCGGGGTGGCAATAGATCGGCCCGTGGACAACTGCCCATCCAGAATCTCGCGTTTCAGCTCAAGGGCAATGAGCAGAAAGAAAAACACCATCAGCCCGTCGTTGATCCAGAGAATAAGCGGCTTGTCGATGGAAAGCGTGCCCACTCGTACCATCACAGGCAGGTGATGGACCAGCTGATACCACTCCAACGCAGGCGAATTGTCCAGCATGAACGCCAACAGCATGGCGCACAGCGTGGTCAAGCCGGCCACCTTCTGCGAGCGCGACCACGGCTTGAGGTTCACCCGTGATTCCCCGCGCCGCTCGTCTTGGCAGACCCGGACCGGAGCGCGCGGATACCCTCCAGTCGGGTACGTTTGTGCAACAGAGCGCTCACCGCCACGGTCGCGCTACCACCGACGTGGTTGACATGGGCCCGGTGCACGCCCAGAAGTTTGACCAGCTGCTTCTCAACCCCGAGTGCGCTCAGCGTCGAGAGCATGTCACCGACTTCGATGGTGACAGTTTTCATGACATGGTCTCCGTGTATTGGGTGACAGCTTTAGTCATATGGCCTCTGTGTGTAGTCAGTTCGATCGAAAACAGATCCATCCGCCGGGTTGCGACAATGGCTAGTCCAGCGGGACAAACTAGTCCGGTATTCGGCTCTACGGCCAGGTCGATGATTGACGTCACATCGGATGGTCGCGTGCTCATCTTGGCTTATCCTCATCGTTTGAAGTGCCGATGGGTGAACGTCGCTTCGATGAGCCGCGGGTGTCCGGGACGACGTATCCGCAGTTGGACGTGATAGATCCCCTCGCGCGGAATGTCGAAATAATTCCCGTAGGTGACGGCCTCGGCGACAGGCATGGGTTCGAGGGTCTTCCACTCGGCCCCCAGGCCCAGCTCCCTCACCGCCGCCGTTACCTGCGCGTCCTCGATGCGCCGGCCGGTGGCGTTGTCGAACAAGGCCACTATCACGTGATCCTCGTAACCTGCAGCCGGAACCCCTCCATGCATCTTGGGGTGTCCCCGGACCAGCTGCGCCGGCATGATGCCCAGATAGATCGCCACGTCATCGACCACTTGAAAATTCTCCGGGGCGCTTGCTGCTGCGGCAATAGGGTTAAGCATGGCCATACTCATCACCACGAGCGCGGCTTTCCAGAATGTGTTTACAGAGCGAATGTTCATGTCTTGGACTCCTGCTTTAATTGACAGAATTTGTTCTATCCGGTGCCTTCAGGAACCAGAGTTGATACAGCGAGATCAGGATCTGTCCCGCCCACGTCAGCCCGAGCAGCGCACCAGCCACCACTACTGTGTATGCATAAACAGGATCCCACTTGGTGAGAAACCAGGCGAGGATATCGACGAAGATTGCCAAGAAAGGCAATACCATCAGCGTCGCCTTGAACCAGTCGCCCACCGAGGCGAGACGGAAGACGAGGCCGATCCCCAGTGCGACGAGCCCAATGCCGAACAGATGGATGTGGGACAGCTTCATGAGGGTGTGCAGCGATTCGCCGGTATCCACGTTGGCTACTTTCCGGATACCCGCGTAGGTGGAGAGATCGGGAATCTTCAGCCCCGAAGCGGGGCTGTGGCATTGCAGGCATGACCGCTCCAGAATTGGGCGCACCGTGGTGCGGTAATCCTGTTCGGGTGTCCCGGACTTCAGCCAGGCCACGATGACGTGACGATCTTCTGGTTTTTGGATATTGCCGGCCATGGGGCCACGAATCGCCGCTTCCAGCCGCGTTCCACTGCGGTTGCCGTAGTAGGTATCAACGATATCTACCATGGACAGCCCCGCTTTGCGGTCGTGCCCTTCATGGCTGGTATACAAATACACCAGTGCCATCAGATAACCGATGCCCATAAGCAGCAGAAACGCGGTGTAGAGCAGCTTCTCGTTCAGCGGGCAATCGTAGAAACGACGCTGTCTCATGTGTCACCTCGTTTTTCATGCACAATGCCGTGCGTCGAATCTTCCGAAACGGTGCACAGCATTTGCCTGGAAAATCTGGCTGTCTGCTGCGGTCGCGCAACAAGATCATCGAGGGGGCGGGTCATTCTTGACGTCCTCTAGAACGCTCCACCAGCTCCCGCCATTGACCCATGCGTGGAAAGAACATCGGCACCCGCCGTTGATAGGCACGGTAATCTTCACCGAACTGTTCGACCACCCGTTTTTCCTCACTGCGCGCCAGCCAGCCGTAGGCCAGCACGATGACGGGAAACAAGCCCACCGAGAACAGCGTCGGCCAATGCACGATCCCCTCTCCGAAGAGTCCGATGAACAGCCCCGCATACTGAGGATGCCTCACCAGGCTATACAAGCCTGTTGTTGCAAGCCGGTTCTGTTGATGCGCACGGTAGAGTTCGCGCCAACCTTGTATAAAAATGCCGATACCGACAAACAGCAGCGCATAGCCGAGCACCATCGAGATCAACATACCCGTCTCGCCCATGCCGACCAGCGAAGACCAGAGGTTGGCATTGAGATTGGTTCGATCCAAACCGAAAAACCGCGCCAGCAGGTAAATGGTGAGCGGGAAACCGTACATCTCTGCATATAACGCGATGATGAATGCCTGCACCACGCCCGCGCTCGCCCACTCGCGCCACGTTTTCGGGGCAAGGTAACGGTAAAGTATCCAGGATGCCACCACGATCATGATCGCGGCGAGGCCCCATGCGCCGGAATGTGCAATATCTTCCTTCATGATGGAAACCCCATTTTGAAGGCCGCATCAGCGGCAGTTGCCCCGGCCCACCGGGCGACCACATTCTTGCAGGCAACTTCTGCTTGATCCCATACTGGCGATGATGCCGAAGCTGAGTTCGTCGCGTAGATGTTCCATCGCCGCCTCCTTGAAGCGGTATGGGTAAATAGAAATTTCAGCGCTTGCGGCAACGTCGGATTGCACGCACATGCATTCATGACTATGCCCACAACTCCAATGCGTAATGACGCATGACCGTTCCCAGCACGTCGCTGCGGGTAATAATCCCTTCCAACTTCCCATTTTTTACAATCGGCATCGCACCAATATGCTGCTCGACGAATAGACGGGCAATGTGCCGTACATCGGTGTCAGCGCTGGCTGTCAACACCTGCGGCGTCATTAACTGTTCAACCCGCGCGTCGCGTGTATGCGGGATCTGCCGTTGGTAACTTTCGGACAAGCCGGCCAGGTATCGCAATATGTCGCGATCCGAAATGATGCCTACCAGCCTGCCGGCTGACGTGACAACCGGGATATGGCGAAATGCATTTTTTTGAAATTGTCTCAACGCCTCCGTAATGCTCGCTTCTGGCGTCAAGATCACGACCGGCGAAGTCATCACCTGTTCAGCCAACAGCGCTAAAGGTCTTTCCGTCAATTGTTCGATAGCACGATAAGCCTGTTCGGCCGGGGTTTGCCGATCATGCTGTTCAGACGCATCGGGGTGATCCATATCCCCAATGGGATGCTCGGCAACAATCGCTGCTGTTTTTTCAACCCCCGGCCTTTTAAACACCTTGTTCAATGGCATGAGTTCATGAGCATTCAAGGCATAAATCTGAAACGATGCCATTTATTTGTCCTCTTTCTGACCCTTGCATGCATGGCTAAAAGGCGGCCATCCTGACGGCAAACAAGATCCTGGTGGCCAGGCACTGACAGCGATTGTTCATCAGATCGCCCGACCAACCGGGAACGTCCAGCTAAACAACGTCCTACTAAACAATGTACCGATCCCAGCTCGCATAGGAATCCTTGATCTTCCCGCGCGGGATCGCCAATGCAATCAGCAAGACACCGCAGATCACGCTGTTCCAGGTCGCCAGCGGCGAGGCGATGCCGTCGAGCAGCCACGGTGCGGCGATCAGCCAGGCACCGAACGGGATATTGATGAAGCGCGTGGCGCGGCCCACCTCAGCCAGGGCGATGATCGTGAACGTCAGCACCAGTAGACCCACCATGTGATCGCTGTTGGCCATGGCGCCGGAGCTGTCGAAGGCGAGTCGCGTGAAGGTAAGCCAGACGCCGATCGCGATGCTGAGCAACAGCGTCCAGGGATAGGTCACGCCACGTGTGGCCTGGGCCCACTGCTCGCGGGGGCTGGCGGCGAGCCCTTTGGCGGTATCGTCGCTGCCGCCGTCCATCGCATCACCCTCCCAGAAAGTGCGCCAGAACGGTTTGCCCTGCTTGCGCGACCACACCAGGAATTGGCCCATCGCCACGAATTCGTTCAAAGCGTAGGGGATCATCACCGCCATCGCCAGCGCGGCGATCAGACACAGCGTGCACCAGGTACCGATCGCGATCGGCTGGATAATGACGAAATAGATGCTGACCACGCCCAGCGGCAGGACCAGGATGGCCAGCGCGAGCACCATCCACGGCATGGTGCGCCAGCGGGTTTTCGCCCCCATCCAGACCATCACCAGCTCGAGCATATAGACGATACCGCCCAGGGCGCCATCGGCAATCGGCCAAGCCTTGGACATATCCGAGGTAATGATCGTCTCGGTGCCGTTCATCACCCCCTTCATGTCGCCACTGCCGGCGAAAAAGGGTTCCCAGACCGTATCGATATGGCCGAGTTGATAGGCACCGAGAATGCGCGCGATCAAAAACCCGATCAGCGCGAGCACACCGATCGGCATGCGCTGTAACCAGCTTGCCGGCGTATAGGCCCAGCCCGGCGGCACATCCGGCTTGCCCATCATGCCGGCCATGCTCATGCCCGGCATCATCGGGATCAACACCGCCAGCGCGATCACCAGCCCCCCGACCAGCGTGCCATTGGCATAGGCCTCCGGCAACGGTGTCCAGAACACCAGCGGGGCGAACATCAACCACAGGCCGACGAAGGCGTTTGCCCACTGCGCCCAGGGATTGCGACGCCACGTATCCGCCGACAGAACGCTGAAGATGATCACTAGAATGCCGCTGATGACATCATTCCAGGTCATCAGCAGGTTGCGCAGCTCGAACGAAGGCAGCCCGCGCTCGGCCATGACCCGCAACTGGTTGGCGTCGGGGGCGAAGTCGCTCATGTAGCCGAGGGTGAACGGGCTGGTCAGCAGCCAGAAGCCCAGCATCATGCTGAGGTAATAGGGCCAGAGCATATTGCGATGGCTTTCGACCATCATGTCGAGCTGTTCGCCGCCACCGCGCGACTTCGACTCGCCGCGCGGCACCAGCACCATTCCACACTTGGGACAACTACCCGGTTCGCTGCGCACGATTTCAGAGTGCATCGGGCAGGTGTACTCAACCGCGTGCCCGGCGTGCATCTTGTCGCCATGACCGGCATGCGCTTTGGCCGGAGTGGTGCGCGGCTCCAGTGTCATGCCGCACTTGGGGCACTTGCCCGGTTCACTTGCCACCACCTCGGGGTGCATCGGGCAGGTGTACTCGACTGCCTGCGACGTCGGCGGCGCGACGGGCTCCAGGGCCGTGTCGCACCGCGGACAGTTGCCCGGCGAAGATTGGCAGTCTTCCGGGTGCATCGGGCAGACATGCTTCTTGCCGTCATGCGCGGGAGCCGCTTCGGCGGACGACGTGGCGGGATGAGTGTCCCCAGCATGCGCGTGCCCTGACGCTGGCGCGTGCTCGGGCTCGGGCTGCTCGGGTGCCCCCGTCACAGCGTGCTCCGCCTTCTCCTTTAAAGACGCGGGCGGCTCCAGGCCGTGCTCGCGGTACCAGCCGAACGGGTCGGCCTGCAATGCCGCCACCATCTTCGGCAGGGTCTCGCGCAGCGAATGAAGGGGTTCCCAATCCAGCAAGGTGCGGGCACGCGTGATGTCGAGGGCGTAATGATCGTTGGCCCGGTCGATCATCCACGGCTTGATGAACGGATCCTGGCCGGGAATGTGGTCCTGAACCCATGCGCCGGCTTTTGCGATCGGCCCGGGGACATTGTGCGTCTCCCA
>JAGXGP010000151.1 GCA_024636775.1 Hydrogenophilales bacterium
CGTAATAGGCCGGCCATGTTGTCGCGCGTGTAATGCATGAGGCTCATGATAATCAGCAATCTGGACTTTGTCTAATTTCCGGAATGGGTATGGTTGCCGTATAGCCAGGCCAAGCCGGGCGCGGTGAAGCATTAAAAAACGGTACAATCTATTTCAGTTTTTTGGAGATGGATTCCTGTGGTTACGCTCACCCGACTCGATAGCACGCAGCCTGATTTCCAGGCCCGTCTCACCCGTTTGTTGCAATTTGACGATGCCGCCGATGCTGCGATTGAACAGACGGTTGCCGGGATCCTGCATGACGTGAAAACGCGGGGTGATGCTGCCGTGCTCGAATACACCGAGCGTTTCGACCGTTTGCCAGCGGCCTCGCTCGCCAGTCTTGAATTGACCCCGGCCCAGTTGCAGGCTGCCCTCGCACAGCTTCCGGCTGACACGCGCCAGGCGCTGGAAGCCGCGGCGGACCGCGTGCGTCGCTACCACGAAAAGCAAACCCAAGCATCCTGGAGCTACACCGAGGACGACGGCACCGTGCTGGGCCAGAAAATAACGCCGCTCGATCGCGTGGGTTTGTATGTCCCGGGTGGCAAGGCGGCATACCCCTCTTCGGTTCTGATGAACGCCATGCCGGCCAAGGTGGCGGGCGTGGGCGAACTCATCATGGTGGTGCCGACGCCTGGTGGCGAACACAATCAGCTGGTTCTGGCAGCGGCCGCGATTGCCGGGGTGGACCGTGTGTTTACCATTGGCGGCGCACAGGCGGTGGCAGCACTGGCTTATGGCACGCAGACAATTCCGCAGGTCGACAAAATCGTCGGTCCCGGCAATGCGTACGTGGCAGCAGCCAAACGCCGGGTCTTCGGCACCGTGGGCATCGACATGATAGCAGGCCCGTCGGAAATCCTGGTGATTGCCGATGGCAAAACGCCGCCGGAATGGGTGGCAATGGACCTGTTTTCGCAGGCCGAGCACGATGAAATGGCGCAGTCGATCCTGCTATCGCCCGACGCGGCCTATCTGGACGCGGTGGCAGCAGCGATCGATAAACTGATCGACGAGATGCCCCGCAGCGAGGTGATCCGCACCTCGCTGATCAACCGCGGCGCGTTGATCAAGACGCGCGATCTCGATGACGCGGCGACAATCTCGAATTCGATTGCACCCGAACACCTTGAACTGTCGATAGCCGACCCCGATGCCCTGCTGCCCAAACTGCGCCACGCTGGCGCGATATTCATGGGCAAGCACACCTGCGAGGCGCTGGGCGATTATTGTGCCGGGCCGAATCACGTGTTGCCGACTTCGCGTACCGCGCGCTTTTCATCGCCGTTGGGCGTGTATGACTTCCAGAAGCGCACCAGCCTGATCCATGTGTCGCAGGCTGGCGCACAGACATTGGGCAAGATTGCCGCCACGCTGGCCTATGGTGAAGGCTTGCAGGCGCATGCGCGTTCTGCTGAATATCGTTTGTTCCCTGAATGAGCCGCGCCAGACTATGAGTCGATATTGGAGCGCCGTGGTGCACGGCCTGACGCCCTATGTGCCTGGCGAACAGCCTAAACTGGCTAATCTGGTCAAGCTCAACACCAATGAGAACCCCTACAGCCCCAGTCCGCGGGTATTGGAGGCGGTGCGTGCAGAGGCCGCGGAGACTTTGCGGCTATATCCGGATCCTGGCTCTGATCGGTTGCGCGCGGGTATTGCTGCACTCCATGGGGTCACCGCCGATCAGGTTTTTGTAGGAAACGGCTCTGATGAAGTGCTGGCGCATGCATTCATGGCATTGCTTAAGCACGATCAACCGATCCTGTTCCCCGATATCACCTATAGCTTTTACCCGGTGTATTGCGGATTATACGAGATCGCCTATCAAACGATCCCGCTCAATGCATCGTTCGAGATATCCGTTGACGATTACCTAACGCCCAACGGTGGGGTGATTTTCCCCAACCCCAACGCGCCGACCGGGTGTCTGCTGGCGCTGAGTGAGCTTGAGCGTCTGCTTGCTGGAAATCCAGATTCAGTCGTGGTGATCGACGAGGCGTATATCGATTTTGGTGGCGAATCAGCGGTGGCGTTGGTTGCACGCTATCCGCAGTTGCTGGTGACGCGTACCTTGTCCAAGTCGCACGCACTGGCAGGCCTGAGGGTCGGCTATGCCATTGGACAGCCACATCTTATCGAGGCCCTGAATCGGGTGAAGGACAGTTTCAATTCCTATCCGCTTGATCGCTTTGCCCAGGCCGGTGCACTGGCGTCAATCCAGGATCACGCCTACTTCGAGGACATCTGCGCGAAAGTCGTGGCAAGCCGTACACGGCTGGTGGCAGCCATGTCTGCGTTGGGTTTCGACATACTGCCTTCGGAAGCCAATTTTATTTTTGCGCGGCATTCCAACCACAGTGGCGCAGATTTGGCCGCAGCCTTGCGTGAACGCAGTATTATCGTGCGTTATTTCCGCACCCCAGCACGCATTGCGCCGTTTTTACGCATCACCGTCGGCACTGATACGCAATGTAATACGCTGGTCGACGCGTTGAAAGCGATTGTGGCCTGCTAGAATCCTATTACAGCCTTCAATTCAAACGCCATGCGCACCGCCAAAGTTACCCGTAATACCCTGGAAACCCAGATCTCGGTCAGCCTCAATCTCGATGGCACTGGCGTCAGCTCGCTCGCCACCGGCGTGCCGTTCCTTGACCACATGCTCGACCAGATCGCGCGCCACGGCCTGATTGACCTGGATATCCAGGCCAAAGGGGACCTGCACATTGATGCCCACCACACGGTGGAGGACACGGGGATTACGCTGGGTCAAGCCTTCGCACAGGCATTGGGCGACAAGCGCGGTATCCGTCGCTACGGTCATGCCTATGTGCCGCTCGACGAAGCCCTGTCCCGTGTGGTGATTGATTTGTCGGGTCGGCCGGGATTGGAGTATCACGTTGATTACACCCGCGCGCGAATCGGTGACTTTGACGTTGACCTGTTTCTCGAGTTTTTCCGCGGCTTCATTAATCACGCGGGTGTCACGTTGCACATCGACAACCTGCGCGGAATTAATGCACATCATCAGGCCGAAACCATTTTCAAGGCGTTTGGCCGGGCGTTGCGCATGGCAGTAGAAGCCGATCTGCGCATGGGAGATGTTCTACCTTCGACGAAGGGTTCCCTGTGAGTGTTGATATTGCCGTCATCGATTACGGCATGGCCAACTTGCGTTCGGTTGTTAAGGCGATTGAGCATGTTGCTCCCGCGCTCAGCGTAGTGGTGACGTCCGACCCCGTTGTAATCGCCGAGGCGCGTCGTGTTGTTTTTCCGGGGCAGGGCGCTGCGCCTGACTGCATGCGTGAGATCGATGCGCGCGGGTTACGCCAGGTGATCATCGACGCGGCCCACAGCAAGCCTTTTCTGGGTATCTGCATGGGCTTGCAAGTGTTGTTCGAGCACAGTGAGGAAGGTGATGCCGACTGTCTGGGGATTTTGCCCGGCACGGTGCAGCGTTTTCCGCATGAAGCGATGGTTGACTCGGCTGGGGATAAGTTGAAAGTGCCTCACATGGGCTGGAACAACGTTCATCAGGCAGCCCCGCATCCAATGTGGGTGGGTATTGAAGAAGGCGCACGCTTTTACTTCGTGCATAGCTATTTCGTGCAGCCGACATCGCCGGATGTGATTGCCGGGTTTTCGCATTACCCGTTTCCGTTCACCTGCGCGGTGGCCACCGAGAATATTTTTGCTGTCCAGTTTCATCCGGAAAAGAGCGGTAACGACGGATTGACCTTGCTGGGCAATTTTGTAACCTGGAATCCAGGCGAAACCGAATCCGCTTGTGATATGACCGGCGCTGCCTGCGCTTAACTTTTTTACTGTATTGCCATGCTAATCATTCCTGCGATCGACCTTAAAGACGGCCACTGCGTGCGCCTGGAACAAGGCGAAATGGACAGTGCCACTGTGTTTTCCGAAGATCCTGCGGCGATGGCGCTGCACTGGAAAAACCTGGGCGCGCGACGTTTGCATCTGGTCGACCTTAACGGCGCGTTTGCGGGCAAACCCATCAACGATGCGGCAATCCGTTCCATCGTGGCGGCTGTAGGCGACGATATGCCGGTGCAACTTGGCGGCGGCATTCGTGACCTTGCCACCATCGAGCGCTATCTCGACGACGGCGTGCGCTACGTCATCATCGGAACCGCAGCGGTCAAAAATCCCGGTTTTCTGCACGAAGCCTGCGATGCCTTTCCTGGCCATGTGATGGTCGGGCTGGACGCCAAGGAGGGCAAGATCGCGGTTGAGGGTTGGTCCAAGATTACCGGTCATGACGTGATCGATCTGGCCAAGCGTTTCGAAGGCTATGGTGTGGAAGCTATCATCTACACAGACATTGGCCGCGATGGCATGCTGACCGGCGTCAACATCGAAGCCACCCAGCGGTTGGCGCAAGCCCTGTCGATCCCCGTGATTGCCAGCGGTGGCGTGACTAATCTTGATGATGTCAAAGCGCTGTCCGTCGTGGCCAAGGACGGCATCATTGGCGCGATTACCGGTCGAGCTATTTACCAGGGCACACTCGATTTCCCGCAAGCGCAAAAGCTGGCTGACGAACTGGCCGGCGGCGTGTTCGGGGTTTGACGTGCTAGCCAAACGCATTATTCCCTGTCTCGACGTCACCAATGGTCGTGTGGTCAAGGGCACCAATTTTGTTGAGTTGAAAGACGCCGGCGACCCGGTGGAAATCGCGCGCCGCTACAACGAAGAAGGCGCGGACGAGTTGACGTTTCTCGATATCACCGCCTCATCGGATAACCGTGACCTGATTCTGCACATCATCGAAGCCGTCGCCTCGGAAGTGTTTATTCCGCTCACGGTCGGCGGCGGTGTGCGCGTCGTGGCCGATATTCAGCGCTTGTTGAACGCAGGCGCCGACAAGGTCAGCATCAATACTTCGGCGGTCACCAATCCGCAGTTGGTCAAGGATGCATCCGACCGCTACGGCAATCAGTGCATCGTGGTGGCCATTGATTCCAAGCGCGTAGGCGACCATTGGGAAGTCTTTACCCATGGTGGGCGCACGGCTACAGGGATCAATGCCATTGAGTGGGCCAAGAAAATGGAAGCCTATGGCGCGGGCGAACTGCTGCTCACCTCGATGGATCGTGATGGCACCAAAAGCGGATTCGACCTAGAACTGACGCGGGCGATTTCCGATGCGGTGGATATCCCGATCATCGCCAGCGGTGGTGTGGGCAATCTGCAGCATTTGGTCGATGGCGTCAAAGAAGGCCGCGCCGATGCGGTGCTGGCCGCGAGTATTTTTCACTTCAGCGAACATGGCATCGAAGAGGCCAAGCGCTACATGAAGCAGCATGGCATCGAGGTGCGTTTGTGAGCGACTGGCTCGACGCCGTCAAATGGGATGCGCACGGCCTAGTGCCTGCAATCGCACAGGACGCAACCTCGGGCGAAATCCTGATGGTGGCGTGGATGAATCACGAGGCGCTGGAAGAAACTGCGCGCACGTTGCGTGGCGTGTACTGGTCCCGTTCGCGTAACAAATTGTGGCGCAAGGGCGAAGAATCCGGCCATGTGCAGAACGTCAGTGAAATCCGTCTGGATTGCGACAATGACGTGGTGTTGCTGCAAATCGAGCAAATGGGCGGGATTGCCTGCCATACAGGACGACGCTCCTGCTTTTTCCAGAAACTGGACGGTAATCGCTGGGTCGCCACCACCCCAGTCATCAAAGACCCGGCTGAGATCTATAGCAAATGAGCGATATTCTCGATCGCATCGCCGAAACCCTAGAAGCCCGCAAATCGGCCTCAGCGGAGAGTTCCTACGTGGCCAAGCTGTATGCCAAGGGCACCGATGCCATCCTGAAAAAAATCGGCGAAGAAGCGACCGAGACCGTGATGGCGGCCAAGGACGACCAGAACGAAAAGATCATCTACGAAGTCGCTGATTTGTGGTTCCATACCCTGGTGCTGCTGGCGCACAAGGGCTTGAAGCCGGCAGATGTGCTGAACGAACTGGCGCGCCGTGAAGGCTTGTCCGGTTTGACAGAAAAGGCGAATCGACATGAGTGACTGCATTTTTTGCAAAATTGCGGCAGGTCAGTTGCCGTGCAACAAGGTTTACGAAGACGATGAATTGCTGGCTTTTCACGATATTCATCCGTTCGCGCGGGTGCATGTCCTGATCATTCCGAAACTGCATATCGCATCACTGGCGGATTGCGCGCCTGAGCATGCAGGCCTGCTCAGCAAGATGCTGCTGTTGGCACCGAAGCTGGCCAGGGAACTGGGGCTCGATACCGGTTTCAAGACCTTGATCAACACTGGTCGTGGCGGCGGACAGGAAGTCTTTCATATTCACGTACATGTATTTGGTGGGGGCGAGCCCGCTCCCACGCATAAAATTAATTTATAAGGAGACTTACCATGGGTAGCTTTAGCATTTGGCATTGGCTGATTGTGCTGGTTGTTGTGCTGCTGATTTTTGGCACCAAGAAACTGCGTAACATCGGTAGCGATCTGGGTGGTGCAGTCAAAGGTTTCAAAGAAGGCATGAAGGAAAACACGACCAAACTCGGTGATAAAACCGAAGAAGACGGTCATACCATCGACGTTGAGGTCAAGGACAAACACCACTCCTGAGACTAGGGGTGGAAGGATAGGGTTGAAATAGTCATAACCCCTCCTTCCGCGCCCTGACCTGACATGTTTGATATCGGTTTCACTGAACTCCTCATGATCGGCGTTGTTGCGCTGATCGTCATCGGCCCGGAACGTCTGCCCAAAGTCGCGCGCACGTTTGGTCATTTATATGGCCGTATGCAGCGCTACGTCTCGGATGTGAAATCCGATATCAGTCGCGAAATCGATATTGATGAATTAAAGCGTGCCGGACAGGAATTCAAGCAGTCGGTAGAGTCATCCGTGACCGATATCAAGCAGCAGACCTCCGTGGTTGATGATTATCTACGTGAAGAAACGAACAGCCTGGGTAAGGCGGTATCGTCCGTTGCGGATGACGATGAGATGCCTCCGCTCAGTGAGCCTCAGGTGACGCCACGTAAAGTTGAAGTTAGCCCGCAGCAAAGCCTATCGCTCGAAGAGCCCGATCAGAATAAACCCTCAGCACCCGTTGCCGTTATCGAAACGGCAGGCAGTGACCACGCTGGAAAGTCCGCATGAGTGATACAGAAAACTCCTTTGTCTCGCATCTCATCGAAATGCGGGATCGCTTGCTGCGCGCAGTGTTGGCTGTGGTCATCATTTTTATTGCCTTGTTTCCATGGGCGCAAGATATCTACGCGCTATTAGCCCAGCCCATGCTGGCCGCCTTGCCCAAGGGCGGCCAGATGATCGCCACTGAAGTCACCACGCCATTTTTTGTGCCGATCAAAGTCACGATGATGGCCGCGTTTTTACTGGCCATGCCATGGGTGTTCTATCAGGCGTGGGCATTTGTAGCACCAGGCTTGTATCAGCATGAAAGGCGCATTGGCGTGCCGCTGGTGATTGCCAGCGTGATTCTCTTCCTACTGGGAATGTCGTTTGCTTACTTCCTGGTTTTTCCGATCGTGTTCGGATTTATCGTCGGTGTCGCCCCTGAAGGGGTGGCGGTAATGACAGACATTGGCAAGTATCTTGATTTTGTGATGACCCTATTCATGGCGTTTGGCATCACGTTTGAAGTGCCGGTTGCAGTGGTACTGCTGGTCAAGATGGGTATGGTTTCGGTTGAGAAACTACGTGAGATTCGTCCTTACGTCATTGTCGGGGCCTTTGTCATCGGTGCGATTTTTACGCCGCCCGACGTGATCTCCCAGTTCATGCTCGCCATCCCAATGTGGTTTCTGTATGAACTGGGTATCCTCGTCGCATCGATGATTACCAAACCCAAGCCAAAAGAGGGGGCGGATTACACGCCAATGAGTGAATCCGAGATGGATGACGAGTTCGATCGCATCGAAGCGGGCGAGTCTGACTCCAGCCAGGCAGGCGCTAACGAAACAGACGTAGCAACGCCCGACGCCGATCATCCCAAGTAGCGTACTAAATTAGGGCACAAATTCAAGCTATGCCCTGATAGGGGGCATTGTCAGAAATTGTTTATACGCACTTGCCTTCCATATCAAACACATAGGTGTTTGGTACATTAATTGCTCATAAACACCGCAATCGAATGGGGAGCGTTGCATGGAAGCGTTGAAAACGGGCAGTGATGTCTTGTTTGTGTTGTTGGGAGGCATCATGGTGCTGGCCATGCATGCCGGATTTGCCTTTCTGGAATTGGGGACGGTCCGCAAGAAAAACCAGGTCAATGCCCTGGTCAAGATCATCACCGACTTTTCGGTTTCCACGATTGCCTACTTTTTCATTGGCTACAGCTTGGCCTATGGCGTCAGCTTCTTTTCCAGTGCTGAAGTCCTGTCAGCAAAAAATGGCTACGAACTGGTCAAATTCTTTTTCTTGCTGACCTTTGCAGCAGCTATCCCGGCGATTGTGTCGGGCGGTATTGCCGAGCGTGCACGATTCAATCCGCAACTGGCTGCCACGTTTGCGCTGGTCGGATTGGTTTACCCGTTCTTTGAAGGCATCGTCTGGAACGGTAATTACGGCATTCAGGACTGGTTGGCGTTGACATTTGGAGCCAGTTTCCACGACTTTGCCGGGTCGGTCGTGGTGCACGCAATGGGGGGGTGGATAGCCCTGCCTGCAGTGCTGCTACTGGGTGCGCGTCGCGGCCGCTACAACAAAGACGGCATGGTCTCGGCACACCCCCCGTCTAACATCCCGTTTTTGGCATTGGGCGCATGGATCCTCACGGTAGGCTGGTTCGGCTTCAATGTAATGTCGGCGCAACTGATCGAAGCGGTATCAGGTTTGGTGGCCGTGAATTCTCTGATGGCGATGGTGGGTGGCACGCTGGCGGCAATGGTGATTGGCCGCAATGACCCGGGCTTCATCCACAACGGCCCGCTGGCTGGTCTGGTGGCGGTGTGCGCGGGATCTGATCTGATGCATCCACTGGGCGCACTGGCCACTGGTGTGATTGCCGGTGCGCTGTTTGTCTGGATGTTTATGGTGACGCAGAACCGCTGGAAAATCGACGACGTGCTCGGCGTGTGGCCGCTGCATGGATTATGCGGTGCTTGGGGCGGCATTGCCGCAGGCATCTTCGGCGCCAAGGCGCTGGGCGGAATGGGCGGCGTTAGCCTGGCATCGCAAGTGATAGGCACGCTGGGTGGTGTGGTCGTGGCACTGGTTGGCAGTCTGGTGGTGTATGGCGTACTGAAGCAGTTTGTGGGTCTGCGGCTGAATGCAGAAGCGGAATTCAATGGCGCCGACCTCAGTATTCACAAGGTTTCCGCTACAGCCGAACGCGAAACCAACTGGTAATACGCTTTGATATTCCGGTTGGATCAGCTTCGCTGACTGGACGCCCCATGAATTCATGGGGCGTCCATTTCAGTTCAGTTCAGTTTTTCTGGTTTTTCTGCAATTGCCGCACGTGTCTGCGACGTTCATCCTGCAGTTGTTCAAGCTGACGATCAATTTGTACGACATCGGGATACTGTTCGGTGTATTCCAGAAGCAGTTCTGTGCGCTTGATGCGCAATTCAACCAGTTTTTTGTCGAGGCCGAGCAAGTAGGCATCCGCTTTTATCGGATTTGATTGCTTCGGATCCGTGCTAGCGTCAGGCAAGCTGTCTTCGGATTGTGACGGACCTTGAGTTGATGTTGCACTTGCCTTCGGAGTGCGTGTGTTTTGCGTGGTTTGAATTGCTGTCAGAGGCTTCTCGATGAAGTGCTCTATCACAATGATCCCGAGCCCGATCAATACAAATATGCCAAAGGGTGTTCCAAACGCCAGCGCAGGCAACAAGCGGG
Source organism: Hydrogenophilales bacterium (assembly GCA_024636775.1). Classification (GTDB taxonomy): domain Bacteria; phylum Pseudomonadota; class Gammaproteobacteria; order Burkholderiales; family Thiobacillaceae; genus Thiobacillus. Next base: position 9,903 of record JAGXGP010000151.1, read on the forward strand.
ACACCTTGTTGCTGGGTAACTTTTCGGGTTTGCGTGCCATGTTCGCAGCCAACGTGTGGAGATCATTGACAAGCGTGCGGGCATCCGGCCGGGCGTTGGGGTCCTTGTGAAGCATGCGTGTGAGCAGATCAATCAGTTCGGTACGCAGATTGGGGCGAAAGGTGGATGCCGGGGCGGGAGGTTCATGTATCACCCGATAGACAATGGACGGCAGGCTATCGCCGTCGAATGCATATTGCCCGGTCAGCATTTCATAAAGCACTGCGCCCAGCGAGAAGATATCTGAGCGACCCTCCACTTCACGTCCCATCGCTTGTTCGGGTGACATGTAGCGGGGCGACCCGAGCATTTGTCCGGCCAGGGTATGGCCGCTATTGGTCAGGTGTGCGATTCCGAAGTCAGTCAGTTTGATGCGTCCATTGCGACCCGTGACAACGACATTGGCGGGTTTGACATCGCGATGGATGACGCCGTGCTCGTGGGCAAACGCCAACGCCTCGGCCATTTGCAGTGTGGTATCGAGCGCCAGGTCGAGCGGCATGGGACCGTTGTTCATGACGTCGCGCAAGGTTGCACCGGGGAGGTGTTCCATGGCGATGTAAGCGAGTTCGTCGGTTTCGCCCACATCGAAAATGGTCACGATATTCGGATGTGACAACCGTCCGGCACTTTGCGCCTCGCGTAAAAAGCGTGTTTCAGCGCCGGCATCATCCTGACGGAGTTGTGCGATGGCCACGGTTTTGATCGCAACCGTACGTTCGATCAGCGGGTCGCGCGCACGCCAGACTGTACCCATTGCACCATGACCGATTTCGTCGAGGACTTCGTAGCGACCGATTTTCATGGAAGGAGCAGGATCAGGGCTGACATTCGATAATTTGGCCGCGAACGGAACGACTGTCTTCCCCCATCAAATACAGATACCAGGGCATCAATGCGTCGATGCGGGTCAGCGTTTCGGGGGAAAGCCCCGGGTGAGTGCGCGTGCGCAGGGTGGTTGCAACCTGACCGGGAATCAAGGTGTTGACGCGGAGCGCTTCGTTGGAAGTGAGCTCGTCTGCCCAGATATGCGTGAGGGTTTCGAGACCGGACTTGGCCACTGCGTAGCCGCCCCAGTAAGCGCTGGGATGATGGCCGTGGGTTTCGCCTGTAAAGATGATAGAAGCATCAGGCGCCTGTTTCAGGAGCGGCAAGCAGGCACGAGTCAGCGCAAATGGCGCAATTAAATTGACCCGCATCAGGGTTTGCCATTGTTCCAGTGTTTGCAGCTCCAGCGGGGTCAGGTTGTAAAAATGATGCGCGCTGTGAAGCATTCCATCGAGCCGCTTCAGATGATGGGCAATCGTACCTGCCAGCGTTTCCAGGCTGCGGTCGTCGGCGGCAGCCAGGTCGTAAGGAAACATGGCTGGCTCAGCGCCACCCGAGGCGACGATTTCGTCGTAAACCGTTTCCAGCCTGTCAGCATCGCGAGCGAGCAAGGCCACCGTGGCACCATGACGCGCGTAGGCCAGACTGGCGGAACGCCCCAGGCCCGAGCTGGCACCGGTAACGAGAATGACACGACCTGCAAGCAGGTCAGAACGGGGGAGGTAATCTTTCATAGTTGTCTAAGTAATGCGCCGGCCGATTGTACTCCGCTCTGTGTTGCGCTTTCGAGCGTGGCGGGGTAGAGGCCTGCGGTGTAATCGCCCGCCAGAAATATGCGCGGATGCGCAGTGCAAACATCGGGGCGTGCCATGTTGGGGACACAGCTATACGTGGCCTGTTTCTCCACAATGCTTTTACGCCAATGCGGTGAGCCCGGTCGCGCGATGCGTTGCAGCTGGGCTTCTGCCTGATCCAACCAATCTGGTGACAGGTTTTCTGCAGCACTTGCAACAAACGCCAGCAAACCGGACTGGCCATGACTTTGGCCGCGGTCGAAGACAAACTGAGCGGGGCCATCTGCCAAAGCGAACAGGGGGTGCGTGAGTTGAAACGCCGGGTCGTACTGTACATAGCCCGTAGCGATGGGTTGGTAATGATAGGTGGAGACGTCACGCACCACGGGTTCGAGTGCCGGAATGGAGGCGACTAATCCTGACAAATGCTGCGGGGCAGTGGCCAGGATGGCGTGACTAAAAATGGCCGACTCATCGCGTAAGTTCAACGTGATGGCATCCGATGCAGCCTCAAGGCTGCTTACGCGGCGGGACAGGCGAACGGACCCGCCGAGTTCGATCAAGCGCGTAGCCGCGGGCGCGGGCAGCAGTGCCGTCAGGTCGCGTCGCGGCAGCAGCAGGTCGCTGTGATGATTGCAGCCGCCGAAAGCCGCCCGGATGACATCACGGAAAACCGCAGCGCTGGCTATTTCCGGCGGGGTGTTAAGGGCGGATACGCAAAGTGGATGCCACAACAAACGGTTCAGCGTTTCGGGCTGGGAACGGGTGAGTTGACTGACCGTCTGAATTTCGGGCGCGCGTGGATTGTGCAGTAGCGCATTCGCCCAGCGTATGGCGGCCCACTTCTCACGTCCGCTTAATCCCTGCGCGCTGAGCAGTCCCACCAGCAAATGGAACGGTGCGGGAAGGCGCGGACAGGTTAGGCTGAAATCGGGTGGTTGCTTGAGATTGAGGGGGTGTCGCCATACCTGTTCCGGTGTATTGGCGGGATTCAGGCGGGCTATCAGCTGCAGGGTTTGTTCATAGGCACCCAGCAAAATGTGTTGGCCGTTGTCGAGCATCCGGCCTTCGATCTCGACTGCGCGCGCACGACCCCCCAGTGTTCGGCTGGCCTCAAACAGCGTGACATTGATTCCGCCTTCGGCCAGCGTCAGTGCAGCGGTACATCCCGCCCAGCCGCCGCCGACCACAGCGACACTGGGCTGTTTCAACCCCGTCATCCTGGAAACAGCCAGGTCTTGCTGGCCAACCACAGCTTGCGCAAGGGGGTGAGCGAAACACGTGCGCGCAACACGGGAAAGTCGGCACGTTGAATTTCGTTCAGCAAGGTGCGGTAAATAGCGGCCATCACCAGACCCGGACGTTGTGCGCGACGTGCATTGACTGGCAGCGCGGCGAGGGCACGGTCGTAACAGGCAATCGCGCGTTCAAACTGAAACTGCATCAGCGCCTGAAATGCTGGCGTATCCACGCCTTTCAGGATATCGGTTTCCAGCACACCGAATCGGACCAACTCGTCCTGCGGCAGGTAAATCCGGCCGCGCCGCGCATCTTCACCCACGTCGCGGATAATGTTGGTGAGCTGGAAGGCGAGCCCCAGTTCGTGCGCATAGCGGCGAATGTCACGGTCGTCTTTGCTGCGCGGGCCGCTGAACAAGGCAGCTGCAACTTCGCCCACTACGCCCGCTACGCGATAGCAATACAAATTGAGCGATTTGAAGTCGGGATAGCGCAGATGGTCGAGATCCATCGCCATGCCATCGACAATTTCCAGTAGCAGCGCCGGTGCCGTATTACGGCCTTGTGGCGTGTCAAACAGCGCGCAGGTTGCCGGGTGGGTCGGGGCGCCTGCTCCAAACTGGGCAATTTCAGCGCGCCACCAGTCGAGCTTGGCCTGCGCAACCTGCCGCTCGTGACATTCATCCACCACGTCATCGAGTTCACGGCAGAGTGCGTAAAACGCAGTGATTGCGCGTCGTGTGTCCTGGGGCAGAAAGACAAAGCTGTAATAGAAACTGGAGCCGCTGGCTGCGGCACGGTCCTGGCAATATTGATGGACATCCATGATTAAAAGAGTGCGCGTCCGAGCATGTTGATCCAGTCTCTTTTCGTCAGCACCGGACGATTATGGAAAACACAGCCGGGATCGGCATGCAGTTTACGCAAGATGGTTTCTCCGCCGAGGATGGTTACACGCAGCTCCAGTCCGATGCGGCCTTTGAGTTTTCTGCCGAGCGGAGCACCGGCCTGCATGAGTTTACGGGTGCGTTCGATTTGCTTAAGCATCATCGTGTTCCACATACCGCAGGGGTCGCCCTCGGCAATCTGTGTTTCGCTGACGTGGTTGGACACCAGTTCATCCTGCGGCAGGTAAACCCGGTTTTTCCTGAAATCGACCGCAACATCCTGCAAAAAGTTAATCAGTTGCAGGCTGCTGCATATGGCATCGGAATAAGCTATGTGCCGTGGATCGTGGTCACCATACAAATGCAGCATTAATCGCCCCACCGGATTGGCCGAGCGACGACAGTAATCCATGACTTCGCCGAAATTGGCGTAGCGGGCTTTTTCCACGTCCTGTTCAAAAGCGGAAAGCAGGTCGCGAAATGGAGCGATGGGAATGGAATAAGCATGAATGGCTTCGGCCAGTGGACCGAATACGGGATCAGTCGGCATCTCACCGCTTTCGATGCGATCCAACTCAGAATGGTAGGTTGCCAGTTGTCTCAAACGTTCAGAGGACGGGGCATCACCTTCGTCTGCAATATCGTCCGCACTACGGGCAAATCGGTAGATGGCTTCTACCGGCCGGCGTAAGCGTTTTGGCAGTAACCAGGACGCAACAGGGAAATTTTCGTAGTGATCGACCGGCACCGGGCAACAAAAAAAGGAATGGGAATAAAGACTTAGCTAGGATGCCGGGTCGGGTGACGTGACAGCATCGTATTGATTATATTACACTTATTGGCCGCAGGTTTTACGGTCGAACCGCGAGAGTGGCGGAATTGGTAGACGCACTGGATTTAGGTTCCAGCGCCGCAAGGCGTGGGGGTTCGAGTCCCCCCTCCCGCACCATTAGGTTTTTGTCGTACACCCATCAACTCAATTCAGCCAGGAAGTATTGTCATGCAAGCAAATCTTGAAGTTCTCGAAGGTCTGGCCCGGCGTCTGGATATCAGCGTACCGATGGATCAGCTGGAAACCGAAGTGCAAAGCCGCCTCAAGCGCCTGGCACGTAACGTCAAGATGGATGGCTTCCGTCCTGGCAAGGCGCCGCTCGGCGCGGTCGCGCGTCAGCATGGTCCTGGCGTGCGCCAGGAGGTGTTGGGCGAAACTTTACAGGCGCGTTTTGGCAGCGCCATCCAGGAAAACCAGCTCAAAATTGCGGGTTACCCGCGCTTCGAGCCCAAAGCGGGGCAAACAGATACTGCAGAAATGACTTTCAGCGCCAGTTTTGAGGTCTATCCTGAAGTCAGGATAGACGATTTGAGCGCCGGAAAAATCAGCCGATCCATCGTGGATCTGGGTGATGCAGAGGTGATGAAGACTCTGGAAGTGTTGCAGAAGCAGCGTCGTACTTTTGAAACGGTAGACAAAGCCGCAGTTGAAGGCGATCTGCTCAAGTTCGATTATCAGGGCACGGTTAATGGCGAGGCTTTTGAAGGGGGCAAGGGTGAAGACTTTGCTGCAGTCATCGGCGAAGGTCGTTTGCTGAAAGATTTCGAGCAAAGCCTGACCGGCCTCAAGGCGGGTGACAACAAAGGTTTCGACCTCACCTTTCCGGCTGAGTACGCTGCCAAGGAGCTCGCTGGCAAGAAAGCGCATTTCAAAGTGCAGGTCAAAGAGGTGCAGGCACCGGTGCTGCCGTCCGTGGATGCGGAATTTGCCAAGGCCCTGGGCGTTGAAGACGGTAATGTGGAAACGCTGAAAGCTGAAGTGAAGTCCAATCTGGAGCGTGAAGTCAAACGCCGCGTACAGACGAAGCTGAAAGAGCAGACCATGGAATTGCTGCTGCAAAAGAGTACGCTGGACTTGCCTCAAAGCCTGGTGGCGATGGAAACCGACCGTTTGCGCAGCATGACGGAGGCCGATATGCAGCAGCGTGGGGTTCAGACAATGAAGTTAAGTGCCGATATGTTTACTGGACAGGCTGAACGCCGGGTGCGGTTGGGGTTGATCCTGGCTGAGATTGTGCAGACGCACAAACTGGTGGCACAACCAGAACAGATCCGTGCCTTGATACTGGAACAGGCGCAAAGCTATGAGGAGCCCGAACAAGTGATGCAGTGGTACTACCAAAGCCCCGAGCGGATGCAGGAGATCGAGTCCCTGGCGCTGGAAGAGAATGTGGTAGCATGGGTTGCAGGTCAGGCCCAAGTGGAAGACGTGACAACCTCCTTTGAAGAACTGATGGGACGTGCCTGATGCACATTGATTTTGAACGCGGAATTTCGAATTCCCAGCATTTTGAACCCCAAGGCTTGGGGCTGGTTCCCATGGTCGTTGAGCAAAGTGGCCGGGGCGAACGTGCTTACGACATTTACTCGCGCCTGCTCAAGGAACGGGTTATTTTTCTGGTCGGCCCGGTGAACGATTCAACTGCCAATCTGGTGGTTGCGCAAATGTTGTTCCTTGAATCCGAAAACCCCGACAAAGACATCTTTTTCTATATCAACTCGCCCGGCGGCTCGGTTTCGGCTGGCATGGCGATTTACGACACCATGCAGTTCATCAAGCCGGACGTATCCACGCTTTGTATTGGTCAAGCGGCCAGCATGGGCGCGTTCCTGTTGACAGCAGGTGCCAAGGGCAAGCGTCATTGCCTGCCCAACTCACGCGTCATGATTCACCAACCGCTGGGTGGGTTTCAGGGGCAAGCATCGGATATCGCCATTCATGCCAAAGAGATTCTTTATTTGAAAGGGCGCCTCAATGACATGCTGGCCAAACACACTGGCCAAAGCATTGAAGTGATAGATCGCGATACAGATCGCGATAACTTTATGAGTGCAGACGACGCGGTCAGTTATGGTTTGGTCGACAAGGTACTGACCAGCCGTATCGAAGCATCTGGCAATTAAGCAAGGAACCGGCATGGCAGACAAAGGCTCAAGCGACAAACTACTTTATTGCTCCTTTTGCGGCAAAAGCCAGCATGAGGTGCGCAAGCTGATTGCTGGGCCATCAGTGTTTATCTGTGATGAATGCGTGGAGTTGTGCAACGACATTATCCGCGAGGAAATCCAGCAGGCTGACAACCAGAAGGGCTCGAGCACAGATTTGCCGACGCCCCATGAAATCAGCGGCAAGCTTGATCAATACGTGATCGGTCAGGCCCAGGCAAAAAAATCGTTGGCAGTCGCGGTATACAACCACTACAAACGTCTGCGGAATAACACGGGTAGCGGCACCGCAGGTGCCAATGAAGTCGAGTTGGCGAAGAGCAACATATTGCTGATCGGACCAACCGGCTCGGGAAAAACACTGCTGGCACAAACGCTAGCACGACTGCTAAACGTTCCGTTTGTGATTGCTGATGCAACCACCCTGACTGAAGCCGGTTACGTGGGTGAAGACGTCGAAAATATCATCCAGAAACTGCTGCAGAAATGTGATTACGATGTGGACAAGGCCAAGCAGGGTATTGTTTACATTGACGAAATCGACAAGATTTCGCGCAAGGCTGATAACCCCTCGATTACCCGCGATGTGTCGGGCGAAGGCGTGCAGCAGGCGCTATTGAAGTTGATTGAAGGCACGACGGCCTCGGTGCCGCCGCAAGGTGGACGCAAGCACCCGAACCAGGAGTTTGTCCAGGTTGATACCAGCAACATCCTGTTCATCTGTGGTGGCGCGTTCAGCGGGCTGGAAAAAGTCATTCGCGGCCGTACCGAAAAAGGCGGCATTGGTTTCGGTGCGCAGGTCAAGAATGTCGACGATACCAAGCGTGATGTCGAACTGCTGCATCAAGTAGAACCCGAGGATTTGATCAAATATGGTTTGATTCCGGAATTTGTCGGCCGTTTGCCGGTTGTGGCAACACTGGACGAACTCGACGAGACTGCTTTACTGCAGATACTGACCGAGCCGAAAAACGCGCTAACCAAACAGTTTGCAAAACTGTTCAAAATGGAAGGTGTCGATCTTGAGTTCCGCGAAGATGCGCTCGCCGCAATCGCCAAGCGGGCACTGGCACGGCGAACCGGTGCGCGCGGTCTGCGTTCAATTATCGAGCATTCTCTGCTGGATACCATGTATGACCTGCCGTCCCTTAAAGGCGTCAGTAAAGTGGTGGTAGACAGCAATCTGATTAACGGCGAAGGCAAACCCCTGCTGATTTATTCCGAGCAAGGGGAAGAGCCGCTGGCTGCCGGCGCTTGACCCCCGAAGGCTGATGGGGAACTGTCAGCCTTCTTGAATTTCTAACTATGCCCCCCAATTAAGGTTGTGCGTGGTTGAATGCCGCGCATCTTTTCCTTAACCCTGACTAGGAAATCATGATGAGCGACAACGTATCCAAAGAACAGATTGATCTGCCGCTGTTGCCGCTTAGGGATGTGGTGGTGTTTCCACACATGGTCATCCCGCTGTTTGTCGGCCGCCCGAAATCGATCAAAGCGCTGGAAACCTCAATGGAATCCGGCAAGAGCATTCTGTTGGTAGCCCAGAAAACGGCCGCGCAGGACGATCCTACCCCGGAAGACCTTTACGATACCGGTAGCGTAGCCACCGTGTTGCAAATGCTGAAATTGCCCGATGGCACCGTCAAGGTGCTTGTTGAAGGCAATCAGCGAGCACGTGTGATTGATGTAACCGACACAGGCACCCATCTCACTGCACGCGCTGAAATCCTGCCTGCTGAGGGTGAGGAACTGGTTGAAGTCGAGGCGATGCGTCGCGCTTTGCTGACGCAATTCGACCAATACGTCAAACTGAACAAGAAAATTCCGCCAGAAATCCTGACTTCACTATCAGGTATTGATGAAGGTGGGCGTCTGGCCGATACCATCGTTGCCCATCTGCCGCTGAAGCTTGAACAGAAGCAGGAAGTCCTGGAGATGATCGGTGTTAACAAGCGCCTGGAACATCTGCTCGGGCTGCTGGAAGGCGAGTTGGATATCCTGCAGGTCGAAAAGCGCATCCGTGGTCGCGTTAAGCGTCAGATGGAGAAAAGCCAGCGCGAGTATTATCTCAATGAGCAGGTTAAAGCGATTCAGAAAGAGTTGGGCGATATCGAAGAAGGCGCCGAGCTTGAGGATTTGGAAAAGCGCGTCAAGCAGGCCAGCATGTCCAAGGAAGCCGAAGCCAAGGCGATGGGCGAGTTGAAGAAGCTGAAAATGATGTCGCCAATGTCGGCCGAAGCCACCGTGATTCGCAGCTATATTGAAGCGATGGTCGGCTTGCCGTGGAAAAAGAAAACCAAGATCAGCAAGGATCTGGCCAAAGCCGAAAAGATTCTGGATCAGGACCACTATGGCCTCGACAAGGTCAAGGAGCGCATCCTGGAGTACCTCGCAGTGCAACAGCGGGTCGACAAGGTGAAGGCGCCGATTCTTTGTCTGGTTGGGCCTCCGGGTGTAGGTAAGACCTCACTGGGTCAGTCCATCGCGCGTGCGACGAATCGCAAATTCGTCCGCATGGCGTTGGGTGGTGTACGCGACGAATCTGAGATCCGCGGCCATCGCCGCACCTACATAGGTTCGATGCCAGGGAAAATCCTGCAAAGCCTGACAAAGGTCGGCGTGAGGAATCCTCTGTTTCTGCTCGATGAAGTCGACAAAATGGGACAGGATTTCCGAGGCGATCCATCGTCAGCGCTATTGGAAGTGCTCGACCCTGAACAGAACCATACTTTCCAGGATCATTACATCGAGGTCGAATACGACTTGTCTGATGTGATGTTTGTCGCGACTGCCAACTCACTCAATCTGCCAGCACCTTTGCTGGACCGGATGGAAGTGATTCGTTTGTCGGGTTATACCGAAGATGAAAAAATCAATATCGCCGAGCGTTATTTGGTTGAGAAGCAACTCAAGGTGAACGGTATCAAGGAGAGTGAGCTCGCTATTGCCGAGTCTGCCATCCGTGACATCGTGCGTTACTACACGCGTGAGGCAGGCGTGCGCAGTCTCGAGCGAGAAATTTCAAAAATTTGTCGCAAGGCGGTTAAAGCCCTGCTGTTGAAAAAAAGCAGCAGAAAAATTACAGTCACCTCGCGTAATCTGGAAAAGTATCTCGGCGTGCAGCGGTTCAGCTTTGGCATCGCGGAAAAGAACAATCAGGTCGGTCAGGTTACCGGTTTGGCGTGGACCGAAGTGGGCGGGGAGTTGCTGACCATTGAGGCGGTATCTTTGCCTGGACGTGGCAAGATGACGACTACTGGCAAGTTGGGTGAGGTCATGCAGGAATCGATACAGGCCGCACTTTCTGTTGTCCGTTCACGTGCGCGCAAGCTCGGAATTCGCGAAGACTTCTACCAGAAACGTGATATCCATATTCACCTGCCTGAAGGCGCAACACCAAAAGACGGACCCTCTGCGGGCGTTGCAATTTGCACTTCGATGGTGTCTATTCTGACGAATATTCCCGTGCGGGCAGATGTCGCAATGACCGGAGAAATCACTTTGCGCGGCGAAGTTTTGCCTATTGGTGGCCTCAAGGAAAAATTATTAGCCGCACATCGCGGTGGAATTAAAACAGTTTTGATTCCACAAGAAAATGTTAAGGATCTGACTGAAATTCCGGACAACATTAAAAACAAGCTCGATATTCATCCTGTCAAATGGATTGACCAAGTTCTTGAATTGGCACTGGAACATGTTCCTGAGCCTTTACCGGAAGAGCCTGAATCCGAGACCCCGGCAATCGCTGTGCCAGATGAAGATGAGACTACAGCAGCGGCGCTAAAACACTGAGGTTTGTCAGCCAATACGCTCGAATCCCGCGCCAGTCGCGGGATTTTTTTGTCAATAGCCCGCAAAACCGCTTGACACAAGGTTTTGCGGATTGCTATAAAAGCGCCCACAGGGTTTTCCTGTGCCACTTGAGTGAAGGGGACAACACGTGAACAAATCCGAACTGATTGATGCCATCGCCGACTCGGCTGATGTTTCTAAAGCAGCAGCCGGTCGCGCGCTGGACGCGACAGTTGAAGCCGTGAAAAAAGCGCTGAAGAAGGGTGACATGGTAACGCTAGTAGGTTTCGGCAGCTTTTATGTGGGTAAGCGCGCAGCTCGTACTGGCCGCAATCCGCGAACTGGCGCAACCATCAAGATCAAAGCAGCGAAGGTTCCGAAGTTCCGCGCTGGGAAGGGCCTGAAGGATGCAGTTAATTAATAAAAAATGCATTTAGCGTTTGGCAAGATCGGTGAAAAGGTTGTAGAATCTCGGTCTTCGTCGGGTGCTTAGCTCAGCTGGTAGAGCGTCGCCCTTACACGGCGAATGTCGGGGGTTCGAGCCCCTCAGCACCCACCAGTAGGGAAACTCAGTAGTAAAAAAAGCCGCACGATTTTTGTGCCGCAAGGGAGTGGTAGTTCAGTTGGTTAGAATACCGGCCTGTCACGCCGGGGGTCGCGGGTTCGAGTCCCGTCCACTCCGCCAACACTTAAAAGGCGAACGCAAGTTCGCCTTTTTTCATTTCTGCGTTTGTTGATACTGCAATAAAATAAAACGCATTAATTAATCTCACTTGGTGAGACGTGAAGCGCAAAGTGCGCGAAAATTCACGATAACGTTTTTTCTGGAGTGGACGATCGTGCTTGAAGCTATTCGTAAGCATGCAAAAGGCTGGTTGGCAAAAGTGATCCTGGGTTTGATCATCGTGACCTTTGCCCTGTTCGGGGTTGATTCCTACATGAAGGACGATGGCAGTGGTGGTGTGGTGGCCGAAGTCGGCGATGTGGGGATTTCAAGTCAAGAGCTGACGCAAGAAGTCCAGGCCCAGACTGACCGCATGCGCGAGTCATTGGGACCTGCCTTCGACCCGGCGGTATCCGAAACGGCAGACTTCCGCAGACAGGTGCTGGATAGCTTGATCGAACGCAAAGCCTTGTTACAGGAAGCGCAAAAGCTAAAATTTATGGCACCTGATGCCTATCTGGCATCCATACTGGGACAAATCCCGGCATTTCAACAGGACGGTGCATTCTCGCAACAACGCTATGAAGCAGTGCTGCTTCAAAACAACCGGACGCCGGTCCAGTTTGAAAATGAACTGCGACAAGCTTTCATGCTTGAGGCGATTACCAGCCCGGTATCGCTTGCGGCATTTCCGTCTAATACCTCGATGAAACAGATTGCGGGATTGGTCGCGCAGCAGCGAGAGATTTCCTGGGTGGATCTGCCTACGGCATCCGTGGCATCACAAATCAAGGTCACGCCTGCAGACATCGAGCGTTATTACGCCGCCAACAAAGCCGAGTTCACCGAACCTGAACAAATTCGGACTGAATATCTCGTGCTCGACAAGGGCGCAATCGCAGCGGGTTTGACTGTAAGCGAGCAGGCTGTTGCGGATTATTATGCTTCGCATGCAGCCCAGTTTGGTCAACCCGAACAACGGAGTGCCAGCCACATTTTGATTGCTTTCGATGCCAATGCGGATGCGGCTGTACGTGCCAAAGCCAAGGCAAAGGCCACAGAAGTGTTTCAAACGCTGAAAAAGACGCCAGATCGTTTTGCTGAGCTGGCACGTACGCTTTCGCAGGACCCTGGGTCCGCAGCGCAGGATGGCAGCTTGGGCAGCTTTGGGCGCGGCATGATGGTCAAGCCTTTCGAGGATGCCGTGTTCAGCATGAAACCCAGCGAAATTCGTGGGCCGGTTGAAAGTGACTTCGGTTATCACATCATTCGTCTGGACAGTATCCAGCCAGGAAAAACCGCACCGCTTGCGGAAGTACGTTCTGCCGTGGTTGCTGAGTTACGTAAGCAGCAGGCTCAGAAGGCCTTTGCCGGTTTGGCCGACAACTTCAGTAATCTGGTTTATGAGAGCGCATCCTCGTTGCAGCCTGCAGCAACCGCAATCAAGCTGACCATTCAGCAAGGTGGCTGGATGTCCCTGAAAACGGCTCAACCTCCGCTGGACCATCCGGGTTTGCTTGCGGCATTGTTTAATCCGGACTCGATCAAGTCCAAGCAAAATACCGAGGCATTTGAGGTCAAGCCAGGTGTGCTGGTGGCAGCTCGAGTAGTTGAGCATCGCCCGGCCCGACTGCTGCCGCTTGCGGACGTTTCTCCTGCGATTGAATCCCGTCTCCTGGTTGAGCAACGCACGCGTTTGCTGACTCAACTCGGACAAACTACGATTCAGGCATTGGTAAAAGGAGAAGAAAAAAACTTAGACTGGTCTGCATTCCAGGTGGTGAGTCGTCAGCCTTCCGCTGTCTTCGATGCGGCTGGCGCTAAAGCGGTGTTTCGGGTCAGGACTGACAAGCTGCCAGCTTATGCCGGCTTTGTGCATCCAAATGGTTCGTATCGTATCGTGCGGGTTACGCGTGTCGTAGAAGCGCCTGCACAGGATCCGATGCTGTTGTCATCAATTGGATCCGGGGTGACGCAGGCGTTGCAACGTGCGGACCTGCAGGCGATGACTGATCTGATTATGGCGGGCCAGAAAGTGACCATCAAACCCAATGCGATTGAAGGGCGATAACGGATCGGCTGAATCAAAAAACGCGCCTTCGAGGCGCGTTTTTTTTGAGTTTGGTGAAGGATGAGATCAGTCAACACCACCGGCAGTGGTGTTGAATCCTGCGTCGACGTAAGTGATTTCTCCGGTGATACCGGAAGCCAGATCACTCAACAGGAAGGCGGCGGCATTGCCCACTTCATCGATTGTGACGTTGCGACGGAGCGGTGCATTCCTGGCGACGAGGTCGAGCTTCTCGCTGAATTTTGCGATCCCGCTGGCGGCCAGCGTCTTGATCGGGCCAGCCGACACCGCGTTAACGCGGATACCCTTGGGGCCCAGGCTTTGCGCCATGTAATAGACGTTGGATTCGAGACTGGCCTTGGCCAGGCCCATCACGTTGTAATTGGGAACTGAGCGAATAGAGCCGAGGTAGGACAGCGTCAGCAAGGCTGCTTTGCGGCCTGCCATCATCGGCAGGGCGGCTTTGCCCAGCGCTGCAAAGCTGTAGGAGCTGATGTCATGCGCAATTCTAAAGTTTTCGCGGGTGACACAATCAAGGTAGTCGCCCGAAAGCGCTTCTCTTGGCGCAAACGCTACAGAATGAACCAGGCCATCCAAGCCATCCCAGTGTTGTCCAAGTTCGACAAACAATGCATCGATTTCCTCATCGCTTCCAACGTCACAGGGGAATACCAATTTGGAGTCAAATTCCTTGGCGAACTCGGTGACGCGGTCCTTGATACGCTCGCCCTGATACGTGAAGGCCAATTCGGCGCCTTCGCGCTTGCAGGCCTTGGCAATCCCATATGCGATGGAACGATTGGAAATCACGCCGGTGATCAGTAAACGCTTGCCTGCAAGAAATCCCATGATGGTCTCGAAGAGTTGAGTAGCCAGTGATTATAACGGCTGACGTTGGCGCTGTGCTTGGGTACACTGGCGGGATGATGCGCATCGGGGCAACTTTATTGAAGACGGTTCTGTTGGGGATAAGCCTGAACCTGATGTCAGGCTGTTCCGACAGCTGGAACAATCCCTATCCCGGCAGCGCCGAAGAAGCCAACGTGGTGTACAGCGCGTTTACCGAGCGCCCCAAGCATCTCGATCCGGCGCGTTCCTATAGTGCCAACGAGGCCGAGTTCACTGGCCAGATATACGAACCGCCGCTGCAATACCATTTTCTCAAACGGCCCTACACGCTGGTTCCGTTGACTGCAGAAGAAGTCCCACAACCGCGCTTTCTGGATTCCTCCGGCAGAGAATTACCCAGCGATGCGCCCTCCAGTCGAATTGCCGAAAGCATGTATGAGATCCGCATCCGCCCCGGTATTCGTTTTCAACCGCATCCGGCGTTTGCGCGCGATGCGGCGGGCCGTTACCGCTACCATGCGATGCGAGCGACCGACGTCGCCGACAAAACCCAAATAGGCAATTTTGAGCACACCGGTACGCGCGAGTTGGTAGCTGCGGACTATGTCTATCAGATCAAGCGGCTGGCGAACCCCAAACTGAGCTCACCCATTTTCGGCTTGATGGCCGACCATATTGTCGGTTTAAAGGCGTTGGGCGAGGCGCTGGAAAACGCCGCCAAAGCGCATCCAGAAGCGGAATTGAATCTGAACGATTTCCCGCTCGCTGGCGCCGAGGTGGTGGACGCCTATACCTACCGCATTCGTATCAAGGGTAAGTACCCGCAGTTCGTCTACTGGTTGGCAATGCCTTTTTTTGCACCTGTGCCGTGGGAGGCCGACGTGTTCTACGCGCAACCTGGCATGGTCGACAAGAACCTGACGCTCGACTGGCAGCCGGTCGGTACCGGACCCTTCTATCTGGCCGAAAATAATCCAAACCGCCGCATGGTGCTGAAAAAGAATCCGAATTTCCACGGTGAAACTTATCCGATTGAAGGTGAGGCTGCAGATCGCGAGGCTGGCCTGCTGGCCGACGCTGGTAAGTCGCTGCCACTGATCGACGCCGCGGTGTTCAGCCTGGAGAAGGAGACAATCCCCTACTGGAGCAAGTTTTTGCAGGGCTATTACGACAGCGCTGGCATCAGCTCGGATAGCTTTGACCAGGCGATACAGTTTTCGGGTGGTGGCGACCCGCAGCTGACAGAAAGCATGCGAAGGCAAGATATTCAACTTTTCACGACGGTTGAAACTTCGATTTTCTATGTTGGATTTAACATGCTCGACCCTGTGGTGGGCGGCTTGGGAAAGGACCGACAGAAGTTACGTCAGGCGCTCTCGATTGCATTTGACTACGATGAATACATTTCCATTTTCCGAAATGGTCGTGGCATTCCAGCACAGGGACCCATACCGCCAGGGTTATTTGGTTATACCGAGGGGGTCGCTGGTCTGAATCCCTACGTGTACGAAGATCGTGGCGGGCAGATAGTGCGACGTTCGATCGAAACTGCGCGCAAATTGCTGGCCGAGGCAGGCTATCCGAATGGTCGTAACGCCAAGACTGGCGCACCGCTGGTATTGTATTTTGATACCACGGCGAGTGGGCCCGATGCCAAGTCGCGGCTCGACTGGATGAAAAAACAGCTCGACAAGCTGGATGTGCAACTGGTCTCGCGCGGTACCGACTACAACCGTTTTCAGGACAAGATTCGCAAGGGCAATACCCAATTGTTCGAGTTGGGATGGAACGCCGACTACCCCGATCCGGAAAATTTTTTCTTCCTGCTGTATGGCCCACACAAGAAGGTTGGCACCGGCGGCGAGAACGCGACGAACTACGATAATCCCGAGTTCAACCGTCTGTTCGAGCGCATGAAGGATATGGACAACGGGCCCGAGCGTCAGCAGGTGATCGACGCCATGCTGGCAATCGTGCGACGCGATGCGCCGTGGATTTTCACCTTCTATCCCAAGTCGTTCGGCCTGCGCCATGGCTGGGTGCACAACGTCAAACCCAACCTGATGGCCAACAACACGCTCAAATACCGTCGTATAGATCCCGCGCAGCGCAATGCCAAACGGGCCGAGTGGAATCATCCTGTGCTGTGGCCGATTGCGCTGTTGGTGAGCGGAATGGCGGCTGTGATTGCACCGGCGGCCATTGCATGGCGTCGCCGTGAGAGGAAAACAGCCTGATGCTCGCCTACATCCTGCGCCGCTTGCTCTACGCTATCCCGATTCTGATCGGGGTGAACCTGCTGACCTTCGCGCTGTTTTTCATCGTCAACACCCCGGAGGACATGGCGCGGATGCAGCTCGGCGCCAAGCATGTGACGCCAGATGCCATCGAGCGCTGGAAAGTTGAACACGGCTACGATAGACCGTTGCTGCTGAACGCGAAGGCCAGCGGCAGTGCACAGCTTACCGACACAATATTCTTTCAGCACTCAGCTGCGATGTTCGTGTTCGAATTTGGCAAGGGCGACGATGGTCGAAACATCGGAAATGAAATTCGAACCCGCATGGGGCCAAGCCTGGCGATCGCGCTGCCGGTGTTTGTCATCGGACTGCTGGTTAACATCACCTTTGCCTTGTTGATGGTGTTTTTCCGTTCCACCTATCTCGACCTGTGGGGCGTGGTGTTGTGTGTGGTGTTGATGTCGATTTCGGGTTTGTTCTACATCATCGCGGGTCAGTATTTCATTTCAAAAATGTGGAATCTGCTGCCGATTTCGGGCTTTGCAGGCGGCGTGGACGGTCTCAAGTTCATCATGCTGCCGGTACTGATAGGCGTGGTGGCAGGCATCGGCAGCGGCGCGCGTTGGTACCGCACGATTTTCCTCGAGGAAATAGGCAAGGACTACGTACGGACAGCTCGCGCCAAGGGCCTATCCGAAGTGCGCGTGCTGTTCCGCCACATTTTGAAGAATGGCATGATCCCGATTTTGACTGGTGCGGTGGTGGTGTTGCCGCTGCTGTTCATGGGGAGCCTCATCACCGAGTCCTTCTTCGGCATTCCAGGATTAGGCAGCTACACGATCGACGCGATTCAGGCGCAGGATTTTGCGGTAGTGCGCGCCATGGTGTTCCTCGGTTCCTTCCTCTATATCGTGGGGCTCATCCTCACCGACATTTCCTATTCGTGGGCGGATCCAAGGGTGAGGCTGCAATGAATTCTGCCTGGTCTAGCTTTGACTTTGTTCTGTTATGGACCGATGCGCTGATCTTTGCGTTGGTGGCAGGCGTGCTGGTGCTGGTGTTTTTCATCCGTCGCCAGGAACACTTACGCGCACCCTGGCGCGCGGTGGCGCAGCGTCCGATGGCGATCGGTGCGGCGCTGGTGTTGAGTGTATTTGTGGTGATCGGTTTGCTTGATTCGCTGCATTACCGCGAAAAAATGCCCGATAGTCCGGCAGATGCACCGCATTATTCAGTTGACGTGCTGAGCGTGTTTGACGCACTGGTGGGCGACCTGCGAACACAACAGGAAAAAACCTATTCCGAGCCCATGGCGATGCAGTTGTACGCCAAAGAGTTTGTGCAGCGTGATGGTGTGGCGGTACGCGAGTATCCGCGTTTGAAATTCGGAGGGAGTCATCTGCGGCATGCATCAGAGCGCGAGCCTGACATCACTCGGCGCAGCCTGATCGGATTGGCACAGGGACTGGCGGTGAGTTTGTTGCTGTTTGGCCTGCTGGCTGCCTGGCAGGCTCGCCGTGCGCAAAATTCGTTTGGGGAATGGTTCATGTTGTGGGGCGAAGGTCGGCTCGACTGGCCGGGACGAACCGTTGCTGTCATCGTGATGCTGTTGTTGATGATGGGAGGCTTGCTAATCCATCTGGCTGCGGCCTATCACGTGTTCGGCACCGACAAGGTGGGGCAGGACGTACTCTACATCAGCCTCAAGAGCATCCGCACCGGGTTGGTGATCGGCACACTGACCACCTTGGTTACGCTGCCACTGGCGATAGGCTTGGGTATCGCGGCGGGCTATTTTCGCGGCTGGATAGATGATGTCATCCAGTACGTCTACACCGTACTGAACTCGATTCCAGGCGTGCTGTTGATCGCGGCGGCGGTGCTCATCGTGCAGGTTTATGTTGAATCCAATCCTGATTTGTTCGACACGGCTGCCCGCCGCGCCGATATTCGGTTGCTGGCGCTATGCCTCATCATGGGCGTGACCAGTTGGACCGGACTGGCGCGATTGCTGCGGGGTGAATCGCTCAAGCTGCGCACGCTCGATTACGTCGAGGCTGCGCGGGCGTTTGGGGTGTCACACTCGCGGATCATCAGCCGTCACATCTTTCCTAACGTATTTCACCTGGTGTTGATTGCCATCGTGCTTGATTTTTCCGGACTGGTGCTGGCTGAAGCGGTACTGTCTTATGTGGGCGTCGGAGTCGATCCCAGCATGCACAGCTGGGGCAACATGATCAACGGCTCGCGCCTCGAGCTCGCCCGTGAGCCCGTGGTGTGGTGGCAGCTCGGCGCGGCGTTCACTTTCATGTTCACCCTGGTGCTGGCGGCCAATCTGTTTGCCGACGGCGTGCGCGATGCATTCGATCCGCGTCAGGGAGGTCGTCGATGAACGCGTTGTTGAATGTCGACAAGCTGGTGACAGCTTTTGGTCGTGGCGACGATGCCCTGCGGGTGGTCGACGGGATTTCGTTCCACGTTGCAGCAGGCGAAACCTACGCGTTGCTGGGTGAATCCGGGTGCGGAAAATCGATGACGGCGCTGTCTCTGATGAGATTGTTGCCGGATGGTGGACACATTGCATCTGGCTCGGTGCAACTCGATGGGCAGGATGTACTGGCGCTACCCGAATTCGACATGCGCGGCGTGCGCGGCGGCGGCATGGCGATGATTTTCCAGGAGCCAATGCTGGCCTTGAATCCCGTGATCAAGGTGGGCACGCAAATCGCCGAGGCGCTGGAACTGCATCAGCATCTCACTGGTCAGGCGGCATGGGACGCGGCACGTGCACTTCTCGATTCAGTGGGTGTGCCGGATGCGGAACGCCGACTGGATTCTTACCCGTTCGAGTTGTCGGGCGGCTTGCGCCAGCGCGTCATGATCGCAATGGCGCTGGCTGGAAAACCCAAACTGCTGATTGCGGATGAACCGACGACTGCGCTGGACGTGACTATCCAGGCGCAGGTACTGGAAGTGTTGCGGCAGCTGCGCACCGAACAACAGATGGGCATGTTGCTGATCACGCACGATCTCGGCGTAGTAGCCGAAAACGCCGACCGCGTCGGTGTGATGTATGCCGGTGAACTGGTGGAAGAGGGCGCACGTGATGCGTTCTTTGCCGCACCGAAGCACCCCTATAGTCGCATGTTGTTCGAGGCGCTGCCGCGCCCCGGCGATGGCGGCCGCTTGACCACGATTCCCGGCCAGGTGCCTGGGTTTGACAACGAATTGCAAGGCTGCCGCTTTGCGCCGCGTTGTCCGTATGCGATTGCGCGGTGCCAGTCTGAATCACCGGACTGGCAAGAGCTGAATGGACAGCGGGTTCGGTGCCATCTGGCGGCTGAACTGCCGGTACGCATCGAGCGGGAGCTGACGGCGCACGCGAAGTCAACTCAGTCTGAGGAGCCTTTGCTGCAAGTGGATGGACTGAAAGTTCATTTCCCGGTTCGACGCGGTTTTTTCCAGCGTACGGTCGGGTATGTGCGTGCAGTTGACGAGGTATCGTTGTCGATTCAGGCCGGACGCACGCTGGCGCTGGTAGGTGAATCGGGTTGTGGCAAGACCACCGTCGGCAAAGCATTGTTGCGCTTGATTGAGCCGACAGCGGGCACCGTGAGTCTGGGCGGTGAAACCATACATGTGAATAATGCCGCTACGTTGCGCCGGCAGGCGCAAATGGTTTTCCAGGATCCGTTCAGCTCGCTCAATCCGCGCATGCGCGTGGCGGACATCCTGCTCGAGGGCATGGATGCGCTGTGCGTGGGCGCTGCCAAGGATCGCCACGAGGTGATGACCCAGCTCTTGCGTCAGGTCGGGCTGCCTGAGGACGCTGGCGGACGGTATCCGCATGCTTTTTCAGGCGGCCAGCGTCAGCGCATTGCGATTGCGCGTGCGCTGGCGGTGTCACCCCAGTTAGTGATTTGTGACGAGCCCACCAGTGCACTTGATGTGTCGGTGCAGGCGCAGATTTTGAACCTATTGAAAGATCTGCAGGATAGTCTGGGGCTGGCCTATCTTTTCATTACTCACAATCTCGCCGTGGTCGACTATCTTGCGCATGACGTGGCGGTGATGTACCTCGGCCGGATTGTTGAACAAGGTGCCGCCGCCGATGTGCTGAGTTCACCGCGGCATCCTTATACCCAGGCGCTGGTGAGTGCGGTTCCGCGTATCGAGGCACAGACGGGGCAGCGCATCATTCGACTGGCGGGGGATCAGCCTTCGCCGCTTAATCCGCCGCAGGGCTGCCATTTTCACCCACGCTGTTCACATGCCAGCGAGGCGTGCCGGCAAACCTTCCCAGATCCAACCCTGCTGGACAATGGACACTGGGTGCGGTGCCATTGGGTTGCGGCGCAGTCTTAACGCTTTTAGATGGAAACCGAATTGAATACAGGCAAACACCGTCGCAATTTCTGGATCGGCAACGCAGTGCTGGCATTGGCGATGTTGCTGCTGTTTTTCATGGGACCACTGTCCAATGCACTGGGCATTTGGGCTGCGGTGCTGTGGATGGTGCTGGCTGCGGCAGGAATGGGCCTGATCATGTCGGACCAGTCAGAAGAACCGCCTGCGCCCGACTGACCATCAAACCATCAAGGCTTCCTGACGACTATTTCCTGGCCGGGTCGGATGGTGCTGCTTTTCCGGAATGCCGGATTCCAATGCTTGATGTCAGCCAGTGAGGCGTCGAAGTGCTGTGCAATGGAATGGAGGGTATCTCCCTGCTTGACCGTGTAGTCGGCGGGGTGGGCCGACTTGAGGTGCGTTGGGTTGAACGCTACATGCTGGATGGCCGCGCGCTTCGGAATGGTTTTTTCATTGAAGGGTAAAAGCAGCGCTTGCCCCACACGAAGCTTGCCATTGAGATCGGGGTTGGCCTGTATAAGCTTGGAAACGCTGAGACCATAGCGGCGTGCCACACCAAACAGGGTATCTCCACTTCCGACATTGTGATAACTGGTTCCCCCAACACTGGAATCAGTCGTTATTTTGGGGGATGCGACCACGCCACGTCCCTTGATCGGAACCAGAATGCTCTGTGCTTGCACCAGTTTTCCGCGCTTCAGGTTAAACAGGTTGTATTCTTTCAGCCGTTCGATGGTGACCTTGAACCGCTTTGCAATGGCGTCCAGTCGATCGCCTTTCTGTGCTGGAAAAGGTTGCCATGAATCCCAGGTTTTGGTTTCCAGATTACGCTTGAACTGATCTGTTTTATCGACCGGGACCAACAGGTTGACGGGGGTGTCGGAGCGAATCAGGTTGCGCGGAAATGCGGCATTCAGCGTGATGAAATCATCGCTGCTCATGTCTGCGAGGCGTGCGGCAGCATGGATGTCCATGCCGGCATGGACAGTGACCTGATTGAAGTACGGCTGGTTGGGAAGGCTGTGGATCGCAACACCGAATTGCTCCGGGTATCGAATCAGATTTTTGACAGCCAGCAGCTTGGGGACGTAGTGGCGGGTTTCGTTCGGCAGCGACAGGCTGGCGTAATCCGTGGGCAAGCCTTGATCGACATTTTTCTGGATAGCGCGTGCAACGCAGCCTTCACCACAGTTATAGGCTGCCAGCGCCAGTTGCCAGTCGCCAAAATCCAGATAGAGCTTGCCCAGATAATCGAGTGCGGCATTGGTGGAGGCGGTGAAATCGCGGCGGCCGTCATACCAGTCGTCTTGCTTGAGTCCGTAGTGGCGCCCGGTGGCCGGCATGAACTGCCAGATTCCGGAGGCCGCAGAGGATGATAGCGCGCTTGAGTTGAATGCACTTTCGATCATCGGCAGCAAGGCGATTTCCATCGGCATTGAGCGACGGTCGACTTCCTGAACAATGTGGAACAAATAACTACGTGAACGTTCAGCCATACGACGCACGTAGTCCGGCCGCGCGGCATACCAAGCAACATACGTGGCTACAAGCGGGTTATCTGTGGCGGCTTCATCAATTTTGAAGCCATTGCGGATGCGCTGCCAGACATCGTCCGGACGCATTTCGCTGACAGTTTCGTTTTCTGCTGGGAGGGAGAGCAAGTCGCTATGCCATTCCAGCGTTTGAATTTGAGCGGAGGGTTCTGCTGCGAACCCAGTCAGACAGAACAGCAATAGGAGCAATGCCAGACCGGATTTTGATTGAGTCGAGGCTATCTGGGTTGCGGCGATTCTGATTCCGGGCAAGTCGGTCTCCCGTACTCAATAAGACCCCATCCTATGTGTAGCTGAAGAGCCGGTCAACCGTCCCAGGCATCCTTGGCTGCCCGTATCGCGCCGAATACCTCGGCAGGGCTGGGGTGTGGCTGATTCAAATATTTCTCAGCAAAGGCGGTCATGTCTGCATCGTGGAAGCGCAGGAACGGATTGGTCCGTTTTTCCAGCGCCAGGGTTGAGGGCAGGGTAGGGCGTCCGTGCGCGCGCGCGTTCCTATCCTTGGCTTCCCGCTCAAGCAATGCCGGGTTATGGCCGTCTATAGTCTTGGCGAAATCAATATTGCTGAGCGTGTATTCATGTGCGCAGCAGACTCGGGTAGCATCGGGCAAAGCCAAGATATGATCGAGGCTGGCTGCCATCATGCCTGGGTTGCCTTCGAACAACTTTCCACATCCGCAACCGAAAACCGTGTCGCCGCAAAACAGGTTGCCATGGCCCACGTAGCTGATGTGGTCCAGCGTGTGACCAGGGGTAGCTAGCACATCGAAATGCAATGGAGGACTGACAATGTCAACGGTATCGCCGCCATGCAAGATGTGGGTTGTGGCGGGGATGCGGGGATTTTCTGGTGCGTAAATGGTACAGCTGAAGCGTTGACGCAGCAGGGTGTTGCCGCCAGTATGGTCGCGATGATGATGCGTGATAAGGACAGTCGTCAGCACAAGCTGTTGTGCGTCGAGAAAGGCGATCAGCGGCGCAGGATCACCCGGATCTATCGCGATAGCATGCTGTCCATCGTGCATCACCCAAATATAGTTGTCCTCGAACGCAGGCAATGAAATAAGTGTCAGCATGGGGGGGCGTGGAGACAGAAGGTATGACTATGGTACCCAAGCTGGAGGCAGATTGGTTTGAAACCCCGCTCGGTCAGCATGTGCTGTATCGCGAGCAGCGCTATTTCGATCACGCGGTCTCGGATGTGTTCGGGTTTAATGCGGTCCAGGTCGGGTTGCCGCAGATTGATTTTCTGCGTAACAGCCGGATCCCCCTGCGTGTGACTTGTTCGATTGAGCAATCAGCCGGGGTGCGGGCTGACCCTATGTTCTTGCCGTTCGAGAGCCAGTCGTTGGACTTGCTGCTCCTGCCACATGTTCTTGAATTCAGTGCGCATCCGCACCAGGTTCTGCGCGAGGCCGAGCGTGTGTTGCGCCCGGAAGGTCGTCTGGTGATGGCAGGGTTTAACCCGCGAAGCTTGTGGGGGCTGGCGCGAACCCTGCAAGGCGGCGAACGTGGCTACCCGTGGAATGGCAGCTTTTTAAACATTTCCCGGGTCAAAGACTGGATGGTGTTATTGGGGCTCGAGGTGGCGGCGGGCAGCATGTGTTGTTACCGTCCGCCGATCAATCGGGAAAACTGGCTGCGGCGCATGCGCTTCATGGAACCGGCGGGGGATCGCTGGTGGGCCATGGGTGGTGGGGTGTATTTTTTGCAGGCAGTGAAGCGTGTGCATGGAATGAACGTTATCCTGCCGCAGTGGAAAAAGCCGGTGACACAACGTTTGTTATCACCTGCAGCCAAGGTCATTCATCTAAAACAGTATCGAGTACGACGTGAACGCTGACACTATCTATATATACAGCGATGGCGCCTGTAAAGGCAATCCAGGCGCAGGCGGCTGGGGCGCTTTGCTGGTGTCGAGCGGACACAGCAAGGAAATTTGCGGCGGAGAAGCCAATACCACGAATAATCGTATGGAAATGACAGCCGTGATCCGTGCGCTGGAGTCATTGAAACGTCCGTCTACCATTGAGGTGCATACCGACTCCCAGTATGTGCAAAAAGGCATCAGCGAATGGATGACCGGCTGGAAAAAGCGCAACTGGCGCACCGCCGACGGTAAGCCGGTCAAGAATCAGGATTTATGGTTGCAACTGGATTCTTTAAGCCAGTTGCACAGCATCAAATGGAAGTGGGTCAAGGGCCATTCGGGGCACCCGGAAAACGAGCGTGCCGACGCGCTGGCCAATCAGGGTGTGCTACAGGCAGTGCAAAACTGACATGGGCACGCGACAAATCATTCTCGACACCGAAACCACCGGCCTCGATCCGAATTCGGGGCATCGCATCATCGAAGTGGCAGCCGTAGAAATGATCAACCGGCGCTTGACCGGTAATCATCTGCATCGCTATGTGAACCCCGACCGCGATATTGATGCCGGTGCGATGCATGTGCACGGCATTACGCCTGAGTTTTTGCAGGACAAACCCCGCTTTGTGGATATCGCGCGCGAATTTGTCGACTTCATTCAGGATGCCGAGCTCATTATTCACAATGCGCCATTCGACGTGGGTTTCCTCAACATGGAACTGCGTCTGCTGGACATGCCACTATTGGCTAATTGGTGCGACAGCGTGACCGACACACTGGTCATGGCCAAGGCGCTTCATCCTGGCCAGCGCAATAACCTGGATGCTTTATGCAAGCGTTATGCGGTGGACAACGCAGCGCGCACCCTGCACGGCGCTTTGCTCGACTGCGAGCTGCTTGCAGCAGTGTATCTGGCGTTAACGCGCGGACAGGAAAGTCTGTCAATCGGATTGGAAGAGCGTAGCGCACAGGGTGATCAGGCGGCTGCACGTTCGCGACCCAAGCCGGTTTTTCTGAAGGCTACGGCAGAAGAATTAGCAATGCATGCAACCCTGCTTGAGGCAATCAGCCAAGAGAGTAAAGGGACCTGTTTGTGGCGTGATGCGCTTCATGCTCCCAATGAGGATAGCGATTGACGGCTTGGCGGGTACATATGCGGATGGGTCTGCGGCGCATCACAGGCTGGGGTTTCGCCTGCGTCATCGGCATGTCGGGTCAGGCCTTTGCTGCGCAGGTGGCGATTGTGATGAGCGACGACTCGGCGCCCTATCAAGAAGTGTATAAGGTGATACAGGCCCAACTCGCTGCCGCGGGCCATGAAGTAAGTCCGGCCTATGCTGAGGGCCTGGCGGCCAATTCATTGAATGAGGCACGCTTGATCATAGCAGTGGGGGTGCGCGCTGCAGATGGGTTGTCATCCTGGTCAAACCGTACCCCTGTGCTGGCTGTACTGGTGCCCAGAGCCTGGTACATCAAAGCTGGACGCGCCCGTTTGTCTGATGGCGGACGCCGTTCGGTCTCTGCCATTTACCTCGATCAACCCCTTGACCGCCAGGCGAGGCTGATCCGGCTGGCCTTTCCGGAAGCACGCCGAGTAGGTGTGTTGCTGAGTACGGACCAAATGGGATTGGCGGACGAACTGGAAGAGGCACTCAGGCCGCAGCGCCTCGGACTGATGCACGCCACGGTGGCGGAAGGGGATCGGCTGATAGCGCCCCTTGAGCAGGTGTTGAGTGAAGCCAATGTGCTGTTGGCCTTCCCTGATCCACTGGTTTTTAATCGTAATACCGCGCAAAGCCTTTTTTTGACGTCTTACCGTTATCGGGATCCGGTGGTGGGTTATTCGCGTTCAATGACACGGGCAGGCGCGATGGTTTCGCTGTATTCGACTCCCAGCCAGATCGGTCGGCAGGCCGCGGAATGGACGGGGAATGCGCTGAATGGCGCAACGGTGCGTTTGCCCGCGCCCGCGCATCCCGCGTACTTCGAAGTGTCAATTAATGACCAGGTGGCGCGTTCGCTCGGTTTTTCGTTGCCGTCTGAGGCTGAGCTGGAAAAGCGATTGGGAGAGGTACGGTAATGACAGCATCATGGGGGATACGGAGTCGCGTGATCGGTCTGGCGGTATTGCCGGTTGCGATCGTGGGCATGTTGCTGTTGTTCCAGTTAATCAGCGGAAAAATTGATGATCTTGATGAATCCTTGCGCAACCGGGCGGTTGCCATCGCGCGTCAGCTGGCGCCAGCGGCCGAGTATGGGGTGGCATCGGGCAATAGCAAGGTATTGCAGACGCTGCTCGAAAAAGCGGCTATCGAGCCCGATATCCGGGGTGTGGCAGTCTTTACTGAAAATGGCTTGCTTTTGGCTCAGTCGGGTCGAGGCATCTGGATCGACCCGGTGAATGCCAAGCTACCCACTGGACACATACACCTGATTGAATATCCGAACCGGTTGGTTTATTACGCGCCTATCACCCGGACTGAAGTGGCGGTCAATGATTATGAATTGATCGATATTCCGGCTGCCGAGTCCGGGAAGCTGGCCCATATGATTGGCTGGGTCGGGTTGGAGGTTTCACGTAGCGCGACCATTCAGAGTCAGCGCGATGCCATTCTGCGTAGTTTGCTGATCTTGCTGGGAGGGTTGAGCGTCAGTCTTTACCTGGCCTGGCGCATTGGCCGTCAGATCACGCGTCCGATCCTGGCGCTGACCCACACCATAAGTCGTATCGGTGAAGGGCACCTGGACGCGCGCGTAGAGCCGACCGGAGAAGCTGAACTGGGCGTGCTGCAACGCGGCATCAACCACATGGCGGCACATTTGCAGGCGATGCAGGACCAGATGCAGGAAAAGATCGATCAGGCCACTGCTCGACTGGTTTATCAGGCCAGCCACGATGCCTTGACTGGCTTGATCAATCGCCACGAATTCGAACAACGCCTGGAGCGCACCTTGTTGTCGGCTCTGCAGCAAGGCCGTGAACACGCCCTGTGTTACATGGATCTTGATCAGTTCAAAGTCATCAACGATACCTGCGGTCATGCAGCGGGCGATGAACTGCTGCTGCAACTGGCCCTGATGCTCAAAGGTAACTTGCGTGAACGTGACACGCTGGCCCGCCTGGGTGGCGACGAATTTGCGCTGTTGCTGGAAAACTGCAGCATCAAGGACGCACTGGAAGTTGCGGATACCTTCCGTTCAGAGGTCCAGCGCTTCCGCTTCAAATGGGAAGATCGCATCTTTGCCGTTGGCATGAGCGTGGGCATGGTGGCCATAAATCGCGACAGTGGCACAGCCGCAAACCTGCTGTCGGCCGCCGATGCTGCGTGTTATGTGGCCAAGGATCGTGGCCGTAACCAGATCCACTTATACGAAATCCGGGATATCGATCTGGCCCGTCATCGTGGGGAAATGCAGTGGGTTACGCGTATTCATCAGGCTTTGGAAGAAGATCGTCTGCGCCTGTTCTGGCAGGAAATCCGCAGAACGGATGGAGAAGCAGGCGATACGCGCCACGTGGAATTGTTGTTGCGGATGAAAGATGACGATGGCACCGATATATTGCCGATGGCTTTTATCCCTGCAGCCGAGCGTTATTCCATCATGCCATCGCTCGATACCTGGGTGATTGAAGAAACACTACGGCTGTGCAAGCGCTATCTGGCTTTCAGGACGTCGCAGCATTGTTTGTTTGCCATTAATTTGTCGGGTGCTTCGCTGAAAGCGCCGACCTTCCGCCAAAAGCTGTTGACGCAGCTGCAGGAAAATCCTGAGATGGGGCCGCATTTATGCTTCGAGATTACCGAGACCGCTGCGATTGGCAATCTCGGTGTCGTAAACGAATTTATCGAAGCCATGCGTGAATTCGGGTGCAGCTTCGCGCTGGACGATTTTGGCAGCGGCCTATCGTCATTCATCTATCTGAAGAACCTGAAAGTGGACTTTCTTAAGATCGATGGCGCCTTTGTGCGCGATATTGCCAACAATCCCATTGATCGCTCCATGGTGGAGGCCGTCCATCGCATCGGCCATCAGATGGGTCTCAAAACCGTGGCTGAATATGTCGAGTCGGACGAGATTCTCGCGATCCTTCGTCAGATCGGGGTGGATTTCGTACAGGGCAATGCGGTGCATAGCCCTGAGCCGCTGGAGACGTTATGCGGGACTACCTGTCTGTAGGTGTGTAGAGAGGCAATCAGTTATTGATCCCGAAGCCAGCATCGATAACGGCTTGTTCCAGCTCAGCAGGCACTATCGCTGATGGGTCGAAGGTTACGCGGGCTTGGCCGGGACTCAGGGTGACTTCGGCGCTTTGAACGCCAGGCAAGGCCGTGAGCACTTTTTGCACACTGCTGACACAGCCACCGCAGGTCATTCCGGATACGGATAAGGTGATTTCAGTCATGCTGAACCTCAAAGAATAATTGAGGTTTGATTCTATTCCATCGTTGAACCAAAGATGGTTACGCCGACCGCATTGCTTGACAAGGCGTATTGCTGGTGGCGTGCCTTGGCTTGATTGCTAGGGTCAGGTTTACTTTTTGCGTGGGCGGTTGCGCAGGGCTTCCTTGGTATGGTCGATCAAACGGTCGGCCACGACTTCAGCGTCGACGGCAAAGGAGCCATCAGCCAGTGCTGCCTTGACTGACTCGATCTTGCCGACATCGGTAATATCAACTGAAGCCAGGTCGGATTCCAGCGTGCGGATGCGGGTGCTGGAATCAGTCAGGGTCAGAGAATCACTTGCACCAGCGGTGGGCGCAGAGGACTTGCCCGCCCCCTTGCCCTTGGTGGAAGAAACTTTGGAAGCGGCGGGAGGGGTAATGCGTTTGTCGATTTTCACGGGGGATCCTGGGCGCGTTTATACGATCTTTGACTGATTTGAGTACTCAATCGTTTATCGGCATTCTGGAGGATTTCTTTAGCCCCCCAGAAGGGGAAGTATTCCGTCCAGGCCAACCTGGCTTAGCGCATGGCTGGCCTGCTCACGCACCACCGGCTTGGCCCGGTAGGCGAAGCTGATACCTGCTTCGGACATCATTTTCAGATCATTGGCGCCGTCGCCCATGGCGATCACCTGCGCGGGGGCGAGATTTAGCTTGGACCGCACCCGGTTGAGCCAGTCGGCCTTGCCTTGGGCATCTACGATGTCGCCCAGCACGCGCCCGGTCAGCTTGCCATTAGCGATTTCGAGCGTGTTGGCGGCCGTGTAGTTCAATCCTAATCGAGGCTTTAGCCGTTCGGTGAAGAAGGTGAAGCCGCCAGATACCAGCAAGGTCTCGATTCCTGCAGCCTGGATGGTAGCCAGGAGTATTTCGGCGCCCGGCGAGAGTTTGAGCCGCTCATCGTACACACGTTGCAAAGCGGATTCGTCCAGCCCGGCCAGCAGGGACACGCGCCGGCGCAAACTTTCGGCAAAGTCGATTTCGCCGCGCATGGCGGCCTCGGTAATCGCCGACACCTGTGGTTTAAGTCCCTGCATGTCGGCGATCTCGTCGATGCACTCGATGGTGATCAGCGTGGAATCCATGTCCATTACCAGCAGGCCAAAGTCGCTGATTCGACGGTCGGCCGGTACCCAGCCGCAGTCGAGCGCCTGAGCGTTGCAGAAAGCTGCCGCTTCTACACGCAGGCTTTCGTCGGCAGACACCAGCTTGAATGCCGTGGATGACAACGCTTCGATCGCCGTGGCCGAGGTGAGTTTAGCCAGGTGCTTGAGGCTGGGCGTGGGGATGTCGTTTCCCTGAACAATTAGGTTCATGTGTGTATATAAATCAATTTGTTACTGAAATAACTTAAACAGTGTTATCACATTGGCGGCCCGGGCTTCAGGCGGCGAACTGACGTTCAAACGCAAGCGGTCTTCGCCTGCCAGTTTAATGTCACGCCGGGTCTGGATCAGTGTGATGATTCTGCCCGGATCAATCGGCGGCTGCGGGATGAACTGCACCAGGATGCTGTCCTCATTGGCGTCGACTTTCATGATCCCCAGCGGTTTGGCGACCAGGCGCAGCCGATGGGTGTCGACCAGCGCACGCGCGGGGTCGGGCAGCAGGCCAAATCTGTCAATCAGCTCTTCCTGTAACTCGGTCAGGTCGTCCATGGTGTGCACACTGGCCAGGCGCTTGTACAGTACCAGGCGTTCGTGGACATCAGGGCAATATTCCACCGGCAGCAGCGCGGGCAGATGCAGGTTGATTTCGGACACCACGCCCAATGGCTGGCTCATGTCCGGTTCATGGCCGGCTTTGAGGCTGGCCACCGCGCCAGCCAGCATGTCGTTATAGAGTGAAAAACCGACTTCGATAATTTCGCCACTTTGTTTGTCGCCCAGCACTTCGCCCGCGCCACGGATTTCCAGATCGTGCATGGCGAGATGAAAGCCCGAACCCAATTCCTCCATCAATTGAATGGCTTCCAGGCGTTTCTTGGCCTGGGGTGTCAGGGTGCGGTCCTCTTCCACCAGCAGGTAGGCGAAGGCCTGATGGTGCGAGCGCCCGACCCGGCCGCGTAACTGGTGCAATTGCGCCAGGCCGAACTTGTCGGCCCGGTTGATCAGTATGGTGTTGGCGGTGGGGATGTCGATGCCGGTTTCGATAATGGTGGTGCACAGCAGCACGTCGTAGCGCTGCTGGTAAAAGTCGCGCATCACCTGTTCCAGCTCGCGTTCGCTCTGTTGCCCGTGACCGACACGAATGCGCGCTTCGGGCAGCAGTTTGACCAACGTCTCGAACATGTTCTGGATAGTGCTGACTTCGTTGTGCAGGAAATACACTTGCCCGCCGCGCTTCAGTTCGCGCAGCACCGCTTCGCGGATGAGCCCGCTGGAAAACGACTGGACAAAGGTTTTCACCGACAAACGCTTTTGCGGCGCGGTAGCAATCACCGAAAAGTCGCGGATGCCTTCGAGCGACATCGCCAGCGTGCGCGGAATCGGAGTGGCAGTCAGCGTCAGCACATCGACCTCGGAGCGCATCGCTTTCAGTTGCTCTTTCTGGCGCACGCCAAAACGGTGCTCCTCGTCCAAAATCACCAGGCCCAGGCGGGCGAACTTCACGTCCTTCTGGATCAGCCGATGGGTGCCGATGATGATGTCGAGCTTGCCGTCCTTCAAGGCGGCCAAAGCCTCTGCCTGCTCCTTGGCGGTGCGGAAGCGCGATAGCTCGGCGAGCTTGATCGGCCAGGCCGAAAAACGGTCAGAGAAATTCTGGAAATGCTGTTCGGCCAGCAGCGTGGTGGGGACCAGCACCGCCACCTGATAGCCCCCCATCACCGCCATGAAGGCGGCGCGTAACGCAACCTCGGTTTTGCCGAAGCCGACGTCGCCGCACACCAGCCGGTCCATCGGCTTGCCGGACTGCATGTCGGCCATCACCGCCAGAATCGCGGCGGCCTGATCGGGGGTTTCCTCGTAGCCAAAGCCTTCGGCAAAGGCTTCGTAATCGTGCTGTGAAAAGTTGAAGGCGTGGCCTTCGCGTGCCGCACGCAGCGCATACAGGTTGAGCAATTCGGCCGCGGTGTCGCGGGCCGCCTTCATGGCACGGTTACGCGCTTTTTCCCACTGGTCGGTGCCGAGCTTGTGCAGCGGCGCGGCGCCTTCGCCCGCCCCGCTGTAGCGCGAAATCAGATGCAGGTTGGCCACCGGCACATAGAGCTTGTCACTCTTGGCGTACTCCAGGTGCAAAAACTCGGTGTCGCCGTCGCCCAGGTCCATGTTGATCAGACCGAGATATTTCCCGACGCCGTATTGCGCGTGCACCACCGGATCGCCCGGCTTCAGTTCCGACAGGTCGCGCAGCAGGTTGTCGATCTGGGTCGCACGGATTTCGCGCGCACGCCGGGTTTTCGGCGGGATCGCATAC
>JAGXGP010000152.1 GCA_024636775.1 Hydrogenophilales bacterium
GAACGCGTATTTGGAATTGGATGCCCAGCCGGCAATGATGACGCCATAGACGCCCATCGAAGTGATGGCCATCACGTACAGCAGGCCTGCATCAATGTTGGCCAGGACCAGATTGTCGGTAAACGGAATGACCGCCCAGGCTGCCAACGCGGGGGCAATAGCCAGAATGGGCCCGAGGATGAACAGCCCTTTGCTGGCGCCTGAGGGAATGATGATTTCCTTCATCATCAATTTCAACCCATCGGCAATCGGCTGCAGCAGTCCAAAATAACCGACACGGTTGGGGCCGATCCGCACCTGCATCCAGCCGATGATTTTTCTTTCCCAATACGTCAGGTAGGCCACACTCAGCATCAACGGCACCACCAGCGCCATAATCTTGATCAGTGTCCAGGCGACGGTTTGTATAGCGACCCAGTCCAATTCCATGCCTCCCATCAGACTGCCTCCGCCGTAATGGGGCCGAACATCGGGCCGAGGCTTGCCGTCAACGGATGGCCGCTCGGAATGCGCACGCAGTTATCGGGCAGCAGATCATCGCGCTGCACTTTTAATGTCAGGGCCGATGCGGTTTGCCGCACCGAGACCCGGCCATTTTCCTGCAGGCCCAGCTTCTCAATCAGTCGGCCGTGCATGCGCGCCACGGGCAACGCTGCGTCAAGCGTCATTTGAAGTGCGTGCGAGCGACGCACCACGGCATCGGTCTGATAGATCGGAACGTCGGCAACCCGCTCCAGGCCTTCGATTGCCTGCGGCGGCGACACGCTAACGCCACTGATCTCGTTGGTGAGAAAAGCCTGCACCGACCCGGTTGGGGTTTCACCCAGTGCGTCGCGCAACACGTCTTTGGAGTCGTTGTGATCGAAGCCTTCCAGGCCGAGCAGATTGCCCAGCACGCGCAACACTTTCCAGGCCGGACGTGTTTCGCCAAGCGGTTTGACCACGGCGCTGAAACTCTGCACGCGGCCTTCGGTGTTAATGAAAGTGCCAGAGGTTTCGGTCCAGGGAGCAATCGGCAACAGCACATCGGCGTAATCGAGCGACTTACCCTTGTAGGGGGACATCATCACCACAAACTCGGCGGCATTGATGCTGCTCAGCGCACTGACGGGATCGTGGGTATCAAGTTCAGCCTCTACCCCCAGCATCACATAAGCACGCAAGGGCTGGGACAGCATTTGCTGAGCGTTCAACCCCTTGATGGCGGTTTGACCGAGCGGGCCGCAGCCCGGAATCGCCCCGACCGCTACTGCACCGACACTGTTGGCGGCTTCACCCAGCACGCCAAAACTTGCACCTGCGAGACGCGCGACTTCCTGCGCCAGCATGTGAATCTGCGAGTACGTAGGATGGTGCTGTGCCATGTTTCCGAGGAAGACTGCACGCGTTTCACCGCCTGCAATGCTCTCAGCCATCTTGCGTGCGATATCGTCGACGACTCCGTGGACCGCGACTTCCGGAACCGGCAGCTTTTTCAGTTCAGCCAGCGCAACACATACGCCCGCCAGCGTGGCAGCAAGTTGGGATGGCGCGACCAAGCGTTTGGCGTGCACTTTGCCGAGGAATTCATCCTCCGCTGCATTGATCAGGTTGAGCTCACCATACCAGCGCACCGATTCGCGAATACGGTGTGCCATCAGCGGATGATCTTTGCGCAAATTGGAGCCCACGACCAGCATGCGGTTGAGACGCGACATATACGTTACCGGCATGCCCAGCCAGAAACCGCCGTGTGCCTTGCTGTCGAGCGAGAAATCAGACTGCCGCAGACG
The DNA here is from genome assembly GCA_024636775.1 of Hydrogenophilales bacterium. GTDB lineage: Bacteria > Pseudomonadota > Gammaproteobacteria > Burkholderiales > Thiobacillaceae > Thiobacillus. The sequence continues at coordinate 1,773 of JAGXGP010000152.1, forward strand.
ATGGTCAACGTTACCGCTGCCCATGCCGCGCATGATTTTTTGCAGCAGGAACAACTCTTCTGCCGGACGATAAGGCGTCGACAACGCGCCGATCTGTTCAGCCGGGATCGCCTTCAATTTGTCCGCAACAAATTCCAGCGCCGCCTGCCAGGTCACTTCGACCCACTGCCCGCCCTGCTTGATCATCGGCTGGGTCAGGCGCTCAGACGTATTGAGGCCTTCGTAGGAAAAGCGGTCGCGGTCGGCCAGCCAGCATTCGTTGACGTCTTCATTTTCACGCGGCAATACGCGCATCACCTTGTTGTCCTTGACGTGGACCTCAAGGTTGGAACCCAGACTGTCGTGCGGGCTGATCGAATGACGGCGAGACAATTCCCAGGTACGAGCCCTGTAGCGGAACGGTTTGCTGGTAAGGGCACCTACCGGACACAGGTCGATGACGTTGCCCGATAATTCGGATGCCACCTGATTCGCCAGGAAAGGCATGACTTCAGTATGCTCGCCCCGCCCGGCCATGCCGAGTTCCATGACGCCGGCAATTTCCTGCCCAAACCGGACACAACGGCTGCAATGGATGCAGCGCGTCATGTCGGTGGCAATCAACGGGCCGAGATTTTTCTCGACCACGACACGCTTGATTTCCTGATAACGCGATGATGAACCGCCGTAGCCCACCGCCAGATCCTGCAGCGTGCACTCGCCGCCCTGATCGCAGATCGGGCAATCGAGCGGATGGTTGATCAGCAGAAATTCCATCACGCTTTTTTGCGCGCTGACCGCGTATTCAGAACGGGTAAACACCTTCATGCCGTCGGTCACCGGTGTGGCGCAAGCGGGCAGCGGTTTGGGGGCCTTTTCCACCTGCACCAGACACATGCGGCAGTTGGCGGCGATGGAGAGTTTCTTGTGATAGCAGAAATGCGGGATCGTGATGCCGACCTGATTTGCCGCATCCATGATGGTGTCGCCGCTTTCAACCTGAAGCGCGCGTCCGTCTATTTCAATATTGAGCGTTGCCATACCTAGTGCCCTGTCCCGTCCATACAGCGCTTGTGTTCGATGTGATGTTCGAACTCATGGCCGTAATGTTTGAGGAAGCTTTGGACCGGCATGGCTGCCGCGTCGCCCAGTGCGCAAATCGTGTGGCCCCCGATGCGGCTAGCCACGCTATTGAGTAGCTCAATATCATCCGGACGTCCTTGACCGTGCTCGATGCGATGGATAACCCGGTACATCCAGCCGGTGCCCTCACGGCACGGCGTGCATTGGCCACAGGATTCCTCATGATAAAAATAGGACAAGCGCTCCAGTGCACGCACCATGCACACCGTCTCGTCCATCACGATGACCGCACCCGAGCCCAGCATGGACCCGGCCTTGGCAATGGAATCGAAGTCCATGGTGCAATCCATCATGATATCGCCCGGCAATACGGGGGCGGACGAACCGCCCGGGATGACTGCCTTCAGTTTGTGGCCACTCCTGATGCCCCCTGCCATTTCAAGCAATTTTGAAAATGGCGTGCCCAGCGGCACTTCGTAGTTACCTGGCTTGTTGACGTGGCCTGATACTGAGAACATCTTTGGGCCGCCGTTGTTGGGCTTGCCTAGCCCCAGAAACGCCTGGCCGCCGTGTTGCATGATCCACGGCACGCTCGCCAGCGTTTCTGTATTGTTGATGGTGGTCGGCTTGCCATACAAACCGAAGCTCGCAGGAAACGGTGGCTTAAATCGCGGCTGGCCTTTCTTGCCTTCCAGCGATTCCAGCAGCGCGGTTTCCTCACCGCAAATATAGGCACCGTAACCAAGGTGCGCATGCAGTTGGAAGCAGAAGTCGGTCCCTAACAGGTTGTCCCCGAGAAAGCCCGCCTCGCGCGCTTCGCTCAACGCACGTTCAAAAATTTCGTAGCAATCGTAGATTTCGCCGTGGATGTAGTTGTACCCCACGCGCGCGCCCAACACATAGCCGGCGATCGCCATACCTTCTATCAGCTGATGCGGGTTGTAGCGCAGGATATCGCGATCCTTGAATGTGCCCGGCTCGCCTTCATCGCTGTTGCAGACGATGTATTTGTCGCCCGGAAACGCGCGTGGCATGAAGCTCCATTTGAGCCCGGTGGGGAAACCCGCACCGCCACGTCCGCGCAACGCACTGGTCTTGAGTTCGGCAATGATGGCATCACCCGGCATCTGTTCGGTAATCACGCGGCGCAGCGCCTGATAGCCACCATTGGCCACATAGGTTGCAAGCGAATCAGGGTGGTCGAAAGCCTGCGTCCAACTGCAAACCTGAGAATTGGGCGTGAGCAAACTCATTTCAGCTTCTCCAGGAGTTCGTCCACTTTTTCGGGTGTGAGATGCGTGTGCATGACGTGATTATTATGCAAACACATCGGCGCATCGCCACAGGCACCCATGCATTCGCCTTCTTTCAAGGTGAAGCGGCCATCCTCGGTGGTCTCGCCAAAACCGATCTCGAGTTTCTGCTTCAGATACTCGCCCAGTTCACCCGCACCCATCAGCATGCAAGGCAGATTGGTACACAGCGTGATCTTGTGACGACCCGGACGCTGGGTGTCGTACATGTTGTAAAACGTGGCGACCTCATAGGCCGCAATCGCCGGCATGTCGAGATAATCGGCCACATACTCGATCAGTTCGGGCTTCAGCCAGCCACGTTCAGCCTGCGCAATGCGCAGTGCGCCCATCACCGCTGATTGTTTTTGCTCTGCAGGATATTTGGCCACTTCGATGTCTATCAGCGCGAGGGATTCAGCACTCAGCCGCAGGCTGTCATTCAGATCAGGCTTGGCCATCAGCGGTCGATCTCCCCGAAAACAATATCCTGTGTGCCAATAATCGCCACCACGTCTGCAATCATGTGACCGCGCGACATTTCGTCGAGCGCAGCCAGATGAGGGTAACCCGGTGCGCGAATCTTCAGGCGGTAGGGCTTGTTGGCGCCGTCCGACACCAGATAAATACCGAACTCGCCCTTGGGATGTTCCACCGAAGCATAGGCCTCACCTGCTGGCACATGCATGCCTTCGGTAAACAGCTTGAAGTGATGGATCAGCTCTTCCATGTTCTGTTTCATGTCAATCCGCGAGGGCGGCGCGACCTTGTGGTTCTCGATAATCACCGGGCCGGGATGCTTGCGCAGCCAGTCGACGCACTGCTTGATGATGCGGTTCGACTGACGAAATTCTTCGATGCGAACCAGATAACGGTCATAGCAGTCGCCGTTGGTACCGACCGGGATGTCGAAATCCATGCGGTCATACACTTCGTAGGGCTGCTTCTTGCGAAGATCCCACTCGACGCCGGAGCCGCGCAGCATCGGCCCGGTAAAACCCAATGCCAGCGCACGTTCGGGCGACACCACCCCGATACCTACAGTGCGCTGTTTCCAGATACGGTTGTCGGTCAGCAGGGTTTCGTATTCGTCGACATAGGTCGGAAAGCGCTGGGTGAAGTCATCGATGAAATCGAGCAACGAACCCTGGCGATTCGCGTTCATTGATTTCATGGTGGCGGCGTTACGGGTGTGCTGCGCCGCATATTGCGGCATCGTATCGGGCAGGTCACGATACACACCGCCCGGACGATAGTAAGCGGCATGCAGGCGCGCACCTGAGACGGCTTCATAACAGTCCATCAGGTCCTCGCGCTCACGAAACGCATAAAGAAATACTGTCATTGCCCCCACATCCAGCGCGTGCGCACCCAGCCACAACAGATGATTCAGCACCCGGGTAATTTCGTCGAACATCACGCGGATGTATTGTGCACGTTCTGGAACCTGGATCTGTAACAGCTTTTCGATCGCCATCACGTAAGCATGTTCATTGACCATCATCGACACATAGTCGAGGCGGTCCATGTAAGGTACCGACTGGATGTAGGTCTTGTGCTCGGCCAGCTTTTCGGTCGCGCGATGCAGCAGTCCGATGTGCGGATCGGCACGCTGGATCACTTCGCCGTCGAGTTCCAGCACCAACCGCAACACCCCATGCGCAGCGGGATGCTGGGGGCCGAAGTTCATGGTGTAATTCCGGATCTCAGACATTAGAGTCCCTCCCCGTAGCTTTCATCGCGCACGATGCGAGGCACAATTTCGCGCGGTTCAATCGAGACCGGCTGATAAATCACGCGCTGCTGGGTGGGGTCGTAACGCATTTCGACGGTACCCGACAAGGGGAAGTCCTTGCGGAAAGGATGGCCGATGAAACCATAATCAGTCAGGATGCGGCGCAGGTCCGGATGGCCTTCAAACACAATGCCATAGAGATCAAACGCCTCGCGCTCAAACCAGTTGGCGCCCGGCCAGATGTCGACCATCGACGCCACCAGCGGCAGGTCGTCATCCGGGCAAAACACCCGCACGCGTACCCGCTGGTTGTTGGAGACCGACAGCAGATGCACGACCACGGCGTAGCGCGCACCTTCCCAGGCGCCATCGCCATAGGCTGAATAATCCATGCCGCACAGGTCAATCAGCTGCTCGAAGCGACAGTCCGGATGATCGCGCAGCGTGGTCATGGCAGAGACGTATGCCTGCGGCTTGATGATCAGGGTCAATTCATCCAGACGCTCGGTTGCCTGAACGAGCGCATCACCCAATACGTTTTGCAGGCAGGCAGAAAGAGACGCGTATGTCGCAGTCATGAGCACCAATCAGCGGGCAATGGTGTTGGTACGGCGGATCTTGTTCTGCAGCTGGATGATGCCGAACAGCAGCGCTTCTGCCGTAGGCGGGCAACCCGGAACATAGATATCCACCGGCACGATGCGGTCGCAACCGCGCACCACCGAGTAGGAATAATGGTAATAGCCGCCGCCGTTGGCGCACGACCCCATGGAAATCACCCAGCGTGGTTCGGCCATCTGGTCATACACCTTGCGCAGCGCAGGGGCCATCTTGTTGCATAGCGTGCCCGCCACGATCATCACGTCCGACTGCCGCGGGCTCGGCCGAAACACGATGCCGAAGCGGTCCAGGTCATAGCGCGAAGCGCCAGCCTGCATCATCTCCACCGCACAGCAGGCCAGACCAAAAGTCATCGGCCACATCGAACCGGTGCGCATGTAATTGATGAGCTGATCGGCCTTGGTCGTCACAAAGCCTTGCTCGAGAACGCCTTCTATACCCACGCTGCGCCCTCCTGTGCAAACATCACTCCCATTCCAATGCCCCTTTCATCCACTCATAGATGAAGCCGACCACCAGAATGCCGAGAAACACCATCATGGCGACAAAACCAGCCAATCCGATCTCTTCCAGCACGATGGCCCAGGGAAAAAGAAAGGCGATTTCCAGATCGAACAGGATAAAAAGAATAGCCACCAGATAATAGCGGACGTCAAACTTCATGCGCGCATCTTCAAACGCTTCGAAGCCGCATTCGTATGGAGAAAGCTTTTCGCTGTCCGGGCGATTCGGAGCCAACAGGCTGCCCGCAATGATCGGACCGATCCCGAAAGCCAGACCGACCAGAATGAACAATAGAATTGGGAGGTAGTTCTCCAGCACTGGGGTTCCTCCGTCCAAGCCTTAGCTTAGGCTATTGAATAATTATGGACTGAGTGTATTAGCGCAGAGCACCGGCTGTCAAGCCGAAATTTCGTATTTTGTCCTTGATAATCAAAAGCTTATTCGATAGTGAATGCTAATGAATGAATCAGGAAATTTGATGGTGCCGACGGCGAGACTCGAACTCGCACAACCTAAGTCACTACCCCCTCAAGATAGCGTGTCTACCAATTCCACCACGTCGGCCAAAGCGCTTAACACCTTGAATAGCATGACGCATTGCGCCCTGCCATGTATTACTTTTGCTGCGGATTTACTGCGGGATATCGCTTGCTTTTGAGCCGGCGTTCTGACCCGGAACCTGCTGCTGAGGTGCTGCAGGTTGCGTTGTTGATGTCACGGGTACCGTTGTCCGGTCCAGCACACTTTTCGACTTGTGCTCCTGGAGGCCAAAATAAGCCAATGTCATGCTGGTCAGAAAGAACATTGTAGCAAGCACCGCGGTGCTACGGCTCAAAAAATTGGCTGACCCGGTGGAACCAAACAGGCTTCCTGCCGAACCACCGCCAAATGCTGCGCCCATGTCAGCGCCTTTTCCGTGTTGCAGCAAAACCAGTGCAATCAACGAAACGGCAACAATTATATGAACAATCCAAACCAGTGATTCCATAATTAATTTTGACTCTTACTCGGTTTGACTCTTACTTGGCAGCTGCCCGGCAAATAGCCACAAATTCTTCGGCAACCAACGACGCCCCGCCAATCAGGCCGCCATCAATATCCGGCTTAACCATTAATTCTGACGCATTCGCGGCTTTTACGCTACCCCCATATTGGATCACCAACTGATTCGCTATGGCCGCATCCAGCGCTGCGATTTTGTTGCGGATGAAAGCGTGCACGGCCTGCGCCTGTTCGGGGGAAGCTGTTTTTCCGGTGCCAATGGCCCACACGGGCTCATATGCAACCACCGCATTCGCCAGTGAAGCAACACCAGCCGCATTGATCACGGCATCGAGCTGACGCGCAACAACCGCTTCAGTTACGCCTGACTCACGCTCTTCCAGCGATTCACCCACACACAGAATAGGTTTCAAGCCTGCAGCCTGGGCAGCCATGTACTTGCTCGCTACCAGTGCATCGGACTCGCCGTACAGGCTGCGTCTCTCTGAGTGCCCGACGATCACGTAAGTGCAGCCAAAATCGAGCAGCATGGCAGTCGACACTTCACCGGTGAATGCGCCCTTGGCTTGTTCAGACAGATTCTGTGCACCCCAGGCAATCGAAGAGCCTGCAAGCGCAGCTTGCGCCTGTGCAAGATAGGGAAACGGCACACACACCACGGCATCAATACCGGCTAATGCGGGCTTGAGTGCGGCCAGCAACGCGGCATTTTCAGCCAGGCTGCCGTGCATTTTCCAGTTTCCGGCTACGAGCTTTTTGCGCATGGGAGTCTGCCAAAGAAAAGTCCGCGATGGTAAGCGTAACGCGCACCATGGTCAACCGCCATACACATTACGCTCGAAGGATATCAGCCGAAACGACCCGTAATATAGTCTTCCGTCTGCTTCTTGCCCGGGCGCATGAAGATGGTTCCGGTTTCGTTGAATTCGATGAGTTCACCCAGATACATGAACGCGGTGAAGTCGGATATCCGCGCGGCCTGCTGCATGTTGTGGGTCACGATGGCGATGGTGTAATCGCTCTTCAACTCGTTGATGAGTTCTTCAATTTTGGCGGTGGAAATAGGGTCGAGTGCCGAAGTCGGCTCGTCGAGCAGCACGATTTCAGGCTTGACTGCGACCGCACGCGCGATGCACAGGCGCTGCTGCTGGCCACCGGACAGAGACAATCCGTTCTGCTGCAACTTATCCTTCACTTCACCCCACAGCGCAGCCTTTTTAAGCGCCCACTCGACGCGATCATCCATCGCGCTCTTCGACATACGTTCGTATAGACGAACACCGAAGGCTATGTTTTCGTAAATGGTCATGGGGAATGGCGTCGGCTTCTGGAACACCATGCCAATCTTGGCACGTACCAGATTCACGTCCTGGCTCTTGTCGAGCAGGTTCTTGCCGTGAAACAGGATATTCCCTTCTGCACGCTGACCAGGGTAGAGGTCATACATCCGGTTAAACGTACGCAACAACGTAGATTTCCCGCAGCCGGAAGGTCCAATAAAAGCGGTTACTTTTTTATGGGCAACGTCAAACGTAACGTCATTCAGGCCTTTAAAGTCGCCATAGAAAAAATTCAGGTTGCGAACCTGCAAGGCAGTATTTTCGCCGCTGGGTATGGCTTGATCGGACATCGTAAAGCTCCGGATAAATTAACGTTTATGTTTGTTTCGAAAAGCGACGCGCACGCCAATGTTAACCGCCAGCACCACAAGGGCAATCAAGAGTGCACCACCCCATGCCAGATTGACCCAGTTGTCATACGGGCTTAGCGCAAACTGGTAAATCACCACCGGTAAGTTACCCATGGGTTCAGCCATATTGGTACTGAAAAACTGGTTGTTCAGTGCAGTGAATAACAACGGTGCGGTTTCGCCCGTGATGCGTGCCATAGCCAGAAGTACGCCGGTTGCCACACCGGATTTAACCGCACGTAGCGTGATTTTGAGCGACACCTGCCAGCGTGGCGCACCGACAGCGAACGCAGCTTCACGCAAACTCGTCGGCACCAACTTCAGCATGTTTTCGGTGGTTCGAACCACCACCGGAATAGCAATCAGGGCAAGTGCCAGCGACCCCGCCCAGCCGGAGAACCCGCCCGTGGTCACCACAAACAAGGCATACACAAACAATCCAATGACGATGGACGGCGCCGACAGCATGATGTCAGTCATGAATCGGGTGAACGATGCAAACTTCGATACACGGCCATATTCGGCCAAATAAATCCCGGCCAAAATACCAATCGGCGTAGAAATCAGCATTGAAAAGAACAGGATCAATCCGCTGCCAACAATTGCATTGCGTAGGCCTCCACCGTCGGTTCCCGGTGCGGGTGTGTCTTGGGTAAACAGATCCCAGCTCAACGCAGCAAAGCCTTTTGAAAAGAGCGTCCACAAAATCCATAACAGTGCGATCAATCCAAGGCTCATCGCAAGCATGGATAGGGTGATACCAATACGGTTGCGCCAAATTCGGCTGTTATACAAAGTCATAGGACACCTTACAAACCTTCGGAGCCCATGCTACGGCTGATGAGCCAGCGTGAAATCGCCAGCACGATAAAGGTAATCACGAATAACACCAGGCCCAACTCGAACAGAGATGCTATGTGTAACCCGGGATCCGCTTCACCAAACTCGTTTGCCAGCGTGGAAGCAATTGAAGTACCCGGCGCAAAAAGACTGCCATTGATGCGGTTGGCATTGCCGATCACGAAGGTGACTGCCATGGTCTCGCCTAGCGCGCGACCCAGCCCCAGCATGATGCCGCCGATGACGCCCACACGCGTATAGGGCAGAACAACATTGCGCACGACTTCCCAGGTGGTGCAGCCAACGGCATAAGCCGACTCCCTCAGCACATCCGGCACGGTTTCGAATACATCGCGCATGACGGATGCAATAAACGGGATGACCATCATCGACAGCACGATGCTGGCAGTAAGAATTCCCACTCCGATGGGCGGCCCCGAAAACCAGCCGCCAATTACGGGCACATCGCCCAACAGGGCTTGCAAGGGCGGCTGAATGTATTCAGCAAACAACGGCGCAAACACAAACAGGCCCCAGATCCCGTACACGATGGAAGGTATGCCTGCCAGTAATTCAATCGCCGTACCCAAGGGGCGGCGCAGCCATACCGGACAGATTTCAGTCAAAAACAAGGCGATGCCAAAACTGATCGGCACCGCGATCAATAGTGCCAGCACAGACGTCACCACAGTGCCATAGATAGCAGCAAGGGCGCCGAACTCATCATCTGGCACACTCCAGACATTGGTCCAGAGGAAAGATGGACCAAAGGCCTTGAGACTGGGCCAGGCTTCGATGGTGAGCGACACCAAAATACCCACCAGTGCGGCCAGAACGACAAACGCGAACAGTTGAGTAGCGTGATGAAAAATCTTGTCTTGCAGCCAGAATTTTCGGACCTGCTGGGCATGCAGATCGATTCCGGCGGGTGGGCTGGGCTCGCTCAAAATTATGTGCCTATCGAATTGTTTTTTATCTGTGAAAACAGCCGCCCAACGAGGCAGCCGCTTTCACAGAGCGCTGGAGGCCACTACAGCCTCCAGCCAGCTGACAAAGTCAGTTGAATACAGCCACCTTACTTGATGTTCTTCATTTCTGCTTCAACCATCTTCACAACATTGGCCGGCAGCGCAACAAAGCCCAGTTCTTCAGCCATTTTCTGGCCATTGTTCAGCGACCAGCTAATGAAATCAACCACGCCTTTTTGCTTGGCTGCATCCGCGCTCTTCTCATACGCCAGCACGTAGGTAGCCGAGGTAATGGGCCAGGCATTCTTGTGCGCCTGGTCCAGCAGGTCAGGTGCCATGCCCTTGACCTTGAAGTTGGCGCCGGCAGCGGCGTCTGCAACAGCATCCTGACTCGGCACGATATAGTTGCCGGCACGATTCTTAAGTGCAACGAAATTCATGTTGTTCTTCATCGCGTCGGCGATATCCACATAACCGATCGCGCCCTTGATCTTCTGTACGTTTGCAGCCACGCCCGGGTTGCCCTTGCCCCCCACCGCATTGCTCGGCCAGTTCACCGTTTTGCCGGCGCCGACTTCACGCATGAAAGCCAATGACTGCTTGGCCAGATAACTGGTGAAAACATGGGTGGTGCCTGAACCGTCCGAGCGATTTGCCACGGTAATAGCCAGATCCGGAAGCGCGACGCCGGGATTCAGCCTGGTGATAGCCGGGTCATTCCATTTGGTGATGGCGCCACGGAAAATGTTTGCCGCCGTGTTGCCATCCAGTTTCAGCTTGCCGGAACCGATACCGGGGATATTGGTAACGATGGTCACGCCACCCATCACGGTAGGTACCTGGACCAGCTTCGCTGCATCCAGCTCGGCCTCTTCGAGCGGCGCGTCGGTGCCACCAAAATCAACCGTCTTTGCTTTGATCTGTTTAATGCCACCCGACGAGCCGATACCTTGGTAGTTGACCTTGTTGCCGGTCGCCGCCTGATAAGCCTCTGCCCATTTCGTATAAACGGCATAGGGGAAAGTCGCGCCCGCACCAGTGATGTCAGCGGCCAAAACGCTAATCGAGAAAACCAAACCCACGGCCGTAGCCAAAGTGCTTAGAACCATTTTGTTGAATGTACGCATATTAGGATCTCCGGTAGTAAATTGATGTTGCCTCAGGGGCGACATCGACATACTAACGGGCGAATATTACAGTTTTATTTTGGGGTGGGAAATCAAGCACCCGCAGCAGAAGCCCTCACGGCTACGGCGATTTTCTCTGCTGTTTCACGAACGAGCACGGCATCCCTGCCCTCAACCATTACTCGTATCAATGGCTCTGTGCCTGAAGCACGCAGAACAACCCGGCCAGTGCCATTAAGGACCGCCTCCGCTTCCGCGGCCGAAGCGCCTACTGCAGGCGAGGCATCCAGCTTAAAGCCTTTGCTTACTGGCACGTTGATCATGACCTGGGGGTAGGTTTCAAGATCGGTCGTACACGCATCAAGTGTTTCCCCAGTTTCACGTAGGGCACGAAGTACCTGTAGCGCTGACACGATGCCGTCTCCGGTCGTGTGTTTGTCCAGACACAATATATGACCCGAGGTTTCACCGCCGAGCGTCCACCCATTGGCATGCAGGCGCTCCATCACATAGCGATCCCCGACCTTGGCGCGTTCAAAAGGAATATCAATCCGTCCGAGCGCATGCTCAGTCCCAAGGTTGGTCATCAGGGTCCCAACCACGCCCCCTTTCATGTAGCCGGTCTGGATGCGATGGCGCGCAATCACATACACCAGTTCGTCGCCGTCATAAATCCGGCCCTGCGCATCGGACATCATCAATCGATCACCGTCGCCGTCCAGTGAAATACCCAGATCCGCCCGATGTTCACGCACCGCGTCAGAAAGTGCTTTGGTGTGAGTTGCCCCGCATTGGTCGTTGATATTGAAGCCATTCGGTGCATTTCCGACCGCAATGACCTCCGCACCCAATTCATGCAGAACGTGCGGCGCAATATGATAGGTCGCGCCATGTGCGCAATCCACTACAATGCGCATCCCGCGCAGATCGAGGTGGTTGGGGAAGGTGCTTTTGCAAAACTCGATATAACGCGCTGCCGCATCTTCGATCCGGCGCGCACGCCCCAACTGGCGCGCTTCGACAGTAACAATGGGAAAATCCAGCCGTGCTTCGATGGCTTCTTCCACACTGTCTGGCAACTTCTGGCCATTGGACGAAAAGAACTTGATTCCGTTGTCTTCAAACGGATTGTGCGAGGCCGAGATCACCACACCCGCCTGCAGGCGCAGTGCACGAGTCAGGTAAGCCACGGCCGGGGTCGGCATCGGTCCGGTCATCAACACATTCACGCCTGCAGCGGTAAAACCGGCTTCCATCGCAGCTTCCAGCATGTAGCCGGAAATGCGCGTATCTTTGCCGATCAACACAGTAGGATGCTGGTTGGGTGGCAAACTGCCCCGGTCTGCCACCAGCACCTGACCGGCCGCATAGCCCAGATGCATCACAAACTCCGGGGTAATCGGCGATACACCGACCTTGCCACGCACCCCATCGGTGCCGAAGTATTTACGTCCCATTTTGTTGTTCCTCCACTGCATTCCAAATTGACATGGCATCGCGCATTGCGGACACGTTATGTACTCTGATTAGCCGCGCGCCGCGCGAAATGGCTGCCAATTGTGCTGCCACGCTGGCAAACTCCCGGGTATGGACATCACGGCCGGTCAGCAACCCCAGCATCGTCTTACGTGACAGGCCAACCAACACCGGAACATTCAAATCAACCAGCTCAGACAAATGCTTGAGCAAGGCCAGATTGTGCGCCAGCGTTTTTCCGAATCCAAAGCCAGGGTCGATCACAAGCCGTTCACGCGTGATCCCGGCTGCTTCGCACGCTTGCACCCTGCCCTGCAGAAATTGCTTCACTTCATCTACAACATTGGCATAACGCGGGGCCTGTTGCATGCCCTGCGGCTCTCCCTGCATATGCATGAGGCACACTGCCGCGTCGGAAGAGATTAATGCTTCTAGCGCACCCGGTGCACGAAGGGCCATGACATCATTGACCATCGTCGCACCCGCATCGAGCGCAGCCCGCATCACCTCGGGTTTTTTCGTGTCAACCGATACCACACATCCCTGTTCGACCAGCGCCTTGATCACGGGCAATACTCGACCCATCTCCTCTTCAACCGATACTGCATCCGCACCTGGGCGAGTCGACTCTCCACCCACATCGAGAATAACAGCCCCTTCTTCCTGAAGCGTCATCGCATGCTGAATAGCACTCTGCACATTGACCAAACATCCTCCATCCGAAAACGAATCCGGGGTGACATTGACGATCCCCATGATCAGGGGACTGGCCAGAGAAAGTCGGTGTGAACCCGCGTGAAGTACGGACATAAAAATGGAGGGGCTGAAAAAGCCCCTCCATTGTAATGCGTGATACGGGTTAAACGCTTAGGCTTCCTGAGCAGGTTGTACGGCCGGTTCAGGTGCACTGGGTTTGTCATCGCCGCTTGGAGGCTGTGGAGATGGCACAATCGCTGGCTTGGGAGGCTGAGGTGGCCTTCCTGCCATGATGTCGACTATCTGCGCAGCATCGATCGTTTCCCATTCCAGCAACGCTGCTGTCATCGCTTCAACGATGTCACGCTTTTCAGTCAGGATTTTGGTCGCGATAGCATACTGTTCATCCAGAATACGACGAATTTCAGCATCGACTTTCTGCATGGTAGCTTCGCTCATATTCTTGTGCGTGGTCACTGAACGCCCCAAAAACACCTCACCCTCGTTCTCGCCATACACCATCGGGCCCAACGCTTCGGACATGCCATAGCGCGTCACCATGTCGCGAGCGATGCTGGTAGCACGTTCGAAGTCATTGGAGGCCCCGGTTGAAATACTGCCAACGAAGATCTCTTCAGCGACACGACCACCAAACAGCATGCAAATTTGATCCAGCATTTGATCCTTGTACAAGCTGAAACGATCAATCTCCGGCAAGGACATGGTTACGCCTAGCGCACGGCCACGTGGAATCACCGTCACCTTATGTACCGGGTCACAGCCTTCCAGTGACATGCCGATCACGGCATGTCCCGACTCGTGGTAAGCCGTTTTCTTCTTGTCTTCGGGCGTAATCACCATGGACTTGCGCTCGGCGCCCATGAAAATCTTGTCCTTGGCCTGTTCAAAATCATCCATGTCGACCAGACGCTTGTTGCCACGCGCAGCAAACAAGGCCGCTTCATTGACCAGATTGGCGAGGTCTGCGCCAGACATGCCCGGTGTGCCACGCGCCAGAATATCGGCACGCACGTCCGGAGCAACCGGCACTTTGCGCATGTGCACCAACAAAATTTGCTCACGACCCCGAATGTCGGGCAGGCCCACCACCACCTGGCGGTCAAACCGACCGGGGCGCAGCAGGGCGGGATCAAGTACGTCGGGACGGTTGGTCGCAGCGACCACGATCACCCCTGCATTCGCTTCAAAACCATCCATTTCAACGAGCAACTGATTCAGTGTCTGTTCACGTTCATCGTTACCGCCACCTAATCCGGCACCACGCTGGCGACCGACTGCGTCGATTTCATCGATAAAAATGATGCAAGGCGAGCTTTTCTTGGCCTGTTCGAACATGTCGCGTACGCGAGCGGCACCGACACCGACAAACATCTCGACGAAGTCAGAACCAGAAATACTGAAAAACGGGACTTTGGCCTCACCTGCTATCGAACGGGCCAAAAGTGTCTTACCAGTTCCAGGCGGGCCCACCAGCAACACGCCGCGCGGAATCCGTCCGCCCAGCTTCTGGAATCGCGACGGATCTTTTAGGAAATCGACCATTTCAACGACATCTTCCTTGGCCTCGTCACACCCTGCGACATCGGCAAACGTCACGGGGTTGGTGTTTTCGTCGAGCAGACGCGCCTTGCTCTTACCGAACGAGAACGCACCGCCCTTGCCACCGCCCTGCATCTGCCGCATGAAGAAGATCCATACGCCAATCAGCAACAACATGGGAAACCACGAAATAAACAGGCTCATCAGGAATGAGGGCTGTTCTTCCGGCTTGGCTTCGACCGATACGCCATTTTTAAGCAGGTCGGACACCATCCATGGATCGCTCGGCGCATAGCTGGTAAAACGCTGACCGTCGCTGCGCTCGCCTTTGAGAACATTGCCTTCGATCACGACCTTGGTGATCTGCTGCTGGCGCACCTCTTCTATGAACTGCGAATACGGCACCTGCGTCTGCGCGGTTCGCTGTGCGCCAAACTGGTTGAACACCGTCATCAGGACAACAGCGATAATCAACCAGATAGCAATGTTCTTGGACAAATTGTTCACACTTACTCCTTGGTGCCGATTCGGCACGGTTTAATCTGGCGCAACATATTTAGACTTATTCTAAACCTTATCCAGCCGGGTTGCCACGGCGGCGCTATGTCTCACCAACCTGTGTTGCTACGGGTCGACGGCCCAACAAATACACTTCATTACTGCGATCACGCGAGGCCTCGGGTTTGCGGATCAGCACCTGTTCGAACGCCTGCCTCACCTGTGCGCGAAATTCCTCAAACCCGACGCCCTGAAAAACTTTGACCAGAAAAACGCCATCTGGTTTCAACCAGTTTGCAGCAAAGTCGAGCGCGTACTCGCACAGCTCATATTGTCTGGCCTGATCGCTCAGCATGATTCCACTGATGTTGGGTGACATGTCGCTTAATACAAGGTCAACCCGTCCAGATTTCAACTTTTCTTCCAGCCAGGCCACGGTTTCCGGTTCGGTGAAGTCGCCTTGCAGGCTATCGACACCAGGCATGGACGCTACCGGTAGCAAGTCGATCGCCAGCACCCTGCCCTGCCGGCCCGTTTTCTGCACCGCCACCTGACACCAACTGCCGGGTGCCGCACCCAAATCCACCACCGTCATTCCTGGGCGAAATAGATGGTCGCGCTTGTCGATTTCCAGCAACTTATAGGCTGCACGTGAACGATAACCATCCAGCTGTGCCTTTTTGACGTAGGGATCTGTCACGTGTTCATGCATCCAGGCACTGCCTGATTTGGTTCGTTTCGGCTTCTCTGCCATCTCTATCGGCTACAATCCGCCCTCAGTTTAAGGAATATGGCATGAAATCTCTTACGGCCGCTCAACGGCAACATCTCAGAAGTTTGGCACACACCCGCCAGCCGGTCGTCATGATAGGCAACAACGGGCTCAGCGCCTCCGTATTGAAAGAAATCGAACTGGCGCTCAATTCACACGAGCTCATCAAGATCAAGGCAGCCAGCAACGAACTGGAAACCCGCCGAGCCTGGATGGCTGAGATATGTGCTGGCACCGGAGCCAGCCCCGTTCAGCAAATAGGCAAAACTTTGGTGATTTATCGCGCAGCCAGCAAGCCCGTGATCGTATTGCCGGTCTGATTACCTAAAGCTGCCAGGCTCAATTTAACGCGCTATTCCCGCCCGCCAAACCAGAAACAGTCCCAGCGCACTCTGAATCAGGTAAAGAATGCTCGATATCCCGTGCCAGCGGGAGAAACGGTCGGCAAATACGCTTTGCATTACGGCCAGCGGCATCGCCTGATCCTTCAAACCCTGCATGATGGGTTGGATTCCAAAGTGACTCGCCAACGTTAAACCCAGCATCAAGACTACACCCCAGAAAAATAGGGTTTTCAAGGCATTGCCGCCATCGCGGGCAAGACGATAAATCAGTAGATAAATGGCTGAAGCGATCCCGACCCAGGCGATGACGCCAAACAGCTTTCCGGCCAGCATGCCTGCAAGTTGCTTATCGCCCAGACTGGTAAACAAAACAGGGGCAGCAATGTAGCCAATCGCCCACATGCCACCTACCCATAACACCAGTAACGTCCCGGCAAGACCCTCCCAAAAGCGCCGCATGATTATATGTACAGAACGTCCAGCACTTCATATTTGCGAACACCACCGGGCGCCTGAACATCCACGTTATCGCCCGCATATTTCCCGATCAATGCACGCGAGATCGGTGACGAGACAGATATCTTGCCCTGCTTGATGTTGGCTTCGTCGTCGCCCACGATCTGGTAGGTCACGGTTTCACCAGAAGCGGCATCCTCAAGTTCGACCGTCGCACCAAAGACAATCCGGCCATCTGCGTCCAGCGTAGTCGGGTCGATAATCTGGGAGTTCGACAACTTACCTTCCAGATCGGCAATCCGGCCTTCCACAAAGCCTTGTTTTTCCTTGGCCGCATCGTATTCCGCATTTTCCGATAGGTCGCCATGCGCGCGTGCCTCGGCAATCGCCAGGATTACAGTCGGACGCTCAACGCTTTTCAAATGTTGCAATTCGGCGCGCAATTTTTCGGCGCCCACCACGGTAAGAGGATATTTGGTCACTAGCTTGCCTTTTCAGATCAGTGCTGTTTTAACTCAGTGCATTCAACTCAGTGCAGGCGCTGATGCAGCGACTGCAGGGAATATACTTCGAGTTCGGTGCCGTGCTGCATGCCCATGCAGGCAGCCTGCGCACCCGCTAGCGTCGTGAAGTACACCACCCGGCGCGCCAGTGCTTCGGCACGAATGGTATAGGAGTCCTTCACCGCTTTTTTATCCTCAACCACGTTGACAATGAAATCAACGTCGCCGTTCTTGATCATGTCAACAATGTGCGGACGGCCTTCCTTGACCTTGTTGACCACCGCAACGGGAATGCCCGAAGCTTCGATCGCCTGTGCGGTTCCACGTGTGGCGACAAGATTAAATCCCAGATCACGTAAAGCCTGAGCCACTTCGATCACGGCTTCACGATCGCTCGAGCGCACACTGACAAAAGCGCGTCCACCCGGCTTCGGGAGTTCCGAACTCGACGCCAGCTGCGATTTCAGGAAAGCCTCGCCAAAATTGTTGCCCACTCCCATGACTTCGCCTGTCGACTTCATTTCAGGGCCGAGGATGGTATCAACACCCGGGAATTTACGAAATGGGAATACCGCTTCCTTCACCGAGAAATACGGCGGGATGATCTCTTTTTCGAACCCTTGCGACTTGAGCGAAATGCCTGCCATCGCCCTTGCGGCAATTTTGGCCAGCGGTGCGCCGATAGCCTTGGACACATAAGGCACGGTTCGCGATGCGCGCGGGTTCACTTCCAGTACGTACAC
>JAGXGP010000153.1 GCA_024636775.1 Hydrogenophilales bacterium
CCCGATCACCTTTAGCGCTTTTCTGCAGCGCGCAGACTATTCGCTGCTGCGCTCACTGACAGCAGACCCCGAGCAGGCTCGCCACCACCCCAACAAAAGGATGCGCGAAGTCAAATCCGGCCATTACGTCGAGGTGGAACCGACCCCCCTGCCCAATCCGCTTTACGTCATCCATAGCCGACGTTTCTTTAACGAGCTGAATTTGCCCGATAGCCTGGCCCGTGAAGAAGCCTTCATGCAGTTTTTTACGGGCAACCCCACGCTTGCAGTGGCGTGCGCCCATGCGGGTATCGACACGCAAGCTATTCGAACAAGCGGCTGGGCGAGCGGCTACGCGCTGAGCATCTACGGGCAGGAGATGGTCCAAAACTGCCCATTCAAAACCGGCAATGGTTACGGCGACGGCCGCGCCATTTCCGTGCTTGAGGTATTGCTGGCCAAGGATCAACGCTGGGAGTTTCAGCTCAAGGGCGGGGGCACCACGCCCTATTGTCGCGGTGGCGATGGCCGCGCCATCTTGCGCTCCAGCATTCGTGAATTTCTGGTGTCAGAAGCCATGGCCGCACTGGGTGTGCCCACCACCCGCGCCCTCTGCCTGTATGTCTCGCAGAGCGAAACCATCACCCGCCCCTGGTATTCGCCCAACGCCCAAACCTGGGACCCGGACCGCATGGTGGACGAACCGGCCGCCATCACCACCCGCGTCGCCCCCTCTTTTCTGCGGGTGGGACAGCTCGAATTATTTGGCCGCCGCGCCAAAAATAACGAACACCCCAACGCCCTCGCCGAGCTCGAAGCCATTTTTCTGCATGTGCTCGATCGAGAATACCCGGACCTCGCCGCACAACTCAGCCAAACCGCAGCAACCCTGAGCGACAAAGTCCTGGCCGTCTCGCGAGCGTTTGCCGTGCGCCTCTCGCAACTGATTGCGCACTGGATACGCGTGGGCTATTGCCAGGGCAACTTCAACAGCGACAACTGCGCCTTGGGCGGGCGCACGCTGGACTACGGCCCTTTCGGCTTTATCGAAGCGTATGACCCGGCGTTTCAAATGTGGACAGGCGGCGGCGAACACTTCTCCTTTATGAACCAGCCCATGGCCGCCATGGAAAATTTCAGAATGTTCTGCATTGCCCTCGTGCCGCTGCTCAAGCAGGAAGAAAGCGCGATTCAAACACTGCAAGCAATACTGAATGAACTGCCGGATATCATGCAGCGCGAAATGAATCGTATGTGGGCAAGCAAAATGGGCCTTGCCGAATTTAATGCCGCACTTTTCACCGAGCTGCACACGCTCATGACAGAAACCCCGGTGGACTACACCCTCTTCTGGCGCGAGCTCTCAAACCTGCCCACGCAAGTTGCCGCACTGAAAGCCAGCTTTTATCAAACACGCGGAGGCTATGCGCAAAACAGCACGTCAATGGATGCACGCTGGCATGCATGGCTGCAAAAATGGCACATCGCCTTGCAACAAGAAGGCCGCAACCCGACGGACGTCTCGGCAGCCATGAAGCGAATCAATCCCAAATACATCCCCAGAGAATGGATGCTGGTAGAAGCCTATCGCAGCGCCACAGACAGCGGTGATTTCAGTCTCGTGCACACGCTGCACGATGTATTGGCAGACCCCTACAGTGAACAAACCGAAGCGGTGGCAGCCCTGTATTACAAAAAGAAGGAAGAGAAATTCTTTAACCTGGGCGGTACGTCACACTGCAGTTGTTCGTCGTAGGCAGCAAGGTTTCTAGTGTGTTGCATCCACCGGTTGAAACCAAATCAACCGATGGTCACCAAACACCTAAGGATGGTCTGCAAAAGCGGGGTATCCCCGCCTTAATCCGCCCACCCCGGGGATAAATGGAGTCTGAGCTGACCCCATTTATCGCAGGGCGTCATGCGCGAGGCACAGGCGGAATAGCTTGGGATCAAGATAGACATTTTTCTTACCTAGCCTTGGTGACTAAGTTTCGAGTATTTCTAGAATACAGCTGCCTACCACCTGTAATTCAATGGCATGCCTCGCTTCAGCATACGGCTTCATGCTTGTTCCCCATCTCCTACAGGCAACACCTTGCGACTGTGATCCATCGCGTCATTGAACCCGTCAGGTACCGGCTTGAATGGACTGCCGGATGATCGGTGGCTGCTCTGGTACTGGCGCAGGGTGTGCACATCAATTTCGCCAATGACGCAGTAGTCGGTGACACCACCCTTGACCCGCAGCACGTCGCGCTTCCAGCTGTCTTTGAATGGGGCGCGGATGCGGCTGTCACCATATTGCCGGTCATTGCACTGAATGATGTAGGCATGCATATCCAAGGCGGCGGACTCCACCAGCGAGTTGAATGTTTCCGTGTCAGGATTCCATTCCGGCACAAACAGTGCGTCCACTTTGCCGCGCAGGTCTGCGCGGTAACTGATGTTGGTCAACTCACTGCATATCAGCAGCGCAAAGCGGAAATCTCCGTGCTGAATGATTGGCGGTTTACTCCATGCTGTGTCCGGCTTCATTTCCAATCCGGCTAGTCGCTGCAATTCCTGCTCTTCGTGCAAAGCTGGGCGCTGTTTGTCCTGCCGATAAATCATCAGTGAGGGAAAGCCAAAGCCATCATGCGACAGGGCTACCCAGACCTGATTGCGGACTCGTGACTTGCTGGTGTGCTGGTACTCAATGCCCGTGATCAGCGAAATTCCCCGGCCTTGCAGCTTGCGGGCGATACGAATGAACCAGTGCGCGGGCAGTGCCAGTTCCGGCAAGATCAGATAGCGACTGTCGCGTGGCTGGGCGATCACTCCATCCAGCAAACGGCAAAGGCGCGCATAGCGATCAGCATCTGGATCCGGCATACGCATCACGGATGCTGTCCAGCTCGCCATCTGCGTTTGCCAACTGGAAACGGCGATGGTGCATTTCGGTGCCGTAGCACCATCCGGGATATGCAACACGCGGTTGTGCTTGTCAAAGCAAGGGTATTTTTCCCCAAGCTCAAAGCCACGCACAGCAAGCACAACGTCTTGCATTGCAGCGCGTCCAGCCGCGACATAGGCAGCCTTGTTCAGAACAAAAAGTTCCGGCAGGTTGTAAGGCCGGGTGGCAAACAGCAAGCCGTGCGGCAGACCCAAGAGCCTGATCCATTTCGCAAGCAAGTGGGCGCCGGTGATTACTTTGTCCAGCAGTAACTCGTTAGCTTTGTCGCAATGGGCAATCGTCTTTCTGGCAGGGATACCACGCTGGGCCACCATCTCCTTCGGTAGGCCGATGAAGCGGAATGGCATGTGGGCAAGATCGAAAGAGAAATACCGGGCTTGTTCAGCTTGAAAGCCCTTGGCGGATAGCGGCCAGGATAGAAAGGTTTCTATGTCAGTGAGCGGATGACAGTCCGCCATATGTTCTTGCCATGCCTGCTTTCCTGCTTTGGACAAACGGGGCGGGAAGGCGGCAGTAATGCTCTCGCGGATGCTGGAAAAAATCTGCGTTTTCCAGCAATTGATCATCTCTGTGGCATCAGGATCTTTATCACCAGCGGGCCACGCCTTGATGCCAACCTCGCACTGATCCTTGACTTGCTTGCAGAGTTTTTCCACTGCATCAATAACCCTGCGCAGATCAGAAAAGTCCTCGCATGCCGTGATCAGGCGGATGGCACGCGGCAGGTAAACGGCCAGATCAAAAAACTGTGGCAGTACCAGCACATGCTGGATAAAGGCGCGGGAAAACGCTTTTCGATGCTTCGCCCAAGCCTCCGGCAGCAGGTCACGCTCATATGCTTCAAAGTCACGCAATTTCATTGCAAAACCCGCCCGGCGCATGGTCAGGGCATCGGCCTTGCGGAGATTGTCTGCCGCTTCCCCATCGCTTTGCGTGGCGGCCAGAAGGTCGGTGCCGACATGCTCAGCTGATCGAGGCAGCCGTGGCATGGCTCGCCACTCGCTGGCGCGTTCGTGAATCTGGTGGGCAATGGCATCCACCAAGGCTTTCCCCGGTTCATCCGCAAGGATGAACACCTTGTTCTTGCCATTGGTAAAGTGGATTTTGCTCTTGTTCACGCCCTGGGTGAGGTAATCAGGTTTGAAGCAAATCTGCTCTTTCTCGGTTCCTACCCAGCCCAGTTTCGCGTCACTACGGGCGAACAACCACTCCCACAGTTGGATGGTAGAAGCAAAATCCGCTCCGTTCTCCATCACCAAGAGAATGTCGTCCACATAGCGACCGTAATAAATGGGTGCCAATTGCCGCTCAATGCAGCGATCGAGTTCGACCAATGCGATATTGGCCACGACAGCCGACGCAGGTAGTCCGACTGGCAAGCCCTTCTTCAAAGGCGTTGCCGCCGCCCATGTCTGAAGAGCGCGGATGAACAGGCGGTTGAGTTTGACCTCGTCGTCCTCCAATTTCAGTGCCAGCACGTCGTTGATGAAGGCGGGGGCAAGCATGAAGTCGGGATTCAGCTCGTGATAGAAGGAGGTGACATCCGCAGTAAGTGCAACGATCTTTTTGTTGGCATCCAGCGCGGCGCGCATCGCGGCAATTCCCTTGTCGCGCCAGTCGCGGAAGGGCTTGAGATAGGGCTGAAATGAGCCCAGGGACAACGGATTGATATGCTTGCCATCCCGGGTGCGGCGCAAACGATTGCCATAGGCACAGTCGGTCAATTTGGCATCGAAGAGGTGGCCGACTTTCATGATCCATAAGGTAGACAGCACATGAAAGTCGAGGCTGCACTTCGCCATCACCCGGAATTCCGCCGTTGGTTTCTTCGGTATTTTCGGATCTTTGCTTTCGGCTAATGACTTGCAGGCATGTTCCCACTCATCGGCCGGGGATGAAAAAATCAGTCCGTTGCCACTTTTTTTCCGTAGCTTCTTCCAGTCATCCATTTGGACGGATTTGCTCGCAAGCGTCCAGGTGCCAATGAAATCGTCATGCGTTACCCAGGCTTCATCTGCGCCATTGATCTTTTCCAGCAACGCGGAGAGATTAGCGTGAAGGTTTTCTTCATAGTCTGCAATCGCGTCCAGCGAAGCGTGCGAGGAGTAATACAAATCAACCTTAGCTTTGCGATAGGCGAGGCCGAGGTCTTGGAGCGTGGTCATTTGCACTGCCCTCTTCTTGGTTGCTGCACGTTCTGCGGCACGCGCGATAAATCCAGCTCGCCCTTGAATGCCTGCTGGCTCAGCGCACCATAGAGGTCTTTGAGACCGGTTAGGCTGTGCTGATAGTGCGTTCTAAGATTTGCTACCTTATCGAAGATTTTGGCAATATCTTGCTGCATTTCGATTGGAGGTATTGGCATTGGAAGTTGGCGCAGACCTGGACCGCTAAAGTTTGGCTGTGCGGCCTGACGAGATCGTTCCGCAATAATCGCTCGCACAGACGGAGAAGTCAGAACAAACCGTACATACAGCGGGAGAAGTGTCTTCTTGAACCGCATTACTATGAAGTACGCGCCAGCAATAGCTGGCGGGTCGTTAGGCCCTATTAACGCAACCTTTCCTACCGTCGCCCCAGTTCTCGCGAAGATTAGGTCCCCTGGTTGCAACAAGAATTTTTCTTGCTCCTCCCTCGCAACGTTGAGTTTTGGCATTGCAGAAAAGTCAAGATCACCACTTTCATTTAAGTCGGTGATGCGAACAATTCTGATGCCCTCTGCCGAATAGGATTCGTTATAGAAGCGCGGCCCATATTGCAGAAATGCCAGAGCCGCCCCAAGACCGAGATCAGGCCATTCTTTTGGATTTATTACCGGGTCGCCAAACATCTCCAGAAACACGCTCTTGAGCAGGTCGTCGAGTTGTTGCAGGTGTTGTTTGCGCTGGGCGATCAGCCCTTCCACTTTGCCGAGCAGATGGGCTATGCGGCGTTGGTCATCAAGTTTTTCCGGATACGGGATTTGAATATCTGAGAGGTATGCCTTGGAAATGTGTTTTAGGCCAGCCCCCTTAAATCCGTTTTCGAGGACCTGCATGTCCCCCTTGAAATACTGAAAGACATAACCGGCATCAATTTCCACTTCCGGCTTAGGCTTGATAGTGATGCAGTCCGTTGAGGTGGAAAAATGATTGGTCGTGAAATGCACGCTGGCTTTTCCGCCCGTACCGAACACCAGGCAGCCTGGGCCATGCTGATACTCATTCAGATACTTGGTTTGTTTTTCGCTCGATGTGTAGAAGGGATACATCCCCTCCTCAAGCCCATCACCCGCCTGGACCTTGGACTTTTGAAGGTAGTCAAACAGGTCCTTGAGTTTGGCCTGCTTCATCCCACCATCCTCTTCAGTTCCAGCAGCTCGCGCACGATGCCGATTTGCACCTTACCAAGTTCTGCCTCGTCCACGTCCCCCACTTCTGCCTGAATCAAGCGATCCAGAATCACGCCCGGCGCCTCGTAGTGCACTTCCTCGAACACATCCTCCTTGTAGCGGGAGCGCGAAAGGTCGTAGCTCTCGGCTTCAATCTCGGTGCGCGGCACCATGAAGCACTTGGCGGTACGGTCTGTGTCAGTCGCCGGGTTGCGGGCGTGGTACTTGGCGATGATGTCTTGCAGATCGCCATTGCCTTCCTGTTTGCTGCGCTTGTCGTCCAGCGAATAGCCGTCAGCGGCCATTTCGTAGAACCAGACGTGTTCGGTGGCGGGCTGGGTGACTTTGTCTTTCGGCCCCCAGACCTTGGTGAACAGCAGGATGGCGGTGCTGACCCCGGCATAGGGTTTGAACACGCCGCTGGGCAGGGTGATGACGGTCTTGAGATCGCAACGCTCCACTAGCAATTGGCGCAGGGTCTTGAACGCACCGCCGGAGCCGAACAGCACGCCTTGCGGCACGATCACGCAGGCGGTACCGCCTTTTTTCAGCAGGCGATAAATATTTTCGACAAACAGCAGTTCGGTCTTGGTGGTGCCCAGTTGCAGATTTTCGTTGATGTCGCCCTTGTCGATACTGCCGGTAAAGGGCGGGTTGGCCATCACGATGTCGTATTCGGATTCTTCGACGAAACTCTTGGAGAGCGTGTCCTTGTAGTCGATGTGCGGCTCGTCGATGCCGTGCATCATCAGATTCATTAGACCCAGGCGCACCATGGTGCTGTCGATGTCGTAGCCCCAAAGCGAACTGGACAGAATGGCCTGGGCTTTTTCAGTGAGAGTTGCGGCGACCGAGGTGCGCACGAAGCCGTCTTCATCAGGCGTGAGGTCTTTCGTCCCCGCTTTGATGGCCAGTTGGGTGACGATGTACTGGTAGGCGCCGAGCAAGAAGCCGCCGGAGCCGCAGGCCGGGTCGGCAATGCGGTGGCCTAGTTGTGGCTGCACCAGCTCTGCCATCAGCTTGATGATGTGGCGCGGGGTGCGGAACTGGCCGTTCTTCCCGGCGGTGGCGATTTCAGACAGCAGCATTTCATAGACATCGCCTTGGATGTCCTGGAAGGCTTGGCCTTTCTCCTGCGAGTCCTTCTCCATAATCTCGGAGATCTCGTCGATGGTCTTCACCGCTTCCACCAGCAGGGCCGGTTTGGGGATGATGAACACCGCGTTCTTCATGTGGTGGGTGAAGTTGGATTCGGCGCCGTTCAGGTCTTTCAGGAACGGGAAGACCTTGCCCTGGACGTGCTGCAGCATCTCTTCGGCCTGCATCCGCTTGAATTCGCTCCAGCGCAGGCTGCGTTTATCGATTTCATACATTTTTGCGTCGGCGTGTCTTTTGGCGGTTTCTTTCTGGGTGTCATCGTCCCTTGCTTTGGCGCGGTACTCGGGTGGAATCCATTTCCCTTCGAATTTGGAAGTGTATTTTTCGCCCGTGAATTCTGCATCCGCCTGTTTTTTCTGGTCCAGCTCGTCAAGCCGTTTCATGAACAGCAGGTAGGTGATCTGCTCGATGGCGGTGAGTGGGTTACTGATGCCGCCACTCCAGAATTTGTTCCAGAGTTGGTCGATTTTGCTTTTTAGTTCAGGGTTGTTTTGCAGCATGGACTGAATTCCTAGGTTTTATGTGGCGGCGCTATGCGACCAGCCGTTCGGTGAACTGCAGGATTTCGTTGATCTCGGCTGGGCTGAACACGCCACGGATGCCCTGCGGATGAATGACCGTAAACGGTGTGTTGATAAGGTCCCGCTTTTCAACCTTTTCGCGCTCAACAATGAAATTTTTCAGCAAGCCGAGAAACTCCAGCTGGCGGCTGTTAAGGGTGGTGTGCACGCGGATGAATTGATCAAAAGCTGCGCTGACGGTATCGGGAAAACTTTGCAGCACCTCGATGCCGAGAATGTGGCGGATGAACTGAATGAAGTGCGCTTTGCGGTTTTTGTAGACCTGCCGCAGCAGGGTTTCAGTGATGTGCGGGTGCTCTTCGTGCAACAACGCTGCCAGTTCTGTAGCTTCATCAGCGCTCACTGTTTCGCCATCTTTTATCTTGAGCAGGATGGGGTTGTGCTCGGTCAGCTCGTTGATTAACGCCTCGACCATTTCGCGGTAACGGCTGATGCTCACTGCCTCGTGCTGGGGGCCGAATTCAACCCACTCTTTTTTGTGCAACTCATCGGCCAGATCAAGGTGTGTCTGCTCTTGGCCAGTAGTTTGTTCGCGAAATTTCATCAGCGGGCCGAGTTTGGCGCTGAGTTCGTCGAAACTGTCTTCGTCGGCCTTGGCCCAATAGTGGCTGGTCTGGGTGGCGCGAATCAGGGCTTCTTCTTGCTTTACGAAACTGACCGAAAGCGGCAGCTCACTGATCTGTTCGACGATGCCTTCCTTGATCGTGTTGGCTTGTTCCTTGTCTTCGTTCAGAACAGCCAGCGAGTATTCCAGCAAGTCACGCTCGAAACGCATGGCTTTGAAATCCGCCTCGGAGACGGTGCGGAACAACGGCTTGATTTCGGCGCGCAGGAATTCGAGCTTCTGGTGCGTGAGGCTGATCCAGAAGTTCTCTTCTTCCAGCCGTGCCAGTGCCGTAGCGGCCTCTTTGATCACCACCGACTCTTTGGGCAGCGCGGCAATCTGCAGGCGGAGCTTGGCGATTTCACGCTCGGCGATGTCGGAATGGCCACTGTCGTTGGCCTTCTCGATCTTGTCCAGGCGCAGGCCAACCAGCCGCACGGGCAGCGGTAACTGGGGCTTGAGCTCTTTGCCCTTGGGGTTGAGCTTGAAGTATTCGAAGTTGTCCCAGCAGTCGAGGATCAGGAACACGTCTTTCTCAAGGCACCAGGGCTTGGGCTTGCTGGTTTCCAGCAAACGCGTGCCGCGCCCCACCATCTGCCAGAACTTGGTGTAGGAATACACCGGCTTGGCAAACACCAGGTTGACGATTTCGCGCACGTCGATGCCGGTGTCAAGCATGTCCACACTGATGGCAATACGCGGCATGTCGTTGTTGGTGAACTGGTCGAGCAGGCCACCTTTGCCGTAGACGCGCGGGTCGTCGGATACGAGCACCTTGGCCAACTCACCGTGGTATTGCGGGTAGAGCTTGTCAAAAATTTCCTCCATGCGCCGTGCGTGCGCCTTGGTGGCGCAGAAGAAGATGGTCTTGCCGGGCAACACGCCGTTGGCGTCCTTGATGGATTCCTCCATGAACTCACGGACGATCAAGGTGTTGGTGCCCTTGTTGATCACCTGCTTTTCGAGCTGCGAGCCTTCGAAGTTGATTTCTTCAACCTCTTTACCTTGCAGAATCAGCTTTTTCTGGTCGTCCAATGAAATGGTGCGCTTGCTGATGCCTTCCATTTGGAACTTGGTCTGAATCTTCATTACCTGGAAGTTGCTGAGGTAAGGCGGCACGTTGTTTACGGCCTCCTCGAAGGTGTAGGCAAAGGTCGGCAGACCGTCTTCACAATGGAAAAGCCGGAAGGTGTTGTGATCAATGATGTCGGTCGGTGTTGCTGTCAAACCCAGCGTGATGGTTTTGAAGTAGTCGAGCACTTCGCCATAGGTGTTGTAGATGGACCGATGGCTCTCATCGACCACGATGAAGTCGAAGAAGTGTGGCGACAGGTGCTGCGCCTCGTCTCGAATGATGTTGAGCATCGTGGGATAGGTGGCGATATACACGCGACGGTCCTTGGCGATGAGTTTTTCACCCACATTGGGCCAGCGCGGCTCGTTAGGCATGTGCTCTTTGAAGGCCGCCAGCGCCTGCTCGCGCAGTGCAATGCGGTCGACCAGGAACAGTACCTTTTCAGCATGACCGGCACGCATCAGTGCATCGACCATGGCAATGCAGGTACGGGTCTTACCCGTGCCGGTGGCCATCACCAACAGGAAGTCACGTTTCTTCTGCTCGATGCCTTCAAGAACCGAGCGAATCGCACGAATTTGATAATCACGTCCGGCAATCGAAGTGTTGATGAACTCCTGCGTCAGCGGTTTGCGGTTGCGACGAATGTAGGCGAAGCGTTCCAGATCATCACGCGTGGGAAAGCCAACTACTTTGCGTGGAGGGGCGTTTTCCAAATCCCATAAGTAGGTTTCATAGCCGTTAGTGTAAAAACAGAATGGCAGCTCGCCGCCTAGTTGCTTCTGGATGTTGTAGCAGTACTGCTTGGCTTGCTCGCGGCCAATAGCAGCATCCTTGCTAGATTTCTTGGCTTCAACCACGGCCAGTGGCTTCCGGTCTTTGCCCAGCAGAACGTAGTCGCTGAACTGATGACCTTCGTAACGGGTGCGCGGTTCGGACACGCCTTCGGGGAGACTGGTCAGGATATCGAACTCTTCGACGACCTGGGTGGGATCTTTGACGTTCCAGCCAGACAAGGCGAGTTGTTGGTCGATAAGCGCAGAGCGGGTTTGAGCCTCAGTATGAATCATGGCTGAATTAACAATCTGTGTAATCTGGGGCGGGTGACAATTCCGGTGAACAGCTTGTCGCGGTTGGCGACGCCACGCGCGGCTTGAAAGTTGGCAGCATCGGCATCGCAGACGTGCCAGCCTGCCGCCTTTAGCAGCACATCAATATTGCCCCTCGCTTGTTGTTCTGGCTGTGGTGCCAAAACGCCCCCTTATTTTTTTGTCTGCCGAATCTTCGCACAACCCAATGGGCATGCGGGTAATTGATTGGTGTGGTCTGCTATCGGGGTCCACTTCCACCTGCCATTCTGATGATAATGGAGTGCACTTTGGGGGAGCGGGCGCAATGTTGTTTGGATAGGGGAGTACTACTTAAACTTCGCTTTGCATTGGGCCTGTAGATAGGCAGCCCTTCGACAAGCTCAGGGCGAACGGTACTTAAGGTTTGGGCGAACGGCTCAAGGGGCCAAGAGCTAAGGAGGAACGGTACAGCGGTACTGGGCATACAGCACACACGCCCTGCCCTGCTAAACTGGCGCCGCCTTCCCATACCGGTGCTGCTCGATGACATCCAATCTCCTTCGCTTCTTTGTGCTGCCTCTGGTCGTTCTGATTTTGCTGACGATGGGATGGACCTGGCTGACGTTGCACTGGAATTATTCCGAAGGCGAACGCGCGGGCTATGTGCAGAAGCTCTCGAAAAAGGGCTGGCTGTGCAAAACCTGGGAAGGCGAGCTGGCGCTGGTGACGATGCCGGGCGCGATTCCGGAGAAGTTCATCTTTACCGTGCCCGACGACGCCGCGGCGGGCCGCATTAACGCGCTGGCGGGCGAACGGGTGGTGCTGCAATACCAGCAGCACAAGTTCATTCCATCCAGCTGTTTTGGCGATACGGAATATTTTGTGGTGGATGTGACCAAGGTGCGCGATGCCACCGCGCCCACGGTGCCGTTGCCCAACAGCCCGCAGTTGTAGCGCTCACCGGCGCGGCCAATCTGGCCGGGCATCACCCCAGGCAGTGGCGAACAATGGGGATGCCAAACCCGGCAGCGCACCCAGCACGGCCATGCCGATCAAACCCCGGGCAACCCGGCACCTGCGCGTTGTTCGCGTTGGGTTACAGCCCTTTTTTCTAGCGCCCTCACGCACAACGCCTACACTTTGTCTGGCAGGCATCAAATATTCGACCACCGTGTCTGCGCATAAAAAAATCCAGGCTATGGATTGCCAAAAGATCACCCAGGGGAAAAATACATGAACAGCCAACGTCTGCTATCCATTCTGTTTGCCAGCGTGTTGCTATCGGCCTGCGCGCCGCTCAATTCGTATCGCACTGCGATACCGCAGATGACATCCGCGCGGTCTGAGCCGGGCTCGAATTCAACGTACTTTGAGTGTGCGGTGGATAACGGCACCGTAAGCGCAACCCGCGCGCGCTGCGAGGATGAAAAAACCGCGACGGCAGCCCCCGACCCCCAATCCGCGGGTTCTCAAGCCATTCAGCACCGCTTTTATCAAACCCAGGATGGGGTGAAAGGCGATTACTACCTGTCGTTCATCGAGTTCGATGACCAGGGCTGGTTTGCCAACCGCAGGCAAATGGAAGCCCTGTTTGCGCTGCTCAAAAAACTCGAGAAAGAAGACGAAGCAACCAACGGCCACACGCTGATCCAGGTCTACGCGCATGGGTGGAAGCACAACGCGAGCGCCTGCGATAACAACGTGGTGTGTTTCTCGCGGCTGCTCGAGCGCACCGACCTCGGGGAGAAGGCCAATGAAGTGTTCCGCGTCGCTAAATCAAAAGATGCCAAGGTTCGGAAAGTGGTGGGGGTCTACGTGGGCTGGCGGGGTCTGCCCTTCGACACGGATCTCAACAACATCTCGTTCTGGACCCGCAAGGACACCGCTGCGCGTGTGGGCCGCGGGGGCGTGTTTGAGCTCTTGACGCGCCTGAAAGACTATCGGGACATTCGGCAAAGGGGTGTGGCGGCGGTAACCGCCCCTGAAAAGACCGATATCAACAAAACCCAGCTCGTGATCACCGGCCATAGCTTTGGCGGCCTTGTCATCTACTCGGCGCTGTCGCACGCATTGATGGAGCGCGCAACCAAGACCTCGCGTGCCGACAAGTCAGAATGTGACCCTGACCCGGCTGCCCAATACGACACCGCAAAAAGTTTTGGCGACTTTGTGTTGCTGGTCAATCCGGCCTTTGAGGGGTCGCTGTACGAGCCGCTATTCAACATCGCCACGAATCGCTGCTACAAGGAAACCCAACGGCCGGTGATGATGATCGTCACGTCCAGGGCCGATAGCGATACCGGTGCGTTGTTCCCCATTGGCCGTGCCTTGAGCACGCTCTTCCAGCATGCTAAGTCCACGGCGCAGGGAGACAGCATACGCAAGGCCATCGGCCACGACGAGCGATACCGAACCCACAATCTAAGCAGTTGCAGCCTGGATAAAAAGAACACCGTGCAGCTAGTGGGGGCCACCAATGCCGCCCAACCGGCCACCGCGCTGACCTACAACGTATGCCTGAGCGAACCCAACAAAACCGGTAGCGCGATCACCGTGACTTACGCCTATAACAAGGACGGACAAGACACGGCGATACCGGGCGTTGACTATGTTGCTGCCACCACCACGGTGGATATTCTCGATGGGAACAACAGTGCTGTGATTAAAGTGCCGGTACTCTACGATCCGCCTGCGGTGGGCACAAAGACGGTAAAAAAGCTCTCGGTTACCTTAACCGGGGCCACCCATGCCTTCAAGGTTGACCCCGCTGTTTCCACCGCCACGATAAGAAAGGGAAAACCAGAACCCTGCCCCTGTCCGTATCTCACGGCTACGGCAGACCTGGACCTTGACGCATTGATAGGCAAATCGATGGATGTTGTCGTCGACAATGCGCTGGAGAAAAAAGACTCATATGGCAAAGGAATCAGCCTGACCTCTGTCGCGAGCCCAAAGTACGCGTCGAACTATCCATATCTGGTGGTCAATACCGACGCAGGGATGATGGCCGACCACAACGCCATCTATAACGACCGCTTCGTTCTCTTTGCGCAGCGGTTTTTTCTCGAACACATCAGGCTTAAAAAACCCATGGCTCTTCCCGGAGAGTCGGGCAATTGCACGCCCATTCCCAATTGTATTGAGGGCGGGCTGGTGCCGTGCCAACAGTCATGCCAGTTGGCCAACGGGGACTCGTGTTCGGTGCCGCCACAACCCGAATCCAAATAATGCAGGGGGAATTCCGTTGACGCAGGGGGAGATTTCCGTTGATGCATGGGAAATTTCCGATCGCCCTGAGCCTGCGGAAGGGTCGCCGCACAGCGGCGGGGCACCCACCGGCGTACCCCTTGCGGGTGTTGTCGAAGCCTGTCCTGAGCTTGTCGAATGGTGGATACCCGATTGTCTAGAGGAAAATCTCCGTTCGCCCTGAACCAGCGGAAGGGTCGCCGCTCAGTGGCGGGGAACCCACCGGCGTACCCCTTGCGGGTGTTGTCGAAGCCTGTCCTGAGCTCGCCGAATGATGGCTACCCGATGTCTAGAGGAAAATCTCCGTTCGCCCTGAATCAGCGGAAGGGTCGCCGATCAGCGGCGGAGCACCCACCGGCGTACCCCTTGCGGGTGTTGTCGAAGCCTGTCCTGAGCTCGCCGAATGGGTGCTACCCGATGTCTAGAGGAAAATCTCCGTTCGCCCTGAGCCAGCGGAAGGGTCGCCGCTCAGTGGCGGGGAACCCACCGGCGTACCCCTTGCGGGTGTTGTCGAAGCCTGTCCTGAGCTAGCCGAATGGGGGCTGCCCGGGGTCTAGAGGAAAATTTCCGTTCGCCCTGAGCTTGTCGAAGGGCAACCCGGTGTCTAGATTGAATATCTGGGTTGGCCGGCGAATGGTTCGCCGGGTCATGGCCCCACACCGAAACGAGGAGACGAA
>JAGXGP010000154.1 GCA_024636775.1 Hydrogenophilales bacterium
CCGAAAAACAGCGATTCGATAAAACCGTGTTGCGCCTGGACGTTCAGCAACGGAATGCCCAGCACAGCGCAGTTGGTGGTGATCAGCGGCAGATAAATCCCCAGCACCTGGTAGAGCACCGGGCTGGTCTTGTGGATGAACATCTCGGTGAACTGCACAATCCCGGCAATCACCACAATGAATGACAAGGTGCGCAGGTAAAACAGTTCGGTGCCGAGCAGGTATTCGTTGATAAGGTAGCTGGCGCCAGACGCAAGGGTCAGCACAAAGGTCGTCGCCAGCCCCATGCCGATGGCGGTTTCCAGTTTTCTCGATACGCCCATGAACGGGCATAGACCGAGAATCTTGGCCATCACGATGTTATTCACAAACACCGTGGAAATGAGGATGAGGATGTAGGTTTCCAAAGCAGGCAATCCGACGCAATGCCGCATTATCCGCTGTGGATGGCCTGCGCTTCAACCCTGTACGCGGGAGAGGCTTTCAGAAATACGGTTTGCCGAGGCTAATTGAATGCCGGTCAGCTTGGGCAGAGTTCGACAGCCGGGTTGTCGGGCGCCCAGAAATCGTATCCTTTGCTGAGGAATTCGTCCCACGGCAAGTAGTGCGATCCATCGCACGAGAAGGTCAGCCCGACCATGCCGTTGAAGATGTTGAGCGACCCGGCACGCAGATAAAACGTCTCGTCCATGAAGCGTAATGCGCGAAGGCCATCGAATACCTGTTCGATCTTGTCCTTGGGGATGAGCGCGTCAGCGGGGTAAGGACAATGCGGATAGATCAGGCAGGTATCAGGATCTTTGAGCGCGTCGAAATCGAGCAGACGGTAACGAAAAGGATCTTCGATCAGCCAGATGGTGGCGCGGCTGCTGGAAAAATGCAGTTTGCCGTGGAAAACTCCGTGATCCGCCATTAATTCCACCATGACGCCGAGCACGGTATCGATGTTCAGATCCAGCTGGCTTTCGGTGCGCGACTGCTGGAAAACCGAGCTTCGAATGGAAGGGTCGCCCTTGATTTGCCGCCAGTAAGTGGGTTCGTCGTAGAGTTTTCCAGTGATCGGCAGGTCGCGCAGGTCGAAATCAGCGCCGACGAAACCAAGCACTTGGCCGTCGTCATCGCGCACGATCTGGATCGCGGTGAGTGACGGCCGCTTGACGCGCAGACTGATGTAGGCCTGCGACAGCAGGAAGCCCTGGTTCGGCACCGCTTCGCGCATGTAGGGGCGGTCGGCGCGGTCGCGTTTGTAGTCGGTATCGATCAGCCCTTCGTGGCTGATGTTGTCGGAGAGTTGAACCGCGTGGGTGTCCAGTGCATAGAGATATTTACACGCGGGTACGGTTGTCAGCGCCTGGATTAATGCTGCGTTGAGCCCAGCGCGACTGGGCCATGCCCGGCTGCAGGCCTGGGCGGCCAGCGCCAAGGGTTCGCGGAGCAGGTTGGCCAGGGCATCACGTTGATGGGAAACGCTTTCAGCGAGTGTAGTGGGCGTGGACATAGGCGATTAATCCAGAACAACAGACTTCATTTTGCGTGCCGCAATGAAATCACGGGCCAGTGATGCACGAGCGCGTAGTCGCGCAGGGTGGGATCGGGGTCAACCGCTACCGGGTGCAGGACTTTTTCCAGCAAGGGCAAATCGTTGTGCGAGTCGCTATAGAACCAGCTGTTGGTCAGGCAGTCCAGCCGCGTACCGTGGGCCTCAAGAAAGTGTTCGAGCCGGCTGACCTTGCCCTCGCGAAAGCACGGCGTTCCGGCGACCTCGCCGGTGAAGCGGCCATCGATTTGCTCAGGGTCGGTGGCGATCAGATGCGGAATGCCGAATTCCCGGGCGATCGGTCCGGTGACGAAGCTGTTGGTGGCGGTGATGACCGCGACCAAGTCGGCTTCGTCCAAATGGCGCTTCACCAGATCACGCGCAGCCTGGGTGATCATCGGCTTGATGCGCGTCTCCATGTATTCGGCATGCCAGGCGTCGAGCTGCGCGCGCGAGTGGGTGGCCAGTGGGCGCAGGGCAAATGCCAAAAATGCATGGATATCGAGCCGGCCGGCCTTGTAGTCTTCGTAGAAAGCCTTGTTTTTGGCTTCGTAATGGGGGCCGTCGACTGCGCCCTTGGCGATGAGGAACTGACCCCATTCGTAGTCGGAGTCGCCGGCGAGCAGCGTATTGTCGAGATCAAACAGGACGAGGTTCATAGCGGGCGCAGCTTACAAGGTTCAGGTTACAAATGTTTTATCTACGTGGTGCCTGGCCGCGGTCGCGCCAGAATTCGCACAACTCATAACAGCTCCAGATAGCCAATGCGACGTAATCTTCGCGGCTGGTCTGCTGCTCTTCGTCTGTCCATTCTTCGGGCGGGGTCATCAACACATAAAACGGATCGAGCAACTCATCGGCAAAGGCTTCGTCCTTGCTGTCCGGTGGCAGCGTCCAGTCGTCCTCCCAGTGTTCCACCACCTGCAGAAATCCGGCTGCCCAGATGCTGGCGTAAAGCGGCACCCCTTCGGCTTCGACTGCGGCCGCTTCCTGCATCGGCATATCGTTGAGCATGCCCTCCCAGTCCATGATCAGCGGAGACAGGGCGTGGGGATCGGTCAGACTATCGATGGGTGCGGATAGCGCACGCGAAATTTCTTTCCAGCGTCGAGTGAACAGCGCTTGAAAGCGCTGGTATTCGGCCGCGTTTGCAAACAGTGTGGCCGGATCGGGCTGTCCGAACAGCACGGGAAAATAGTCTGCTTCCGCGATGGGACGCGGTGCACATTGCAGCGCGGTGATGAAGCCATCCAGCCCTTCAAGTGACAGCGGTTCTTCGGTGCGCGTGGCGGCTTCGTCGATGAGATCGGCCAGGGTGGCGATGTCGTTTTCGTTCAGCGTGGGGTTCGGGTTCTTGGGCGGCATGGTGGAGACTCGTTACAGGTCACGGCAGCGGGCAGGGGCATCGCGTAAAATCCGTAGTTGAATTTTACCGCGCTTGTCCGCCAACGAACATCTCATTGGTTCGTTGGGTTGGACAACGCTAACCGACCAGCTGTGCTGGAAACATTTAATGACCGTTCCCCCCCTTAAAACAACTCACGCAGCGAGCGACAACCTACCGGTACAGCCTGGCCTGCCGCACAGGATAAATTATCCTGATCTGCCCGTCAGCGCGCGGCGTGACGACATCCTCGCCGCGCTGAAAGAAAATCGCGTGGTGATTCTGTGTGGTGAAACCGGCTCGGGCAAGACCACGCAGATTCCCAAGATGTGTCTGGAGCTGGGCGTGAAGCCGGGCAAGCTGATCGGCTGCACCCAGCCGCGCCGCATCGCTGCGCGCTCGGTGGCGACCCGCATCGCGTATGAACTGGGGGGTGAGCTGGGCGGTCTCGTCGGCTACAAGGTGCGCTTTACCGACAAGGTGCGCCACGACACCAGGATCAAGATCATGACCGACGGCATCCTGCTGGCCGAAAGTCAGAGCGATCCGCTGCTCTCGCGCTACGACACGATCATCATCGACGAGGCACACGAGCGCAGTCTCAATATCGATTTCCTGCTGGGTTATCTGCAAACCCTGGTGCAGAAGCGCAATGACCTGCGGGTGGTGATCACCTCGGCCACCATCGATGCCGAGCGTTTTTCTAAACATTTCAATAACGCACCCGTGATCGAAGTGTCGGGGCGGACCTATCCGGTGGAAATCCGCTGGCGGCCGATTGAGCGCGAGGAGCCCGAGGCGCCTGCCGCTTCCGGTAAACCCAACCGCGAAAAAAAGGATAAAGATGCGCCGGATATCGTTGCGGCGATCCTTGAGGCCACCGACGAACTGGCTCGGCTCGGCTCCGGCGACATTCTGGTGTTCCTGCCAGGCGAGCGCGAAATCCGTGATGCGGCCGAAGCGTTGCGCAAGCATCATCCGCCGGGGACTGAAATTCTGCCGCTGTTTTCCCGCTTGTCGGTCGCCGAACAGGACGCGATTTTTAAGCCGACCAACGCCCTGCGGCGCATCGTGCTGGCGACCAACGTGGCGGAAACCTCGCTCACCGTTCCGGGCATTCGCTATGTGATCGATCCCGGCAGTGCGCGCGTCAAGCGCTACTCGGCGCGCAACAAGGTCGAGCAGTTGTTGATCGAGAAAATTTCGCAAGCTTCGGCCAACCAGCGCGCTGGCCGGTGTGGGCGGGTGGCGGACGGCGTGTGTATCCGTTTGTACGACGAAGCCGATTTCGCCAACCGGCCCCGCTTTACCGATCCCGAATTGCTGCGCTCGTCGCTGGCCGGCGTCATCCTGCGCATGAAGTCACTCGGCCTCGGCGATGTGGTGGGATTTCCCTTCATCGATGCGCCAAGCACGCGGCTGGTCACCGATGGCTACCAATTGCTGGCCGAACTGCACGCGCTCGACGAACAGGGACAGCTCACCGACATCGGCAAGAAGTTGTCGAAATTGCCGCTCGATCCACGCATCGCGCGCATGCTGCTGGCGGCGGAAAAACATCGCTGCGTGCGCGAAGTGTTGATCATCGCCAGCGCGCTGTCGGTGCAGGACCCGCGCGACCGTCCGATGGAACGCGCACAGGCTGCCGATGAGAAGCACAAGTTGTTTGCCGACGAACGATCCGACTTCATGGGCTGGCTGAAACTGTGGAGCTGGTACGAAGAACAGGTGCAGCACAAGAAAACCAACCGACAGTTGCAGACGCTGCTGCAGGATCACTTTCTGTCGCCACGGCGGATGCGCGAATGGCGGGATATCCACAGCCAGTTGCATTCACAGGCGAGTGAATTGGGCCTGCGTGAAAATGAAAAGGACGCAGGCTACGACACGGTCCACCAGGCGATGCTGACCGGCCTGTTGGGCAATATCGGCTTTAAGTCGGACGATGGCCGATCCAATACAGGCGGTGGCCGCCCCAAACCGAGTGAAGGCAATTACCAGGGCGCGCGCGGCATCAAGCTGTCGATCCATCCCGGCTCGGCGCTGGCGAAGAAAGGTCCAAAATGGATCATGGCGGCCGAGTTGACCGACACCGGGCGGCTGCTTGCGCGGACCGTGGCCGAGGTGCGCCCGGAATGGATTGAGGCAGCGGGCCAGCATTTGCTGACGCGCATGTACATCGAGCCACACTGGGAGAAGGACGGCGCGCGCGTGGTGGCGTTCGAGCGCGTGAGCCTGTACGGCATCACGCTGGCGCCGCGGCGCAAGATCCATTACGGCAGCATCGACCCCGAGCTGTCGCGCGAGCTGTTCATCCGTGGTGCGCTGGTCGCGGGCGATTACGATACCCAGGCGCCTTGGTTTGTTCACAACCGTGCGCTGATCAAGGAAATCGAGGATCTTGAGCACAAGGCACGCAAGTCTGGCGTTTGGCTGGACGAGGAGCGCATTTTTCGGGTGTTTGAAGCGCGTATTCCGGCAGGCCTGCATAACGGTGCATCGTTTGAAACATGGCGTGCGGAAGTCGAGTCGACGAATCCGCTGGCGCTTTTTTTACAGCGCGATGATATTTTGGGCGAAGGCCTCGGCGCTGATCACAACTTGTTCCCGGAAACGCTGTTGGTGGATGGGGTCACGTGCAAATTCACCTACCGCTTCGAGCCCGGTCATGTGCTCGATGGGGTGACCCTCACCTTGCCGCTGTATCTGCTGAACCGGGTTGAATTGGCTGTGATCGACTGGCTGGTGCCGGGTCTGATCCGCGAGAAGCTCATCCTGCTGCTGAAGTCTTTGCCCAAAGACAAGCGTCGCCCCTTGATCCCGCTGCCCGATGCGGTGACGGCGTTTCTGAGTGTGGCCAATCCCGGTGAGCAGACCTTGACCGAAGCGCTGGCCGCCTTTATCCGTAAAAAAACCGGTGCGGATATTCGGCACGAAGACTGGACCAGTGAATTGCCTTTGCATCTGCAGATGAATCTGCGGGTGGTGGACGATAGCGGACAGGAGCTCGCCAGCAGCCGTGATCTGGTGGCACTGCGGCAGCAACTCGGTGGGGCGGCGAGTATCACCTACGGCAGCCAGAGCGAAGAAGGCGGGTTCGAGCAGACCGGTCTGACCGGGTGGACGTTTGGCGATTTGCCTGAGCAGGTTAAGTTCTCGCGCGGCGGGCGCGAGCTGATCGGTTTTCCTGCGCTGGTCGATACCGGCGAGGCAGTTGACCTGAGGCTGCTCGACACCGCAGAAACCGCCGAGCAGGCAACCCGCCGTGGCGTGGTGCGTTTGCTCAGGCTGGCGCTGGCCGCGCAGTTCAAGCAGCTCGACAAGGATCTGGCACGCGAAACCGCGCTGGCGATGAAGTACCGAAATTTCGGCAGTGCCGATGTGCTGCGTACGGAATTGACCGATGCCATCGCCACCCGTGCGCTGCTGGGTGAGGACGATCTTCCCCGCTCCGAGAAAGCCTTCAACAAGCAGAAAGAGCGCGCCAAGCCGCGCATTGCAGTCGTCAAACAGGCGCTGCTGCGCGACGTGGCCGAAATACTCGATTTGCATGCCCAGGTGGCAACCCGGCTGAACGCCAAACCGCAGTTTGTGGCGGCCATGCGTGACGAATCCGCCCACCTGATGGCGTTGGTTGCAGCGGGATTCATCACGGCCACGCCGTGGCCGCATTTAAAAAGCATGCCCCGGTATTTGCGCGGCATCCTCAAACGGCTGGAAAAATTGCCCGCCGCAGAACAACGC
The DNA here is from genome assembly GCA_024636775.1 of Hydrogenophilales bacterium. Lineage (GTDB taxonomy): Bacteria > Pseudomonadota > Gammaproteobacteria > Burkholderiales > Thiobacillaceae > Thiobacillus. The sequence continues at coordinate 6,666 of JAGXGP010000154.1, forward strand.
GACTCGCGCGGCATGGCCAACGTGCTGACGCTGCAGAACAAGTATTTGGCGCGACGTTCGCAGGTCATGGGCGAGGCGTCCGCGGCGCTGGACGATTTCCGCTGGCAACTGGAGGAATTGCGCATCTCGCTGTTTGCCCAGGAGCTGAAAACGCCTTACCCCGTGTCAGCCAAGCGTCTCGACAAACTGTGGGACGAACTTGCCAGACAACCTGTTAATTGACTAAGGTTCAGGCATGAGTGAGCGCGTTCTCAATCTGCCGAACATCATTACCCTGCTGCGGTTGGGTGCAGTGCCGGTGATTGCCTGGCTGATCCTGCAGCAACGTTGGGAAGCCGCGTGCTGGCTGTTTCTGGCCGCAGCTGTGTCGGATGGCATCGACGG
>JAGXGP010000155.1 GCA_024636775.1 Hydrogenophilales bacterium
CTGCTCGCTGCCGGATTGGTCGATGAATGGGTGGCTTATATGGCACCGATGGCGGTGGGCAACGACGCGCGCGGACTGTTCGCGCATTCACCGCTCACAACGCTAACTGATGCCGCACGGTTTCGCATGACCGACGTGCGCCAGATCGGCGACGATCTGCGCCTGACCTTGCGACCGGCGTAAATTATTTTACAAACTCAGCGTTTGGTTGCCGAACCGCCTAGGCGCGTACTGCAAATTTCTCGAACAGCCCCGCCAACTCCTCGCCCACATCTTGCAAGGGACGCTCGCGCATTGCACTCTGTCGCAAATCTTCGTCACCGCAGCCCTGGCTGCGGAAAGCCTGAATGACATAGTTCCGAACGCCGCGCTCGGCCAGATCGTGTCCAACCTGGACAAGGCCTGCATCGCTCAGTAGTGCCGGATGCACGGTGGTGCGGATTTCATGGTCAACACCGGATGCCAGAACGTGCTGCAAACCAACTAGCGCACGTCCGCCACTACCCTCTGCACCCGTCGTGCGCGGGTAATCGGCAAACGCCGCTTTGACATCCATCCCCACCCAATCCACAAATGGCAGCACCGCTGCGAGACGCGATGGATACATACCGCCCGTGTGCAGGCCAATTTTGAAACCGAGCGTACGCACTTCGCGTATTGCGTCGGGCAAGCCAGCCTGCAGCGTCGGCTCGCCGCCGGAAAACACCACACCGTCGAGAAGCCCCTGGCGGCGACGCAGAAATGTCATCACGTCCTCCCACGGAATTTTATGCTCTCCGCGCGGTGGAATCAGGTCGGGATTATGGCAATAGCCACAACGCCAGGGACACCCTTGGCAAAACACCACTGCGACCAGCATGCCTGGCCAGTCAGTGGTGGAAAGCGGCGTCAGGCCACCGACGTGTAGTGTCGTCATCACAAGCTCAGCATGGCGAAATTACCCGTGCGTGCAGTGCCCTTCGACAAAGAACTTACGCTCGCGATGCTCGCTCTGCTTGCCCTTGTTGAAGCTTGTGGTCGGGCGGTGATAGCCCATCACACGGGTCCACACTTCGCAGCGAGTGCGCTCTTCGTCCTTCAGTGCATTGGTCTGGATTTGGGTGGAAACACTCATGTCGTTCATAACAATCTCCTTGGGGTGGGTCAGGCTGCTATAGCGCGTTTGCGGGACAGGGCTTCTTCGTCGCAAGTCGGGCAGAACTCGTGCTCGCCGGCGAGGTAGCCGTGTTTGGGACAGATTGAGAAAGTCGGCGTGATCGTGATGTAGGGCAGGCGGAATCGCTCCAGCGAGCGGCGCACCAGATTGCGGCAAGCCTCAACAGAAGAGATGTTTTCCGACATATAGAGATGCAGGACGGTGCCACCGGTGTACTTGCGCTGCAGGTCATCCTGCCGCTCCAGCGCCTCGAACGCATCGTCGGTAAAGCCCACCGGCAACTGCGACGAGTTGGTGTAGTACGGCGCATCGTCTGTACCCGCCTGCAAAATGGCCGGATAGCGCTTCTTGTCTTCCTTGGCGAAGCGATAGGTTGTGCCTTCGGCCGGCGTCGCTTCGAGGTTGTACATGTGGCCGGTTTCTTCCTGGAAGGCGGCGATGCGTCCACGGATGTGATCGAGCAGGCGAACCGCAAATTCGTGGCCCCACTCGCTGGTGATGTCGTGCTCATCATCGGTGAAGTTGCGAATCATCTCGTTGACGCCGTTCACGCCAATGGTCGAGAAGTGATTGCGCAAGGTACCGAGGTAACGCTTGGTGTAGGGGAAGAGGCCGTTGTCCATCAGCCGCTGGATCTCCTTGCGCTTGATTTCCAGGCCGTTCTTCGACATCTCGAGCAGCGCATCGAGACGGCGCAGCAGCCCGGCTTCGTCGCCCTTGTACTCATGGCCCAAACGCGCGCAGTTGACCGTCACCACGCCGACCGAACCGGTCTGCTCGGCCGAGCCAAACAGACCGTTGCCGCGCTTCAGCAACTCGCGCAAATCGAGTTGCAGGCGGCAGCACATCGAGCGGATGTGGTTCGGCTTCATCTCGGAATTGATGAAGTTCTGGAAGTACGGCAGACCATAGCGCGCGGTCATCGCAAACAAACGGTCGGCGTTTTCCGATTCCCACGGAAAATCTGGCGTCATGTTGTAAGTGGGTATAGGGAAAGTAAACACGCGGCCCTTGGCATCGCCGGTGGTCATCACCTCGATATAGGCACGGTTGATCATGTCCATCTCGACCTGCAGATCGCCGTAGGTGAAGGGCATTTCCTTACCGGCGATGATCGGTATTTGTTCACACAAATCCTCGGGGCAGGTCCAATCAAAAGTGAGGTTGGTGAACGGCGTCTGTGTGCCCCAGCGCGACGGCACGTTGAGGTTGTAGATCAGTTCCTGGATGCATTGCTTGACCGCTTCGTAGTGCATCGCGTCGTTGCGGATGAACGGCGCCATATAGGTGTCGAACGAGGAGAATGCTTGCGCCCCGGCCCATTCGTTCTGCAGCGTGCCGAGGAAATTGACGATCTGGCCGACCGCGGAGGACATGTGCTTGGGCGGCCCCGCCTCGACCTTGCCCGGCACGCCATTGAGACCTTCGTGCAGCAAGGTGCGCAACGACCAGCCGGCACAGTAACCGGCCAGCATGTCGAGGTCGTGAACGTGCAACGAGCCGTTGCGGTGCGCTTCGCCCAGTTCGGGCGAATATACATGATTGAGCCAGTAGTTGGCCACCACCTTGCCCGAAACATTGAGGATCAGCCCGCCCAGCGAATAGCCCTGGTTGGCGTTGGCATTGACCCGCCAATCCTGGCGCGAGAGATATTCATTGATCGACGCTTCCACGTCCACCACCGTCTTGCGGTCCTGACGCAGCTTTTTGTGGGTTTCGCGATAAACGATAAAGGCGCGCGCCGTTTGAAAGTGATTGGCCGCGATCAGGCTCTGCTCGACCACGTCCTGGATGCGCTCGATGTCGGGCGGCGTGGTGCTGAATAGGTAGCTCAGCACCTTGGCCACCTGAGCCGTCAGCAAATCTGCCTCGGCCTCGCCGAACTCGTCGGCGGCTTGAGCAGCACGTAGCAGCGCCGACCGGATCTTCCCTGCATCGAAATCGACGCGCCTACCATCGCGCTTGACGACCTCGCGTAAGGTCCTTGTCACGTCCGTTTCCGCACCCGCACTAACCATCTCAATCTCCCGGATCATCAATATCTAGTGTTGCATTGATACTGAAGATACAACATGTCGACAAAACGTCAAGATGAATTTAGGGTTTATTTATCCCGTTAGTGTCCGAGTTACAGGGTGAGCCCGTTAGCGACAAGCGAGCACCTTCCCAACCTGCCCACCCTTGCGGCGGCAGGTGAGTCAAGCCGCATTTACTATCCGTTTCGCGCACATTACCGCTTCGAATCGAGTGGCATGACGCCCGTCATTAAATAGTCAACGAGATCCTGCACCGGCCGGATGGCGTTGCCAAAAGGCAAGCTTTCGCTGCCGCGGAAGAACAAGCCCTTGCTCACGTCGCCTTTCAAGGCCGCCACCAATTGCGAATCGATACAAAACTGCCCGGCCTTTTCGAGGCCATCGCGCAAGCCGCAGTGCGTCAGACAATGCAGGCCGATTGCGCAGCGCTTGGGGTCGGCCTTCGCCACCGCCTGCAGTTTGCTTTCGCGCTTCATGTAATTGGCAAGCCATGGCGTATTCACCGCGCGCGCCGGTAGCCCGGCCACACTCATGAAAGTGACGATGTCCTCCGGTCTGGCATCGGCCAGTACGTGCTTAAAGTTGATGTGAGCGTCACCCTCTTCACTGACGGCGAACGGCGTGCCAACCTGCACGGCACTCGCCCCCAGCGCCAGCGCGGCCAGCAGTTTTTCGTGGCTGTTGATGCCGCCGCCGACGATGATGGGAATCTGCCCGCGCGCGATGCCCATGTCGTCGAACACCTTGAAGATTCCGGGCAGCACTTCGGCGAAATTGAAACGCTCGTTTGCCAGTTCTGCCGGATTCGGCGCGCCGAGGTGCCCGCCTGCATACAAAGGATGCTCGATCACGATGGCGTCGGGCAAACGACCACCGCTCCCGAACTTCTTCAGGCGCGACCACTTCTTGAGCACGATGGCGACGCCGCGCGCGTCCGACAGGATCGGAATCAGCGCAACATCAGGAAAGTCCTCGGTCATCTCGGGCAAATCAAGAGGCAATCCCGCGCCCATCACGATAGCCTGCGCACCTGAAGCACACGCCTGCCGAATCAATGCCGGATGCTCGGTCACCGCCTTCATCACGTTGACGGCCACCAGCCCATTTTCCGCAGCGAGTTCGAGCGCCGCCTTGATCTCGCGATCGAGCGCAATCAGATTCAATCGATTGAGTTCGTCCTTGTCGCGACAATGCTTGGCCTGCTCCGACAGATCGGCGTGATGGTGGCGCAGGTCGATACTCGCAATCGTGCCCATCGCACCGGCACGCGCCACCGTTCCTGCCAGCCGGTGCGCGGAAATCCCCACGCCCATGCCGCCCTGGACGATGGGTAACAGTGTTTTTCCGCGTAAGAGAAAGGATTGAGGCGTCGTCATTCCATTGCTTTCGTTCTTCACAATGCGGCCATTATAGTCTTTTGAGACCTCCTTATCCTTATATAGGTGTCGGCAATTACGTCTCAGGGGTGTCCATGGGGTTCACCCACTCAGCCTAAACGCCTACAATGCTCGGTCTTACTGGCCGCCCTCACCACCCATGTTCACCGGCATCATTCAATCCATCGGCCGTATCCACGAATACGACGCGCGCGGCGCTGACGCGCGCATGGTCATTACTTGCGGCGGACTGGATTTTTCCGACGTGGCGCTGGGCGACAGTATTGCCGTCAACGGCGTGTGCCTGACCGCGGTTGCACTAACTTCCAACAGCTTCACCGTAGACGTTTCTGCCGAAACCCTGCGCTGCACCGAAGGCTTTGCGCCGGATGCCGAAGTCAATCTGGAAAAAGCGCTGCGGCTGGCAGACCGGCTGGGTGGTCATCTGGTATCGGGACATGTCGATGGTGTGGGCACGGTGCACCGCTTCACCCCAGTCGGTGAATCTCATCTGCTGGAAATCGACGCGCCACATCAGCTTGCACGCTACATCATCCGCAAAGGCTCGATCACGGTGAATGGCGTGTCACTGACAGTGAATGCCGTTGATGGCGATCGCTTTGCGCTGAACCTGATCCCGCATACGCTGGAACAGACCACGCTCAAGTTGTTGCACGCGGGCAGCCGCGTCAATCTGGAAGTCGACATGATTGCGCGCTATGTCGAACGCCTGACGCAATTCACACACACCACAGATAAAGATTGATAAGGGACAACGACTGATGAGCCTCGCCTCCACCCAGGAAATGATCGAAGAGTTGAAAGCCGGCCGCATGGTCGTGCTGGTCGACGAGGAAGATCGCGAAAACGAAGGCGACCTGGTGATGGCTGCCGAGCACGTCACGCCCGAAGCCATCAACTTCATGGCAAAGTTCGGCCGCGGGCTGATTTGTCTGACGTTGACCGATGCACGTTGCCGCCAGCTCGGCCTGAAGCAGATGGTGAATGACAACCAGGCGCAGCACAGCACCGCATTTACTGCTTCGATCGAGGCCGCAACAGGTGTCACCACGGGCATTTCCGCAGGCGACCGTGCCATCACCATTCAGGCTGCGGTCAAAAAAAATGCCCAGCCCACCGACATCGTCCAGCCCGGTCACATTTTCCCGCTGCGCGCGCAGCCCGGTGGCGTGCTGGTCCGCGCTGGACACACCGAAGCCGGCTGCGATCTGGCAGGCCTCGCCGGACTCGAACCCGCCTCGGTGATTTGTGAAATCCTCAAGGACGACGGCACCATGGCGCGACTGCCCGACCTGATTCCATTCGCGCAGGAGCATGGCCTGAAAATCGGCGCCATTGCCGACCTGATCCATTACCGCAGCCAGACTGAAAGCCTGGTTGAGCGCGCCGCTGACCGTCTGATCCAGACCGTCTACGGCGCGTTCCGTCTGGTCGCCTACCGCGACAAATGCGCCAATGAAACGCACCTTGCGCTGGTCAAGGGCGAAATTATGGCCGACAAGGAAACGCTGGTTCGGGTGCATGAGCCGCTCTCGGTGATGGACTTTCTCGATGTCACCGGCGGCGGTCACTCGTGGCCGATCCTCGGGGCGATGGAACGTATCGCCGAGTCGCAATGCGGCGTGATCGTGTTGTTGCACCGTCCGGAAACAGCCGCTGCCCTGCTCGAACGCATCAACCCGGCACCGGCCAGCGACCGCAAATACGATCTGCGCGATTACGGCATCGGCTCGCAAATCCTGCGCGACCTCGGCGTGGGGAAAATGAAGCTGTTGGCCAGCCCACGCAAAATGCCCGCGATGGATGGCTTCGGTCTGGAAGTAACCGGCTATGCTGAAAAGGCTTAGCTCGACCGATACCGCGTTCCGCCAACATAAACAGACCAATCTCTGAAAGGGCACCCCATGGGCACCAGCAACAACCTATCCGAACTCGACCCCATTTATCAGGGCGCAGGCCTCAAAATTGGCATCGTCATGAGCCGTTTCAACCGAGACATCTGCGAAGGCCTGTTGTCAGCCTGCCAAACCCAGCTGGTCAAACTGGGCGTCGCCACAGACGATGTCCTGCTGGTTGATGTGCCGGGTGCACTTGAGCATCCGCTAGCGCTGCAAAAAATGGCGCAATCAGGCAATTACGACGCCCTCATCGCACTCGGCGCGGTTGTGCGAGGCGACACCTACCACTTCGAGCTGGTCTCGAACCAATCTGCGCGCGGCATTCTCGATGTGCAACTGGAAACCGGCATCCCGATTGCCAACGCCGTCCTCACCGTCGATACCGTCGAGCAAGCCCACATTCGCATGGCCGAAAAGGGTAGTGATGCTGCACGCGTGGCCGTTGAAATGGCCAACCTATTGAAGCGGCTTTGAGATGGCCGGTTCCCGTAAAATTGCCCGCGAATTCACCCTGCAAGGCGTCTACGCCTGGCTGGTCGGCGGCGCCGATATCACACTGATCGCCGCCAACCTCAAGGAGGATCCGCAGTTCAAACGTGTGGACGAGGAGTATTTCCGCACGCTGCTATACGGGGTCATCAAGGATGAAGACCTGTTGAGCACACGCATTGCGCTTTGTCTCGACCGTCCGATCGCCGAACTCTCGCCGATTGAGCGCGGCATTCTGCTGATCGGCGCGTATGAATTAGTGAGCTGCCTCGACGTACCGTGGCGCGTTGCCATCAACGAAGGCGTTGAACTAGCGAAAAAATTCGGCGGCACCGACGGTCACAAATACATCAATGGCGTGCTCGACAAGTTCGCGCAGGATGTCCGTGCGGTCGAAATCGCACACGCCAAACAGGCCAAGGCATAACAAGGCTTGAGCGGCTCCAGCGCCCTTACCCTAGTGTTATCGCCTGCCAAACCCATGGAATTTGATTTAATCGCCAAATACTTCACCCGCGCCACGCCTGATGCGGTGTTGGGAGTGGGCGATGACTGCGCATTGTTAGCGCCTTCACCGGGCATGCAACTCGCCGTCTCCAGCGACATGCTGCTCGAAGGGCGACATTTTTCGCCGCAGGACAGCCCCGCTGGCATCGGCCACAAGTCATTGGCAGTCAATCTGTCCGACCTCGCGGCGATGGGGGCCGCGCCGCGCTGGGCAACGCTCTCCATCGCACTGCCCGAGGTCGACGATGCCTGGCTCACGGCATTTTCACGTGGGTTTTTTCGGATGGCCGATCTGCATGGCATCGAACTGGTCGGCGGTGACACCACCCGCGGCGCGCTCACCCTCAGTATCACGGTGATCGGCGAAGTGCCGCCGGGGCAGGCGCTACGCCGCGACGGCGCGCAGGCCGGCGACGATATCTGGGTTTCGGGTGTGTTGGGTTCGGCCGCGATGGCGCTGGCCTATCGTCAAGGCCGCTTGTTCATGGAGCAGATCGATGCCGCCAAAGTGCTGCCTGCACTTTATCTGCCCATGCCACGCGTAGAACTCGGCATTGCACTACGTGGCATCGCCCATAGCGCGATCGATATTTCGGATGGCCTATTGGGCGATCTCGGGCACATTCTTGAGCGTTCTCAAGTCGGCGCTAAATCCATCGGAGCCAGGCTCGAGTTTTCCGCGTTACCCACATTACCTGTCGTACAAAGCTATCTGCATGAAGCCGTCGCGCGCGATTGCGTTCTGGCGGGTGGAGATGATTACGAACTGTGCTTTACCGCGCCACAAGCCAAACGGGACCTCGTGCTGACTGCTGCAAATGATGCCGGTGTATCCGTCTCCCGCATCGGCCATATCAGCGCGAAACCCGGCCTCACTGTCACTGATGCAGATGGTCAATCCCTTATCATCGAACACACCGGCTATGACCACTTTGCGGCCTGATTTCAAATTTCTGCTCGCGCATCCCGCGCATCTGATTGCCTTCGGTTTCGGCAGCGGCCTCGCGCCCAAGGCACCCGGCACGGTCGGCACGCTCTTGGGGCTCCCGCTATTCTGGCTCATCATCGCTATCGCGCCTGACCTGCCGAACCAGATCGTGCTCATCATTGCCACCTTTCTGCTCGGAGTGTGGGCCTGTGGCCGCACCGGCCGTGCGCTCGGCGTCGCCGACCATGGCGGCATGGTGTGGGACGAGATCGTCGCGTTTGCGCTGGTGTTAATGTTTACGCCGGCCACCTGGCTTTGGATAGCTGTGGCGTTTGGGCTATTCCGCCTGTTCGATATCCTGAAACCCTGGCCCATCCGCCAAGCCGATGCGCGCCTGAAAAATGGCTTCGGCGTCATGTTCGACGACCTGCTGGCAGCAGGCTATGCAATCGCCGCCCTGAAAGGACTGCAATGGCTCGTGTAAGCGACGATGAACTGAATCAGCTCGCCATCGAGCTCGGCGACAAGCTGAAGGCACGTGGCTGGATGCTGGCCACTGCCGAATCTTGCACCGGCGGCTGGGTCGGCCAACTGGTCACCGGCATCCCCGGCAGTTCAGAGTGGTATGAACGTGGTTTCATTACTTATGCCAACAACGCCAAGATCGAAATGCTCGGTGTCCCGGGAGAACTGTTAGCCATGCACGGCGCCGTCTCCGAAGAAGTCACCAGCGCCATGGCGGCCGGTGCACTGGAAAACAGCCACGCGCAAGCCGCACTCGCCATTTCTGGCATTGCCGGCCCCGGCGGTGGCACCCCGCAAAAGCCGGTGGGTCTGGTGTGTTATGGCTGGGCGCTGGCCGACGGCACCTTGATGTCATCCACCTGTCGCCTCGGCGGCGACCGCGACGAAATCCGCTCGAGGGCTGTCGCCGCGGCCTTGCGTGGTTTGATTGACCTGATCGCTTAACCCGTTCTAGTAAAACGCCCACGCCGCAAACTGCTCGATCTCATCCCGGTTCAGCAACATCAGCTGGTAGGCGTTCGGGTTCATCGTGTGATCCGGCGTGGTATCAACGTTCAGTCGCTGCAATACATACCCCAGCAAGGCGCGTCGTACATTGACTTCGATGATGTCGCCATTCGCCCCATAGTCCAGCAGCAAACTCTCGCGTTTGAGCGCATCCAGCCCGCGATGCGGAGCCAGCTTCAAGCTCACGCTTTCCACCCAGTCGTCGTCATATTGCTGGTTCGACTCCGCCGGCGTGTCCAGGCATTCCGCCTCGACGATGCGCGACAACACGAAGTCACGGAAATCACAGGTTTCCTCATTGTAGGCACGGATATGCCAGCGTAGGCCGGTATTCACCAGACTGTGCGGCTCCAGCATCCGCTCATTCTGGCTGTCGCGGTCTGACAGCGAACGATACGCCACACGCAACTTGCGGCCGCTATGGATTGCCCGGGTGATCTGCGCCAGCGTGTGCTGGCTGGGTAGGCGGGCGGGCAGCGGCAAGGCGGCTGTCGGCAGGCCGTAAATCAATTCCGCCCCATACGGCCCACTCGCCACCGCCAGATTGGCCGCAATTACCGGTAACACGGCTGCAGGACTGAGATCGGCGAATATGGCGCCAAACCCCGGCCCCGGCACAAAGCCGAACACGCTGTGGTTGTAGACCAGATTGCCCGGCGCCAGATCGTTATACAGCTTGAGATCCTTGGTCGCCGCCGGGTCGGACAGGCCAAACGCCCTCGCCACATCGCTGCGCGTCACCACCCCGGTATACCAGGCCATGACCTCGATATAGTGCAGCCGCTGCCGTGTCGCCCACTTCACATCCAGCCGCATCCGCTCTTTAGTGTTCATCTCCCCCGCCCCGCGTTGTTCTTGTCCCTTGAAATTATAGGGGGATGCCGCAGAAATACAAACAATTACTTCGTATTAAATACGTATGTGATATTTTGTATTGACATTAATAAATGTATGGACTACATTGTGTCCATGGCGAGCCTCACGCTCACCGGCAAACGAACCACTCAACCGAAACAGGAGAGACACCATGGCTACTTCCCCCGCCGCACTGGCCGACGACAAATCCAAAGCCCTCGCCGCCGCACTGGGCCAGATCGAAAAGCAGTTCGGCAAGGGCTCGGTGATGCGTCTGGGCGACCACGATGTCTCGCGCGACATCCAGTCGATCTCCACCGGATCGCTCGGGCTCGACATTGCGCTCGGCATCGGCGGCCTGCCGCGCGGCCGGGTGGTTGAAATCTACGGCCCGGAATCCTCCGGCAAAACCACCCTCACCCTGCAAGTCATCGCCGAAATGCAGAAAATCGGCGGCACCGCCGCGTTCATCGACGCCGAACATGCGCTCGACCCGAACTACGCGCAAAAACTCGGCGTCGACGTCGACAACCTGCTCGTGTCGCAGCCCGACACCGGCGAGCAGGCGCTGGAAATTGCCGACATGCTGGTGCGTTCCGGTTCGGTGGACGTGGTGGTGATCGACTCGGTTGCCGCACTCACCCCCAAGGCCGAGATCGAAGGCGAAATGGGCGATTCGCACATGGGCCTGCAAGCGCGCCTGATGAGCCAGGCGCTGCGCAAGCTCACCGCCAACATCAAGCGCACCAACACCCTGGTCATCTTCATCAACCAGATCCGCATGAAAATCGGCGTCATGTTCGGCAGCCCCGAAACCACCACCGGCGGCAACGCGCTCAAGTTCTACGCCTCGGTCCGCCTCGATATCCGCCGCATCGGCGCGATCAAGAAAGGCGACGAGATCGTCGGCAACGAAACCAAGGTCAAGGTCGTCAAGAACAAGGTCTCGCCCCCGTTCAAGGAAGCTTTCTTCGATATTTTGTATGGCCAAGGCATCTCGCGCGAAGGCGAAGTCATCGAACTGGGTGTCGTCCACAAAATCGTCGACAAATCCGGCGCCTGGTATGCCTACAACGGCGAAAAGATCGGCCAGGGCAAGGAC
>JAGXGP010000156.1 GCA_024636775.1 Hydrogenophilales bacterium
CAATTGGCCTGGGTCGGCATGGCCGCCGGCATCGTGTCGATGGGGTTCGGTCTGCTTTACGGCAGCATCTTTGGATATGAAAACATTCTGCAGCCGCTCTGGCTTTCGCCCCTGCATGACCCGGTGCGCATGCTGACGATGGCGGTAGGATTTGGCGTAGCCTTCATCGTATTCACGCTATTGGTCAGCACGCGCAACAAATGGGTAGCGGGGCGGGGCGGTGAAGCGCTGTTCGATTCCGCAGGCCTGGCTGGACTGGTTTTTTATGTTGGTGCAATCGGCGTGCTGGCGAGTCTGGTCAATGTGATGAATGTGGCTCAGCCTGCCGGCGTGCTGGCCGGAGTGGGAATTGGAATGGTGGCGATGTTCAAGTTCACTACCGCGCAGGCTGGAGTGGGCGAACGTGTGCTCGTTACTCTGATCGAGACGCTTGAAACAGCGACCAGCCTGTTCTCCAACACCCTGTCATTCATGCGTGTGGCGGCCTTCAGCCTCAACCACGTGGCGCTAGCCCTGGCAGTATTCACCCTGGCTAACGGCATGGATACGACCGGGCACTGGCTCACCCTATTACTCGGCAATATCATCATCATCGTGCTGGAAGGGGCTATCGTTGCTATCCAGGCGCTGCGTTTGATGTACTACGAGGGTTTCTCGCGCTTTTATAGTGGGGATGGCAAGGCATTCATGCCGTTGCGGCTGTTGCCGGAGCGGACCAAGGCTGGAATCTGATTTTGAATGGGAGACAACATGACGGGTTTGATCGTATTGATGGCCCTGCCAGTGATGGCAACCCTGGGCGCGGGTATCTGGCTGACGTGCAAGCCCATGGCATCCCCTTCGCCCTGGCTCAAGGGTGGGTTGCTGGCCAACCTGGCGCTGTTTGGTCTGGGAATGGCCGGTGTCATGCTGTTCGGATTGCAAGAAGTGATGGCGGCCGAACCCCTGGCGGGCGCCGTCACCGAGATCACGCTCGGTAAAGGTCTGGCCCTGTTGGGAATCGGGCTGCCCACGGGGCTTGCCGCCATCGGTGCAGCCATCGCGCTGGGCCCCATTGGCTCCGCCGCGCTGGCGGTAATCGCAGAAAAACCGGAAATGTTCGGCCGTACGCTGATTTACATGGGCCTCGCCGAAGGGATCGCGATTTACGGACTGGTCATGTCCATCCTGTTGCTCGGCAAGCTTTGAGACGACACGATCATGCGTGAAACGTCCCTTCCGGTCAGCAGTGCTCGATTGGTGATCCTCGGCAGCGCCGCACTGGTGGAAGGTTTTCGACTGATCGGCGCCGAGGCCTATCCTGACGCGGACCCGGATACGGTGGAAGCGGTGCTGGCCCAACTGGTCAAAGAGAGTGACCAGGCGCTGGTGCTGCTGGAAACCCACCTGGCCCATGCAAGCGGGCCTTGGCTTAAACGGTTGCGCAACGAGAGCGGCCTTATCGTCATTACCGAACTGCCGCCACTGCATGCGCCGCATGATTACGCGCCTGCTGTGGATGAAGTGGTGCGGGCCGTGCTGGGGCCGGAGGCATTAAAATAATTCAATGTTTCACAGCTCAAGCTGTCTTTTTAAACAAAATTCTATTGCCTTGATTAATAAACACTAAATGGAATCAGATATACAGGTTTCCCAACTCGAACAAGCGCTCGTCCAGCAGGCCGAGACGCTGGCGCGCGAGCACCATCACCATGCTGAAATTGCACGTGAACGCATCCTGTCCGAGTCAGCGGAAAAACTGAAACTGGCAGGCGAACGGGAGGTCTTGTTAGCCAAGGTCGAGGCCGAACGACTTGTTCGACGTTTAACCCAGGCCGCGGAAACACGGCTGGCCGCTGAACTCGACCGGCTGCGCTGGGCGCTCACCGAAGCCACCCTGGCCGAAATGAAAACCGCGTTCCAGAAACTGGTACAAGACGAGCCACGCTATCTGGTCCTGCTCGAATCCTGGCTGAAGGCGGCGGCGCAAGCCTTGCCGCCCGGCGACCTGGTCGTCGAAGTGCGTCCCGAAGATGAAAAGCGCTTGGCGCCTGTTTGGGATGCCATCACAACACGTGCCACATCTGGACGCTCTGTCGCTCTTGTCAGCCATGCCCATCCAAGCGTAGGGGGCTTGCGGGTGCGACTGACCAATAATCGCGTGCAACTGGATCAAACCTTTGAGGCCCGGCAGACCCGACTGGCCGACGAACTGGCGCGTGTGGCGATGGAGCGGCTGTTCGCCAGTGCACCCGACCTCGGCACCCTGGTTCACGGTTAGCTCGCAATGGGAATAATACTTGAGGTCAACGGCCCTTTGGTCAAGCTCGAACTGCCGCAAACCGTGATTGGTGAGCAGGTTCGGGTCGGGCGCATCGGGTTGATTGGCGAGGTCATCAGCCGCGATGGCAACACTGCGCTGGCCCAGTTATATGAAGACACCGCTGGTCTGTGCCCTGGCGAGGAGGCGGAGGGACTGGGGTGGCCGCTGTCAGTGGAACTCGGTCCCGGCTTGCTCGGCGCCATTTTCGATGGGGTGCAGCGCCCGCTGCAGGCGGTACGGGAAAAGAGCGGCGACCGCATCGCACGCGGCGTGTCGGTACCTGCATTACCGCGCGACACGCGCTGGCATTTTGTGCCGAATCCGGAGCGGCGCGCAGGTTCGGCGCTTGTGGGTGGCGATGTGCTGGGAACGGTTCAGGAAACCGAATCGATCCAGCATCGAATCCTGGTGCCGCCACTGATCCATGGGGAACTGCTGGAACTGGCACCGGAAGGCGATCACACGTTGAAAGATGTCATCGCGCGGGTGAAGCAGGCGGATGGACGGATCGAAAAACTGCACCTGTTCCATCGCTGGCCGGTCCGCACCCCGCGGCCTTACAAACAGCGTGATCACGCGGTGGCACCGTTGATTACCGGACAACGCATCCTCGATACCTTTTTCCCGCTCCTGAAGGGGGGTAAAGCGGCGATTCCCGGCCCCTTCGGCGCAGGCAAGACCATGCTGCAGCAGCAGATCGTGCGCTGGTGCAACGCGGAAATCGTCATTTTCGTTGGCTGCGGCGAACGCGGAAACGAACTCACCGACGTGCTGGAGTTCATGCCCAAGCTTAAAGACCCGCACACTGGCCGCCCGTTGATGCAGCGCACCCTGATGGTCGCCAACAGTTCCAATATGCCGGTTGTGGCACGCGAAGCATCCATCTACGTCGGCATTACGCTAGCTGAATATTTTCGTGACCAGGGCTATGACGTGGTGATGGTGGCCGACTCAACTAGCCGCTGGGCCGAAGCCTTGCGTGAAGTCTCCGGCCGCCTCGGACACATGCCGGTAGAAGAAGGCTACCCGGCCTATCTCGGCTCGCGCCTCGCTGCTTTTTACGAACGGGCCGGTCGCGTAAAAACCCTGGCTGGCGAACACGGGTCGGTCACCCTGATCGGCTCGGTGTCGCCTCCCGGCGGTGACTTCTCCGAGCCGGTGACCAGCCACACCAAGGAAATCGTCCAGACCTTCTGGGCCTTGTCGAAAGAGCTCGCCGATGCCCGCCATTACCCGGCGGTGGACTGGCTGGAAAGCTTTTCCGGCTACGTGGGTTCCGCTGCGAAGTGGTGGGCGGAAAACATTGATTCGAAATGGGAATCCGCGCGCGCCGAAGCGCTCGATCTGCTCGGCGCATCCGAAGAATTGCAGCGTGTCGTCAATTTGGTGGGGGTCGAGGCGCTGTCTTCCGAGCAGCGCTGGACACTGGAATCGGCCGACTTGATCAAGGAAGGCCTGCTGCAACAATCGGCCATCGACGATGCCGACAGCTTCGCCACCCCCGAGAAACAGTTCGCCTTGCTGGCAGCCTTTCTGGAAATCAATCATCTAGGCATGAAACTGGTGAAACTCGGCGCTCCGGCTCGTCGTCTGATTCAGATGCCTTTGATGGCCCAGGCGCGGCGCTGGAAAAATCAGCACCCTTCGGATGACATCGCAGGGTTGAAGGCCAAGATTGCTGCCATTCCAGATGCGTTCGAGCCACTGCTACAGGAATATACCCACCCCGCTGCGCCTAGCATCACAGGGGCCGCGGCCACGGGGGCGTCCACGTCGTGAAGAATCTCGAGTTTCGCACCGCCACCTCGGCCCAGGGTGGGCTCGTCGTAATGAGCGACGTGCCCGGCGTGGCGGCGGGTTCCCGCGTGCAATTGCGCGACCATGCTGGCCGTATCCGTTCTGGCCAGGTCATCCGTACCGCTAATGACACCGTGTTGGTTGAAGTGTTCGAGGGCACCGATGCACTCGATCTGGAGCGGACCTGGGTGCGTTTCCTCGATGAGCCATTCAAGCTGCCGGTTTCTCGCGACATGCTCGGCCGGGTATTCAACGGCAGCGGACTGCCACGCGACGGTCGGCCGCCGATCATTTCTGCCGATCGACGCGATGTCAACGGCGAACCGCTCAATCCAGCCGCGCGCGCTTACCCGCGTGAATTCATCCAGACCGGCATTTCCGCCATCGACGGCATGAACGCGCTGACGCGTGGACAGAAGCTGCCTATATTTTCCGGCGGCGGTTTGCCACACAACCGGGTGGCGGCGCAAATCGTGCGCCAGGCCAAGCTCCTGGGAGAGGAAGCTTCGGAATTCGTGGTGGTGTTCGCCGCGATCGGCGCCTCGCATGCCGATGCACGCTTTTTCCAGGAAAGCTTCGAAGAGAGCGGGGTGCTGAACAAGGTAGTGATGTTCCTCAACCTCGCCGACGAGCCGGTCATCGAACGCCTGTTGACCCCGCGTGCCGCACTCACTGCGGCCGAATACCTGGCTTTCGACCTCGACTACCATGTATTGGTCGTGATGACCGACATGACCGCCTACGCCGAAGCGCTACGTGAAGTGGCGGTGTTGCGGGGTGACGTGCCAGCACGCAAGGGCTATCCCGGCTACCTGTATTCCGACCTCGCCGAACTCTATGAGCGGGCAGGGCGTATTCAGAATCACCATGGCTCCATCACTCTGATACCCGTGTTGTCGATGCCGTCCGACGACATTACCCATCCTATTCCCGACCTCACCGGCTACATTACCGAAGGTCAGATCGTGCTCGGCCGCGAACTCGCCAACCAGGGCATCTATCCCCCGGTGACGGTGTTGCCGTCCCTGTCGCGTCTGATGAAGGATGGTATCGGTAAAAACTTTACCCGCGAGGACCATCCGCACGTCGCCAGCCAGTTGTTCGCCAGCTATGCCAAGGCACTCGACGTGCGCGGCCTGGCCGCCATCATCGGCGCCGAGGATTTGTCCGATTCCGATCGCCGCTACTTGCAGTTCGCCGAAGCCTTCGAACGTCAGTTCATCGGCCAGGGTGAGGACGAAGACCGCAACGTGCACGAAACCCTGAACCTCGCCTGGGACCTGCTCTCCATGCTGCCGCACGATGCATTGACACGTGTCTCCGAGGACGAACTGGCGAAATATCACAAGGGCGTCGTCGCATGAAGAAACACCTGGCGGTGCCACCCACCAAAAGTTCGCTGTTACAGGTAGGGCGCCAGGCGCGCTTTCTGGAGCAGGGCCAGCAAATGTTGGAGAAGAAACGCGACCTGCTGACTCGCCTGGTTTATGAACGCCTGGCGCAATACCGTGAGTTGCGCGCCCAGACTGCACAAGAACTCACCGAGGCCTACCACTGGCTCGGCATCGTCCAGATGCGCATGGGTGAGCAGATGCTGCGTCAGGCATCGGTGGGGCTCAAACCCGCAGTCGCGATCAAGATAGTGGTGCGTTCCAGTGTCGGGGTGGAATACCCGAGTGTATCGGCTGAGCCCTTGCCGCTCCAACCGGTGGGACTGATGTGGACCGATGTCAGTTTCGACGAAGCGCGCCTGCGGCTGCGTGATCTGACCGTTACGCTGGCGCGTCTCGGCGAAGCGGAAAATGCCCTGTGGCGGCTGTTGGCTGCCAGCCGAAAAACCCAGAAACGCGTCAATGCCCTGAAGTACAACATCATTCCGCGTTACCAGACGACCGTGCATTTCATCCGATCCGCGCTGGAAGAAGACGAACGCAATGCCCTGTTCCAGGTCAAGGTGCTGCGGGCCCGCCAGTCGGCTTGAGCCCGTCTTGAAAGGCTATGCGATGAGATCACGTGATCTGCTTCTAATGGCTACTGCGGCGTGCATTGCCCATGCCCAGGCAAATAATGACCTGGTCTTCCAGCCCATCGCCGGCTCAGCTTACGGCCTGGAAAATGATGCCAACATCGATACGCAGCCTTTTCTCATTCCCACGGGTTTCCAGCAGCGCGTTGTATCGAGCGAGCGCGACCTGAATCTGTACGTGGGTTCGGACATGCTCGACATGAACACCGTCAACGAAACCGGCAAGCACGTCGGTCGTTACCTATATCGCACGCATGAAGTGCGCCCTGGCGCGGTCGGTGACGACCGAAACGCACGGCGAGTCGATGGCGGCAGCGGAGGCGCGCTGTCTGTGGTCGACCTGCACACCGGTGTGGCGCGGGACCTGATCGGGCGTGCGGAGTGGGAAGCGCTCGATGGCCTGGTCTGGACACCCTGGCAATCCCTGCTGTTTGCCGAGGAAGTCGTCAACGCCAAGCGTCCCGATCCGGCTGTTCCACACGCGAAGAGTGGATTGGTCTATGAACTCAAGTTCAAGTCGGATGACCCCTCACGCGTAGACAGTATCAGCGTGCGGCCCATGCTGGGTGCCTTGTCGCACGAGGGGATCGAGGTCGACATGCAAGGCCAGGTTTATGTCATCGACGAAGTCCGCAATGGGTCCATCTACAAATTTGTGCCGGAGCGTGATGGCGACCTGTCCAGTGGCCAGCTCTATGTCTTGAAAGTCAGCACCCCGAGCAAAACGGGCGACGCTGTATGGGTCGCGCTGGACATGCCCCAGGTGCAGATCAATGCGCGAGATGCCGCCCAGGCCAAGGCCGCCACGGAATATTGCCGGCCCGAGGACATCGAACGTATTGGCGCGGTTTTATATGTGGCTTTGACTTGCGAAGACGTGGACGATCCGGTCAACAAGCAGGGGCCCGGTGCCATTCTGGCGGTCACGCTGGGAAATCAACCCACCGCGCGCTATGTCGTGGCGCCCGGCAAGAATGTTGCAATGGAAGTCCGGACGGGATTCGGTAGAGCAGGGGTGACCGGTTTTACACACCCGGACAATCTCGCTAATGGCCCCAATGGCACGCTGTGGATTGCCGAAGACAATGAATGGAGTGATATCTGGGTCTTCGACCCGAACTCAACGGACGAAAAGGGTGAGGGTTACCCGGATGGCGTCAGCCTGTTCGCCTCGCTCAAGGACAAGCCTGCCGAAGCCACCGGCATCTATTTCGGGCCGGATTTCAATACCTTGTTCGTCAATATTCAACATTCCGGTACCGGCAACGACAAAACCCTGGCAATCACCCGGCACAACAAATAACTATCAAGCGGAAAGTTTGGTTTAAATGGTTTGCCTTGCGAAGGTAAACAAAAGTAAAGGCAAATCACAAACTTGGTTCGCAACAATCTGATATGTAAAGAAAACGAATCAAACAAGCTCAGAAAACTGTTTATCCTTCAGGCTACGCCCAACCTTAAGAAAAATGGCTTGAGGTCGATGTACTCAGTACAGTCTCTTCCCCGAAAGTGTCATTTTTCATGAAATTAACCTTTCCGCTCGCTTTAGCCGGCACGTTAATGCTGCTGGCTGGCAGCATCTGTCGTGCAGAGATGCCCGTTTTAACACTCAATGACCCCAACGAGCCGCCCTATACAACAACCGATCAAAAAGGGTTTGTGAATGCGGTCGCCTTTGAGGCTTTCCGTCGCGCGGGTGTTCAGCTTCGACTTGTAAAACTTCCAGCTGAGCGTGGGCTGATCAATGCAAATGCGGGGATTGAAGACGGGGACCTTGCACGTATCGCCGGGCTACACGCGATGTATCCAAACCTGATCCGGGTGCCTGAAAAACTGATCGACTGGGAATTTGTTGCTTTTGGCAAGAATCCTACGCTCCTATCAAAACTGGATGTGCTACGGACCCAGCCCATTGGACATATCCGGGGCTGGAAAATCTACGAAAACATGCTGGCTGGCGCGCCTGCCGTGGTGTCATCAGACGATTCAGCACAACTGTTTCGCCAGTTGCAGCTGGACCGTATTGATGTAGCACTGTACGAACGCTGGCTAGGTATGAGTTTGCTCAGGAAGCAGGGCATCAAAGGAATTTACCCACTGGAACCCGCCATCGCCAAACGTGAAATGTACATTTACCTCCACAAGCGCCATGCCGCACTGGTTCCAAAAATTGCCGAGGCATTGCGTGCAATCAAGGCTGAAGGTCTGTACGACAAGCTCTACAAAGAAAAAGTGCTTTCGCTAGCAGTCACCTCCGCTAAATGAATCCGCATACCTTTACCCATTCGTTGAAATCGCCGCTAGCACGGCGGCTGATCATCGCGATGATACTGTTCAGTGCGGCCGTGACGCTGGTGACGACTGGCTTTCAGTTATTCCGTGAATACCAGCGCAATATGGCTGGCGTCGAGCAACAATTTCGTCAGATAAACGGCGTTCACCTGCCTTCACTGACGCAATCCGTATGGGCTGCCAACAGCAAGGAAATCAGGCTTCAACTCGAAGGCATTCTGCGCGTCCCTAACGTCGTCTATGCATCTGTGGACGATAACGTCGCTTATTTGCTGGAAGTAGGTCAGCGCGATGACACACGCGTGGTTGAGCGCCAGTACACATTGCAATACAAGCATCTGGACCAGTCACGGGATATTGGCACCCTGGTTGTGGCCATTTCCCTCGACAACATTTACGCGCAACTTGCGCGCGATGGCGTCGAGGTGCTGGTGAACAATGCATTGCACACCTTTCTGGTGGCGATTTTCATCTTCACTCTGTTTTATCGCCTGATCGCGCGCCATCTGGCCGCAGTGGCCGACCATCTACGCAGCGCCGATCCTGTTGTGCATAACGCGCCGCTCACTCTGGCGCGCACACCCACATCCTTTCCAGACGAACTGGACGTCTTGGTCGAATCAGTCAATAACATGCAGGTTAAAACGCGTTCCGCGTTGAATGCACTGCAAGATAGCAGGGCCCGCGTACGTCTGGTGCTGGATTCCACGTCTGAAGCTATTTTTGGTGTGGATACCCAAGGCATCTGCACCTTTGCCAACCCCGCCTGCCTGCGCATGCTGGGTTATGCCAACGAGAGCGACCTGGTTGGCAAGCCGATTCATGATTTGATTCACCATACCTATCCCGACGGGCGACCTTATCCAGTTGAAGAGTGCGCGATTCAGGTGGCGACCCGAGCTGGCCGCGAGCACCATTGCAACAATGAATACCATTGGCGTGCAGATGGCACCAGCTTTCCGGTGGAATACTGGTCGCGGCCAATGTACAAGGATGGCGAGCTGATCGGTGCAGTGGTTGCCTTCAACGACTTGACTCAGCGCAAGCTGGCTGAAGAAGAACTTCATCTGCTTGCCTACTATGACAACCTGACTGGCCTGCCCAATCGCCAGTTGTTCAATGACCGCCTGCATCAGGCTTTAGGCGATGCGAAACGGCGCAATCGACTGGTTGCGCTCATGCTGCTGGACTTGGACCGTTTCAAGGTCGTTAACGACACCATGGGTCACGAAGCAGGGGACCAATTGCTGCAAGAAATATCCGCCCGACTGAAGCGCAGCGTACGTGCAAACGATACGGTCGCCCGTCTTGGCGGCGACGAATTCGCGCTTATCTTCACCGACGTCGAGGAAAGCAGATACATTGGGCTATGTGCTCAGAAGGTGCTGGCGCAGTTTGATGCCCCGATTATTATCGGCGGCCGTGAAGTGTTCAGCGGGGCCAGCATTGGCATTGCGCTTTACCCGTCCGATACGGTCGATGCCGATGAACTACTGAAATACGCCGACTCGGCCATGTATCACGCCAAGGAACTGGGTCGCAACAATTACCAGTTCTATTCTCATGAGATGACGGCCAGCGCAAACGAACGGTTGCAATTGGAAACCGACCTGCGTCACGCGATTGAGCACAATGAATTCTTGTTGCATTACCAACCGCTGGTTGATTCGCGCAGCGGGCAGCCCACCGGAGTGGAAGCCCTGATCCGCTGGAGCGACCCATCGGGAAAACTGATCCCACCATTGAGCTTTATTCCCCTGGCGGAAGACACTGGACTTATCGTGCCGATAGGCAAGTGGGTTCTGGAAACAGCGTGTGCGCAGTTGAAGCAATGGCACGATGCAGGGCATCCTGGTCTGACCATGTCGGTGAACGTCGCGACCCGCCAGTTCCGCGATGTGGCTTTCCTCGAAACCGTAACTCAGGCCATTCAGGGTTCGGGTATTCCGCCGCAATCGCTTGAGCTTGAAATTACGGAAAGCATCCTGCTTGAGAATTGCGACGAAACGCTCAACACACTGAATGCATTGAAGCAATTGGGTGTCACCCTGGCAATCGACGATTTCGGCACAGGCTATTCCTCGCTCAGTTACCTCAAGCGTTTCCCGATTGACCGACTCAAGATTGACCGCTCATTCGTTCGCGACCTGGCCTCGGATACCGATGATTTGGCCATCGTTCGCGCCATCATTGCGCTGGCTCAGGCGATGCGACTGTCGGTTGTTGCAGAAGGCGTGGAAACAGAAGATCAATTGGCGCTCTTGCAAAGCGAGGAATGCCATGAATATCAGGGCTATTTCTTCGCACGGCCGATGGATGCCGAAAGTATTTTACATAAATTTCTGCCAGAACAACGCACGTTGCCAATAGTTCAGCCTAAACGCGTGGCGGGCAATTGATCAGGAAGTGGGAAAGCTGGTTGTTAAGGGAAACAGAAAAAACCAATCCTGGTACAGGCGAAGGGCTTACGCGTCTGTCTTGAATGCGCGATGTGCACCAAAGCCCAACAAAGTTCGAATAGTTATGCGATTTATCCCATAACCAAATGATAATTAGACACAAGTTGTTTCCAGGCAGGTGGTGTAAGCTTAGATTGTCCCTATCTTCGACCCATCGGTCGGCGCAAGATGCTATGTATCCCCGGAGAAGTCGCCTGACAAGCTGCCCCCTATGAATCCATATCTCGACCCTGGCTGGGTCTTCACCCTGCTGGAATTGTTGGCTGCGCTATTTGTTTTTGTATTGGGCGTGGTCGGGCTGGCAATTGTTGTCATCTACGTGCTAGATGTGTCGCAAACCAAGCAGGCATTACGGCGGAATTACCCGGTTATTGTTCATTTCCGTTACACGTTCGAACGGCTGGGACAGTTTTTTCGCCAGTACTTTTTTGCAATGGACCGAGAGGAAATGCCGTTCAACCGTGCGCAGCGTTCCTGGGTATATCGCGCGGCGAAAAACATAGATAACACCGTCGCTTTTGGTTCCACTCGCGACCTGCGCCCGGCGGGAAGCGTGCTGTTCGTCAACACGCCTTTTCCCACGCTCAACGAGGATGCGGTCCCTCCACACGCAGTGACGATAGGGCCCGATTGCAAGCACCCCTATACCACGTCATCGATTTTCAACATCTCGGGCATGAGCTACGGCGCGATCTCCAAGCCTGCCGTTCAGGCGCTATCTCAAGGCGCAAAGCAGGCGGGCTGCTGGATGAACACCGGGGAGGGCGGTTTGACGGCCATGCATCTGGAGGGGGGTGCCGACATCGTGTTTCAAATTGGTACGGCAAAAAATGGCGTACGCAATCTGGAGGGCATGTTGGATGATGGTCGGTTGCGTGACATTGCTGCTCATGCCCAGGTCAAAATGTTCGAGATCAAACTGTCGCAGGGTGCCAAACCCGGCAAGGGCGGCATTCTGCCGGGTGCCAAGGTAAGCGCTGAAATTGCAGCAATCCGCAACATCCCGGTGGGTGTCGATGCCATCAGCCCCAACCGTCATCCCGACATTCGTAACAATGATCAATTGCTAGACAGCATCGCCCATATCCGCACCGTGACGGGCAAGCCCACTGGCATGAAACTGGTGCTGGGTGGATCTGAGTGGTTGGATGAACTTTTTGCCATTATCAATCTACGTGGTCACGCCAGTGCGCCCGACTTTATCGCGCTGGATAGCGCTGATGGCGGCACCGGTGCCGCGCCGCAAGCACTGATTGACGACATGGGCTTACCGTTACGCGAATCCTTGCCCATGCTGGTCGACAAACTTGTCGAATATGGACTGCGTGACCGAATCAAAGTGATCGCGGCAGGCAAGCTCATTACGCCAGCCGATGTGGCATGGGCTTTGTGCATGGGGGCCGATTTCGTGAATTCCGCTCGAGGCTTCATGTTCGCACTGGGCTGCATTCAGGCTTTGCAATGCAATCGCAATACCTGTCCAACCGGCATCACCACGCACAATCTCCACTTGCAACGCGGCCTGGTGCCTGAAGATAAAGCCGAGCGGGTCGCTTTTTATCACCAGAACATGACCTACGAAGTGGGCATGATTGCGCACGCCTGTGGCGTACGCGAACCGCGTGATCTGAATAGAAATCATTGCCGGGTGGTCGGGCCTTCAGGGTTGTCAGTCCCATTGAGCGTCTTGCATAAACATTGACACGTCACCATCAGGACGCGGGTCCGAAACCAAATCCATCGTCATCAATCCTGCTTGGGCGTGCGCACTGATCAAGCGTGAGATGAATCCTTCATATTGACATACACCTCTCGCTCCGACGAAATTCGAGTAACGCAGCCTCTGCAAAAACAAAGACTTAAATGCTGGGAGGCTGGTCGTGCAAGGCCAGAGCGAAACTCTTATGGAAATTCCGTGTAATCAATAGGATATGTTCATATCTTTGTGGAGCATGCAATTCGCAACACAAAATTCTGGTTACGGCTGTTATTTGGCTCAGGCGGCACTCCTGTTGGAGCCCTTGCGGGTGTTAGATGTGTGTCTCAATTCGGCCATAAATAGACTGTTAGTGCGGTCGCCGCGACGGTCCGCTTCTCGGCCGAATCAGCCGCTGGAGATTTGAGCCGACTATTTCCGCTATGGATTCGTTACCGAACATAGGCCATAAAATCCACCGAACGACAGCTTTTAGATATCTCTACGACAGGCCCAGATCCTCGTCAATCTCACTGCGCTGCTTTTGCAATAGCCATCGCTATCCGGCGTCCGTACAAATCCTCTCCTTTTCGCCATGAAATGTGCGTTAGCGAACGGACCACCGCTCCTGAATCGGGTCTACTCATTCTTTGATGCCGTTACAGGAGAATCCCCGTGCCTCTGATCAATCTGGTAATCGTTTTAATTGTGGTTGGCGTGCTGCTTTGGCTCGTCAATACTTACATACCCATGGACCGAAAGATCAAGAACATCCTGAATGTCGTCGTCGTCATTGTTGTCGTGATATGGTTACTGCAGGCTTTTGGCGTGTTGGGATCGCTGGACAACATACGTATTGGCCGCTGACGTATCTCAAAGGTGGTCACCGTCGCAATTAGCCGTACGTGCGATGACCTGCCGCGCTCCGACCAGTGCCTCGAAGCCGGATATCACGTCGAACAGATCCTCGTCGATGCTGCTCTGACGTAAACGGTGAAATGTACCGTTAAGGTTCTCCAGCAGTTCTTTGAGGTTGTTGTCGGCGCTGCATCGCCACCAGGCGTCTCGGGTTTGCCCTAGCGAGTGATTTGGCGCGTGCCCTAAAAAAACGAAATGAAGAGATACCCACGGATGACCGCCTGCAAGGTCGTGGTGTCACCGACTTTGACCACGGGCAAGTTTTTCGTTGGCCAGCGGGGCGCATGTAGATCGGCGAGATACTTCGTGCGCCAATAAGAATGGGGGGATTACCAATCCGCCATCCTTTCATGAAGTTTCAATATCAAGAAGGAATCATCATGCTTTGTTTAAGAAAATTGACGAGTCCAGTGCTCGCAGTCACGGGTCTGGTTTTGGCCGGTCCGTCAGCGGCCGTTGAATTCACTTTAAATGGCGACGTGCGCGCGGGATTTTATTCGCTGCACCGCGACGACCGTGACGGCACAAAAGATACAACCGACGAACTGCGGTTGCGCGTGCGTCCTGGGATCGGCGCCAAATTCAACGAGCAATGGCTGGCACAGGTTCGA
>JAGXGP010000157.1 GCA_024636775.1 Hydrogenophilales bacterium
AGATGTGTATAAGAGACAGGTGAAGAACAGTGCTGAGCATTTCGCCAAACACCATCACTGCATTTTTTGTGCCTTGATCGACGAAGCGCTGACTTTTGAAGCAACGATTTACGACCGCAATTCGGGTGCGGTCCGCCGCAAAATAAGCGTGGGCCAGTATGTGGTCGAGCGGGGCGAAAAATTCATCGCAATCAAACCGTTTGCCAGCCGTTACGAATGGGAAGTTCATATTTTGCCGCTCGTGCATCAAGCTGACTTTGTCGATATGCGCGAAGAAGACAGGGCTGACCTGGCACGGGTCATGAAGCGGACCATGGCACGGCTTGATGCAGTCATTGGGGGTGCGCAATACAATTATTTCCTGCATTCGGTGCCGCATGACGCTCAACGTGATGCGCACGCGCCCAGTTACCACTGGCATCTGGAAATCTGCCCCCGCACATCCATCCCGACCGGGTTCGAACTGGGTTCGGGCTTGTTCGTTAATACGGTCAATCCGGAACTGGCAGCGGAACGCTTGCGGGCGGTGGAACTGGATGCGTCTGTGTAAGCGGGTGGGATGGACTGAATTCGGGCTTGATCTAGAATAGGGGGCTGGCCGAATTTCAGGCTGCCGTCTCCAGGACCCCCTGTTTGAATACCCCCTTTTCTGAAATAACAGCGTTTCTCCGGCACGTATGCCTTCCAGGCGATGGAGCGGAGACGTGTGCCTCAAGCCCGGAAACCTGTCACCAGCACGCTGGCTTATGGGGAATCCCACTTGTTTGAGCGGCACGAGGGGGGCGAGCGCGTTATCCTGGTTGCGCTGGACTTCGGTACCCCGGACTTTAGTGAAGGTGTGGCTGAACTGCGTCTTTTGTCAAAAGGTGCAGGGCTTGAGGTGTTGGGAGAAGTGCTGGGTAAGCGCAGCCGCCCCGACGCCGCATTGTTTGTTGGCAGCGGCAAGGCGGATGAGATTGCTGCGCGGGTCGCGGCCACCGAAGCCGATGTTGTCATTTTCAACCATGAACTGTCGCCTGCGCAGGAACGCAATCTGGAAAGCCGGATGCACTGCCGGGTGATCGACCGCACCAGCCTGATTCTGGACATTTTTGCCCGCCGGGCACGTAGCGCCGAGGGTAAGTTGCAGGTCGAATTGGCGCAATTACAGCATTTGTCGACTCGGCTGGTGCGCGGTTGGACCCACCTTGAGCGCCAACGCGGCGGCGTGGGCATGCGCGGCCCCGGAGAGAAGCAGCTTGAAACCGACCGCCGCTTGATCGGCCTACGGGTCAAGGCGCTGCGCGAGCGACTGGCCAAGCTGGGCAAGCAGCGCCGCACCCAGCGGCGTTCGCGCGGGCGCCAGAACGTATTGTCGGTAGCGTTGGTGGGCTACACCAACGCGGGTAAATCTACGCTGTTCAATGCGCTGACGCGTGCCGGTGCCTATGCGGCCGACCAGCTGTTTGCCACGCTCGACACGACCACCCGGAAGATCTACCTGCCGCAGGTGGGAGAAGTGGTGCTGTCGGATACGGTTGGCTTTATCACCAATCTGCCGCACGATCTGGTGGCCGCCTTTCGAGCTACGCTGGAGGCCACTGCCGAGGCTGATCTGGTGTTGCATGTGATTGATTCCTCCAGCCAGGGGCGCGAGCGCCAGATCGAGGCGGTTGAAAAGGTGTTGACCGAGATTGAAGCAGACGCCGTGCCACAGCTTCGCATCTATAACAAGCTTGATTTGACAGGAGTTGCACCGGGATTGGGGCGCGATGAATATGGTAAACTTCTGAGTGTCTATGTGTCCGCGCAAACTGGCGCGGGGCTTGAACTTTTACGCGATGCTCTGTCAGAAATACTCGTTGCCAACCGCGACGGGGATAACGAACGCTCCCTCCACTCTCTTGGTGTGACATAACAATATGGCTTGGAATGACCCGCAATGGGGCAATAAAGACAACCGCAAGAACAGCGGTCCTCCCGATCTGGATGAAGTCTGGAGGCGCTTCAACGAGCGCCTTAATGCCTTGTTCGGTGGCAAGGGGGGCGGCGACGGCGGTGATGATGGGTCTTCTTCTGGACTGCCGGGCGGCAGAAATCTGGTCTTCTTGCTGATCGCCGCACTGGTGCTGGTTTGGGTTGCGAGCGGGTTTTACATTGTCGACACGGGGCAGCGCGGTGTCGTGCTGCGTTTTGGAAAATATGTCGAAACCACTACTGACGGACCCCATTGGCATCTGCCGTGGCCGATCGAGTCACGCGAAATTGTCAACGTCGACCAAGTGCGCACAGTGGAGATTGGCTACCGTAACAATGTTAAAAGCAAGGTGTTGCGTGAATCGTTGATGCTGACAGACGATGAGAACATCATCGATTTGCAGTTTGCCGTGCAGTACATCCTGAAAGATCCGGTGGAGTTTCTGTTTGTGAACCGCTCGCCGGAAGACACGGTGTTGCAGGTGGCCGAAACCGCGATGCGCGAAATCGTCGGCAAGAACAAGATGGACTTCGTATTGTATGAGGGTCGAGACGATATCGCGGCGCGTGCCAAAAAATTGATGCAGCAGATTCTCGATCGCTACAACACCGGAATCAGCATCAGCCAGGTCACGCTGCAGAACATTCAGCCGCCCGAGCAGGTACAGGCTGCGTTTGACGATGCGGTAAAGGCAGGCCAGGATCGGGAGCGTCTGAAGAACGAAGCCGAAGCTTACTTCAACGATGTGGTACCACGAGCCAAAGGTGTCGCCTCGCGTCTGAAGGAAGAAGCTGAAGGTTACAAACTATCGGTAATTGCCAACGCCGAGGGTGATGCCAACCGCTTTTCACAGATTCTTACCGAGTACCAGAAAGCGCCGCAGGTTACACGCCAGCGTATTTACCTCGATACGATGCAGACCGTGATGAACAACACCAGCAAGGTGCTGGTGGACCAGAAAGGCGGCAACAGCTTGTTGTATTTGCCACTCGACAAACTTCAACAAATCGTGAACCAGCCCTACACCGGTGCGCCGGAAGTGTTGGCGAATCCGTCACCTGCGACACCTGGAACCGTCGATACGCGCTCGCGTGACGCTTTCCGCAACCGTGACCGGGAGGATCGGCCATGAATAAAAGTATCGGAACGTTAGTGGTGATTCTGCTGGTTGCTTTGGTGATTTTGAGCAGCAGCACGTACACCGTGGACCAGCGCCAGAACGCTTTGGTATTCCAGCTGGGAGAGGTGGTTTCGGTTAAAACAAAACCGGGCCTGTATTTCAAATTGCCAATGGTGCAAAACATCCGTTATTTCGATACGCGCATCCAGACGCTGGACGCGGGTGACCCTGAGCGTTTCATCACCTCGGAAAAGAAAAACGTGCTGGTGGATTCGCTCATCAAATGGCGCGTGATCGATGCACGGCAGTACTACGTGTCCGTAGGCGGCGATGAGAAGCGCGCGGAGATTCGCCTGAACCAGACCGTCAACGATGGGCTTCGCGCCGAGTTTGGTCGACGCACCATCAATGAAGTGGTTTCTGGGCGACGCGAGGAAATCATGAAGACCATTCGTGCCAAGGCCGACCAGGATGCACGCAAGATTGGCGTTCAGGTGGTGGACGTGCGAATCAAACGCGTCGACCTGCCGGAAACCGTGTCGGAAAACGTCTATCGCCGAATGGAAGCGGAGCGCAAGCAAGTGGCCAACGAGTTGCGTTCGACCGGTGCGGCCGAAGCTGAAAAGATCAAGGCCGATGCCGAAAAACAGAAAGACGTGATTGTTGCCGAAGCCTATCGTGATGCTCAGAACGTCAAGGGTTTGGGCGACGCCAAGGCATCCGCATTGTATGCGGCGGCTTACGGCAAGAATGCCGAGTTTTACGCCTTCTACCGCAGCATGCAGGCCTATCGCGAAAGCTTTAAAAGCAAGAGCGACGTGATGGTGCTCGATCCAAGTGCGGACTTCTTCAAATACCTGAAGAACCCGCGCGCCGCCGGCGGTAAATGACCGGGTTAGACTGGCTTGCAGCGGTTGGCCTATTGTTGGTGATTGAAGGCGTGATGCCGTTTGCTGCACCTGCCATCTGGCGTGACGGTTTTCGCCGAATGCTGGAACTCAGCGATGGCCAACTGCGTTTCATAGGCGCTGCCTCAATGTTGGGCGGCGTTTTTTTGTTGATGATTTGAATAGAAATATTGATTAGAGATGGCCGCCTGGTTACTGCCTGAAAATGTAGAAGACGTCCTGCCGCCGCAAGCCTGGCGGATGGAAGATATGCGCCGTGCGCTGCTCGACCTGTTCCGCAGCCGTGACTACCAGTTGGTGGTTCCGCCACTGATGGAATACGTCGATTCACTGTTGACGGGTGTGGGGGCCGACCTCGACTTGAAGACCTTCAAGCTGGTCGACCAGTTGACCGGGCGCTTGATGGGCGTTCGCGCCGACATCACGCCTCAGGTGGCACGCATTGATGCGCACCTGCTGGCGGCCAATGCGGTGAATCGCCTGTGTTACGCCGGCAGCGTATTGCACACCCAACCGGATGGCTTTCATCGCTCGCGTGAACCGATCCAGATCGGTGCGGAGCTGTATGGTGAACCCGGAGTCGATGCTGACCTTGAGATTTTGACGCTGATGCTTCAAGGCTTGACTGAATGTGGCGTGAAAACCTTGCAGCTCGATATCGGCCACGTCGGCGTTTATCGTGCGCTGGCGCTGGAAGCAGGGTTGAGTGGTGAAGTTGAACATCGGTTGTTTGGCGCGCTGCAGGCCAAAGACAGCAGCGCGGTGGTTGTGCTGACGGCGGGCTTGTCTGCGCCCTTGCGTGACGCTTTTGCTGCGTTGCCGTTGTTATATGGCGATCGTGGCGTGTTGAAGGAAGCGCGCGCACGTTTGCCACAGTTGGCTGCGGTACAAGCTGCACTGGACACGCTGGAAGCGCTGGATCATGGCCTGGGCAACGTTGAAGCCACGTATGATCTGGCCGAGTTGCGGGGTTATGGCTATCACAGCGGCGTCGTGTTTGCCGCCTACACCGGCGGACGCAGTCATGCGATCGCGCAGGGCGGGCGCTACGACGAAGTCGGGCGGGTGTTTGGCCGGGCACGTCCGGCCACCGGTTTCAGTCTGGATTTGCGCGAGCTGGCGATCGTCAGCTCGAATAAACAATAAAGGGAGATTGCATCATGGCAGCAAAAAACGTCGTCGTTATCGGCACCCAGTGGGGCGATGAAGGCAAGGGAAAAATCGTCGACTGGCTGACCGATCGCGCGCAAGGCGTGGTGCGCTTTCAGGGCGGGCACAATGCGGGCCACACCTTGGTGGTGGCAGGCAAAAAAACCGTGCTGCACCTGATCCCGTCCGGCATCCTGCGCGACAACGTCACCTGCTACATCGGCAATGGCGTGGTGCTGTCGCCCACCGCGCTGCTGGAAGAAATGGACATGCTGCTGGCTGCCGGAGTGGATGTCGCGACCCGTCTCAAACTCAGCGAAGCCTGTCCGCTGATCATGCCGCATCACATCGCGCTCGACCAGGCGCGCGAGATCGCCAAGGGGGCCGGCAAGATCGGCACCACCGGGCGCGGTATCGGACCCGCATACGAAGACAAGGTCGCGCGCCGCGCGTTGCGTCTGCAAGACCTGTTTCACCGCGAGCGTTTTGCCGCCAAGCTGGGCGAAGTGCTCGATCACCACAATTTCATGTTGAAGAATTATTACAAAGTTGAAGTGGTCGATTTCAACCAGACGCTCGACAGCATGATGGCCATGGCCGAACGCCTGAAGCCGATGGTGGCCGACGTGCCGCGCAGCCTGTACGAGGCCAACAAGGCCGGCGGCAACCTGCTGTTCGAAGGCGCGCAGGGCACTCTGCTCGACATCGATCACGGTACCTATCCGTTTGTCACCTCGAGCAACTGTACGGCGGGTGGCGCGGCCACCGGTGCCGGCGTCGGGCCAAATTCGTTGCACTACGTGCTGGGCATCACCAAGGCCTATACCACGCGTGTCGGCTCCGGCCCGTTCCCGACTGAACTGTTTGATGATATCGGCCAGTATCTTGGCGAAAAGGGAAATGAAGTGGGTGCCACCACCGGTCGCGCACGCCGTTGCGGCTGGTTTGACGCTGCAGCCCTCAAGCGCTCGATCCAGATCAATGGCGTGTCTGGCCTGTGTGTGACCAAGCTGGACGTGCTGGACGGCCTGGAAACAGTTCGTGTGTGCGTGGGCTATAAAATAGATGGTGAAGTGTGCGATATCCTGCCCGTGGGCGCAGAGTCCATCGCTCAGGTCGAACCGATCTACGAAGACCTGCCTGGCTGGACGGATACCACGGTCGGTGTGCAGGAATTCGACAAGTTGCCGCAGAAGGCGCAGACCTACCTGAAGCGGATGGAAGCATTATGTGAAGTGCCGGTGGACGTCGTGTCGACCGGACCGGATCGGGTGGAGACGATCGTCCGTCGCCACCCTTATGAGGTGTAATGGCTACAATCAGCATTACAAAAGCAGAAAGCCGACACGAGGTCGGCTTTTTGCTTACAACTGGTGCCCAGAAGAGGACTCGAACCTCCACACCTTGCGGCACACGGACCTGAACCGTGCGCGTCTACCAATTCCGCCATCTGGGCAATAAGGCGCGCATTCTAGAGA
>JAGXGP010000158.1 GCA_024636775.1 Hydrogenophilales bacterium
TATCTGCTCAACACCTGGTTGTTATTTCAGTATGAACACTAAACCCCAAACCTGGCACACCCTGACGCGTGAGGCCGCGACGCAGGCGTTGACGGTGGTTCCGGCACAAGGCCTGAGCGAATCCGAGGTCGCCGAGCGGCTTGCGCGCGTGGGCGAAAATCGGCTGCTTGAAGCCGCGCCACGCCCGCTGTGGTTGAAGTTCGTCGACCAGTTCAGGAATTTCCTGGTCATCGTGCTGTTGTTCGCTGCCGGGCTGGCCTGGGCTATCGGCGACCTCAAGGATGCGGTGGTCATTCTCATCGTCGTCGTGTTCAACGCCGGGCTGGGGTTTTATCAGGAGCATCGGGCGGAACAAACGCTGGCGGCCTTGAAGGGCATGCTGGCGGCAACGGCTCGAGTGCGACGCAATGGGAAAGTCATCGACCTGGATGCCGCGCTGCTCGTACCCGGTGACATCGTGTTGCTGGAAGCGGGCGATCGTATCCCCGCCGACGGCCGCCTGCTGGCCGCACACGCACTGGAAGTCGATGAAGCGGCATTGACTGGCGAATCGCAAGCCGTGGGCAAGTCGACCGCGGCATTGGAGACAGCCGACTTGCCGCTGGGCGATCGAGTGAATTGCTTGTACATGAACACCGTCGTCACCCGCGGACGCGCCGAGTTGCTGATCACCGCCACCGGCATGGCGACCGAAATGGGCAAGCTGGCGGACATGATCGCCGCCGCCCCCGATTCGGGTACGCCGCTGCAACGGCAGCTCGATACGTTGGGTAAAAAGCTCGCGGCTTTTGCCGGCGTGATTGTCACGCTGATTTTCATCCTCGACTTTGCGCGTGGTCTGCCATGGACCGATGCCGCGTTGACCGCCGTGGCGCTGGCTGTGGCCGCCATCCCGGAAGGCTTGCCGGCCGTGGTGACGGTGACGCTGGCCATCGGCATGTGGCGCATGGCGAAGAACCGGGCGATTGTGAAAAAACTGTCGGCGGTGGAAACGCTGGGCTCGACCACGGTGATCTGCTCCGACAAGACCGGCACACTGACGCTGAACCAGATGACGGCGCGTGCCGGATGGAGTGCGGGCAGCCGCTTCACGGTGAGCGGTGAAGGCTACACGCCGCAGGGTGAAATCCAATACGAACAGCCCTTGAATGAGCCGCGTGCCTACTTTTTGCCCATGGTGCTGTGTACTGAATCGCGGGTGCGCGACGGCCAGTTGGTCGGCGATCCCACCGAAGGTGCCTTGTGGGTGCTGGCGCAAAAACACGGCATTGACCCGGAATACGAGCAGGACGAACGGCCGCGAATCGCCGAAATTCCTTTTGATTCCGCCCACAAGTTCATGGCGACATTCCACCATGCGGGCGAAACCGTGGAGATGTTCATCAAGGGCGCGCCCGATGTATTGCTGGCACGCTCAAACGCCTGGATGGATACGGCAGGGGACGCCCCGCTGACGGCCGAGACCAAAGACGCAATCGAGGCCGAGAACGCCCATTTGGCAGGTCAGGCCCTGCGCGTACTGGCCGTCGCGCGGCGAATTATCCCGGCGCACGATTTTGACCCGGCCGGCGACCTGATGGTCTGGGGTGGTGACTGGACATTTCTGGGCCTGGCCGGCCTGATGGATCCGCCGCGCGCCGAGGCGAAACAGGCCATCGCCCACTGCAAGCACGCTGGTATCCGGGTCAAGATGATCACCGGCGACCACAAGCTGACAGCTGCGGCCATCGGCCACGAACTCGGGCTGACCGGCGAGGTGGTGAGCGGCGCCGAACTCGATGCCATGGACGATGCGGAACTGGCGCGGCGCATCAACGCCATCAGCGTTTTCGCCCGCGTTTCGCCCGCACACAAGGTCCAGATCGTCCAGGCCTTGCGCACCGATGGCCACGTCGTCGCCATGACCGGTGACGGCGTCAACGACGCGCCGGCGCTGAAAGCCGCCGACATCGGCGTGGCCATGGGTATCACCGGCACCGCGGTGACCCGGGAGGCGGCCACAATGGTGCTGACCGACGACAATTTCGCCACCATCGTCATGGCCGTCAAGGAAGGCCGCGTGGTCTACGACAACATCGTCAAGTTCGTGCGCTTCCAGTTGTCCACCAACATCGGCGCGATCCTCACCGTGCTGGTGGCCACGCTGATGGGCATGCCCACCCCCTTCACCGCCATTCAGTTGCTGTGGGTCAACATCATCATGGACGGCCCGCCCGCGATGACGCTGGGTATCGAGCCCCCCCGCCCCGGCATCATGCGCGACAAGCCACGCCGCCAGTCGGCGCAGATTCTTACCGTCAACCGTCTGGCGCGGTTGATCCTGTATGGCGCCACCATGATGGTCGGCACGCTGGCGTTATTTCAATATGGGTTGACCACGCAAACACCTGCCTATGCGCTGACGTTGGCGTTTACCACCTTTGTGCTGTTTCAGTTCTTCAACGTGTTCAACGCGCGGATGGAATTCGGCAGCGCGTTCAACGCCAATTTCCTCAAGAACGGCAAGCTGTGGTTGGCGCTGGCCAGCGTCCTTACCTTGCAAGTGGTCGCCGTGCATTGGTCGCCCGCGCAGGTGCTGTTCGGCACCACAGATCTGCAGCTGAATGACTGGCTGCTGGCGACTTTGGTCGCATCCAGCGTGCTGTTTCTGGACGAGGCACGCAAGGTCTTGATGCACATCGGTCGTCGGATGGTTTCAAGGTAAGGGCCTTGAGCCCGGTTTGCAGGGCCTAATACTTTTGTGTAAAAATAAAACGCCTCATAGTGAGCATTACCGTGCGTGCGCCGAGCCACGGCAAGCGGGGGCGGTGGTCACAGGCATCACCTCATTTGACGATCCGGCATGCCGCGCGTCGTCCAGTTTCCTTGAAGACCGTTCTGTCTGGACATCTCCGCTGTATGCGGCCATGAGCCCTTGTTTCCGGGAAAGGAATATATTTGAATTTGCAGATCAGGATTTTGCTATCGACTATTGGACTTGTCTCGGCCACGGCAACGGCCGACACAGTGGTGTTGGAAAACGGCGATCGCTTAAGCGGGACGATTGTGAGTATGGAGGCGGCTTCGCTGTGGCTCGACACAGCCTACGCAGGCAAACTCAAGTTGCCCTGGGCTCAGGTCAGGCAGATTGAATCCGACCACCCGGTGCGTGTGCGCCTGGCCGATGGTACCGAGCTGGACGGCCGGCTGCAAAGCGGCGGTGAGGGACAATTGCGGATCCGCATTGGCAGCCTAGCAGAAACCGCGCCACTCGGACTCGACCGCGTGAGTGCCATCAATCCGCCACGCAATCCTGATAAAACTGTGGTGAAAGGTCGGGTGTCGGTCGGAGGCAGTTTGACTAGCGGCAATACGGATTCGAAAACCTTGCATCTGGCCGGCGAGGGGGTGGCACGCAATCCGGGGCAGCGCGTCACGCTTGGCGCCGAGCTCAATGAAGCTTCGCAAAACGGCGTGGACACGGCGTCAAACTGGCGGCTGGGCATGAAATACGATCATTTTCTGAAAGGCAAGACGTATCTTTATGCCAATACCCGGTTTGACCATGACAGCCAGACTGACCTTGATTTGCGTAGCACGCTGGGCGTGGGGGTTGGCCGCCAGATTGTCGATCGTGAAGACTTGAAGCTGTCGGTTGAGGGAGGCGTGAGTCTGGTCAGCGAAAACTATGGCAGCGCGCCGGACGAGCGCTTTCCGGGCGCGCGCCTCGCGCTCAATTACGAGCAGGCATTTCTGGATGGGCGGTTCACGCTGTTCCATGGCAGCGATGTCCTGATGAGTCTGGAGTCGTCGCAGGATTATCTCTATCAGAGTCGGACAGGCATCCGCTTGCCCATGGGCAAGCGGCTCAGTCTGGGCACGCAGGTCAATTTCGATTACGACGCCGTGCCGGCTGCGGGCAAGCAAACCACCGATACCGCGCTAATCTTCAAACTCGATTACGCCCTTTGATTGAATGCCATCCCCTGCTGGCGAAATTGCCGGCTGGGCCTATCGGCAGATTGTTATGTATGGGGTTACAACATGAACACTTCGACCAGCGCATCTGCAACATTTCCACCTGAGGGGGCGGTTCATCCTGTGGTGGAAACCGTGGTGGCGTTTGGTGAAACACTGGTGGATCAGTTTCTCGATCGCAACGTGTTGGGGGGTGCGCCTTTCAATGTGGCGTGTCATCTTGCCGCGATGGGCTCGCATCCTGTACTGGTGACTCGCGCCGGGAAGGACGAACTGGGTGAACAGTTGATGCAGACGATGATCGAGCGCGGCCTGGATATGCGCGGTGTGCAAAGCGACCCGTCACGGCCGACCGGGCGTGTTCTCGTGACGGAGCATGCGTCCGGGCACGTGTTCGATATCCTGCCCGATCAAGCCTACGACCATATTCACGCCAGCATGGCTCGCATGGCGGCGATGTCGGCGCATCCCAACCTGGTGTATTTCGGCACGCTGGCGCAGCGCGGTGAGTCGCGACGTGCATTGCGTGAAATGCTGGCCGCAGTGGAAACCTGTGCCTTTCTCGACGTCAATTTGCGCGATCCCTGGGTCGACGCCGAAGTGATGTTGTGGTCGTTGCAGCAGGCCGCCGTGGTGAAGATGAACGAGGAAGAACTCGAGCGTATCTGTGCGCTGTTTTCGCTGGGTGGCAGTACGCCTGAAACCCGTGCGGCTGCATTGCTGTCCAGCTTTGACCTGCAACGCATTGTGATCACCCAGGGACCGGCTGGATCGTGGACACTGGATCGGACGGGTCGCATCGAGCAAGCAGGGGGGCATCCTTTGGTTGACCTGGTGGACACGGTTGGCGCCGGAGACGGTTTCGTTGCCATTTTCATGCTGGGCATGCTGCGCGGTTGGCCGGTCGAACTTCAGATGGCGCGAGCAGATGCCTTTGCCCGCGCAATTTGCGGCATCCGCGGTGCCGTACCGGCCACGCCGGATTTCTACACGCCTTTTCTCCGCGACTGGGATATCGGATCGGGGGCGTCACGTGCGTAAACTCCAATCCCAGACGTCAAGTCGTGGGCATAGTTTGAAAGCGAACTAAATGATGGATT
This sequence comes from Hydrogenophilales bacterium, assembly GCA_024636775.1. Classification (GTDB taxonomy): domain Bacteria; phylum Pseudomonadota; class Gammaproteobacteria; order Burkholderiales; family Thiobacillaceae; genus Thiobacillus. Next base: position 5,058 of record JAGXGP010000158.1, read on the forward strand.
TCTTCACCACCCTGCAAACATTTCTGGGCGAATGGCGCGATCTGGCCGTAACGGTTCTGCATGTGTTGATCATTCTGGCCATGTCATGGATAGCGCTGCACCTGTCACGCAAGGCACTGGTGCGGATGCGCATACATATGCAGCAGGACCAGAATGACCTGGAGCGGATCAAGCGGCTGAATACGCTCGAGCAAGTGTTTCGCTATGTGGCCACCGTGCTGATTATCTTGATCACGACCATGCTGGTGTTGAGCGAAATGGGAATTGCGATTGCGCCCATTCTGGCCGCCGCCGGCGTGCTGGGCATCGCCATTGGATTTGGCGCGCAGAGCCTGGTCAAGGATTACTTTGTCGGCCTGTTCCTGCTGCTGGAAAACCAGGTGCGGCAGGGTGATGTGGTCGAGATTGCTGGCAAAAGCGGGCTGGTCGAGGAGATGACGCTGCGGTATATCCGTCTGCGTGATTACGAGGGTAGCGTGCATTTTGTACCCAATGGTGCGATCGACACGGTCACCAACCGCAGCCGCACGTTTGCCCATGCGGTGATCGATGTGGGCGTGGCTTATCGTGAGGACATCGATGAAGTCTATGCGGTGATGCGTACCGTGGCAGCAGAGCTGCGTGCCGACCCGGAGATGGCCGACAAGATCGATGACGACCTGGACATTGCCGGCGTCGACCAATGGGGTGATTCAGCCGTGGTGATCCGCTGCCGCTTCAAGGTCAAGCCACTGGAGCAATGGGGCGTGCGGCGCGCCTATTTGTATCGGCTGAAGAAAGCCTTCGACGCGGCCGGCATCGAGATCCCTTATCCGCACCTTACCGTCTATGCCGGGCAGCCCAAGACGGGTCAGGCCCCGCCTTTGCCGCTGGCCTTGCAACGCGAGTCAGATTGATCCATTCGCCATGACGTGCTGCCACAGGGTCCGTACCGCTTCGCGTACGCTTTCCATTGCAGCCGGCGGCACCCGCGCATATTCGGCGCCACTCAATTTGATCGCATGCTGCTGGCGGCGCAGTTCGCGGTAGGCATCAGCAGCGGCCGTAGCCATGTCGACCGGGATCAGGCCGGCCGCGCCTGCACGATGCAATAGCTTGATGTTTCCTAGGTTTTGCGTCATCTCGGGATGCGTACGGCTATCCCGCAGCACCAGATATTGCACGCAGAACTCGACGTCGACGATGCCGCCACGGTCGTGCTTGAGATCAAATAGCGGGGTGTTATTGACGTGGCCCGCATGCATTTTTTCGCGCATCGCCAGCACGTCCTCGCGCAATTTTGAAGCATCGCGCGGCAGGTGGAGCACTTCGCTACGCAGCGCTTCGAAGGTCTCGCCGATTGCCGCGTCGCCGCACACGAAGCGCGCACGTGACAGTGCCTGGTGTTCCCATACCCAGGCATGACTCAACTGGTAATCGCGGAAAGCGTCGGTCGAACTCACCAGCAGGCCTGAGGCCCCGTCAGGACGCAGACGCAAGTCGGTTTCATAGACAATGCCAGCCGGGGTCAGCGTCCCCAGCCAGGTGTTGATGCGCTGTGCCAGCCGTGCGTAGGTGGCTTGCGCGTGCTCATTGTCGTCATCGTAAAGGAACACGATGTCGATATCGGAGACATACCCCAGTTCCTTGCCGCCGAGTTTTCCATAGGCAATGATTGCAAAGCGCGGCGTGTCGCGATGGCGCGTTTTCAGTCCGGCCCAGCACCGCTCAAGGGTCTCGGCGAGCAGCAAGTCAGCCAGCTGGGACAGGTGGTCGGACAGGATTTCCACCGTCAGTTGCCCGGCTACATCCTGTGCCAGCAGACGCAGCGTTTGCACCTGCTTGAATCGGCGTAGCGCGTCCATCTGGACTTCGGTGTCGCCAGGGTGGGCGTCGAGTTCGTCGTGCAACTGGGCGGCGCGCTGTGTCCAGTCGGGTACGCGCAGCAGGTGTTGCGGCGCGATCAGTTCGTCCATCAATTGCGGCTGGCGCGTCAGCATCTCCGCTGCCCAGGGGCTGGCCGCCAGCAGGCGCACCAGTTGCTGCAGCGCGGCCGGATATTCGGTCAGCAGCGCCAGGTAGGTGGCGCGCCGCGCAACGGCCTGAATCAGCGCCGCAAAGCGTTCCAGTGTGGCTGCTGGGTCAGCCTGGCTGCCAATGATTTCGAGTGCGGGTGGCAGCAGCGCATGCAGCCGCAGTTGCGTCGACTCGGGCAGGCGCGCCGCGTTATCACGCAGGGCATCAAGCGTCGCCAGCACCCGGGCCGGATCGGCGTAACCCGTTTTTTCCAGCAACGCATGGAGCGTGTCTGAGTCTTCCGTTCCCGAAAAAATGACAGTGAGCGGGTGGCTGTCCTGGTCGGTTTGCGGCGCGGAAAACATCTGGTCGAAATGGCGTGTGACTTTGTTTCGGTGCACGTCGAGTTCAGCGATCAGTGTGGCGTAGTCGGGCAGATTCATTGCGTCGGCCAACATCGCCTGTGATTCGGCATCGTCCGGCAGCAGCTGGGTTTGCGCGTCGTCCAGATACTGGATGCGGTGTTCCAGACGACGCAGAAAGTCATAGGCGTCGGCCAGCTCCTGCTGCGCATCGGCCATCATCAATCCGCTGTCCACCAGTTCACCCAGCACGGTAAGCGTGGGGCGCTGCTGCAGAGCAGGGATCTGGCCACCGCGGATGAGCTGGAACACCTGCGCAGTGAATTCGATTTCGCGGATGCCGCCCGGCCCCAGCTTGATGTTGTGGGCCATCTCGCGGCGCGCAACCTCGCGCCGGATTTGCACATGCAGATCGCGAATTGCGGCAAACGCGCCGAAATCGAGATATTTGCGAAACACGAATGGCCGCACGATCTCCGCCAACGCTTCGTGCTGACTACCGGTGAGCGGGCGCGCCTTGATCCAGGCGTAGCGTTCCCACGGCCGGCCCTGTGCCATCAAATAGTCTTCCAGCATCGCAAAGCCCATCGCGAACGGCCCGGAATCGCCCCACGGGCGCAGCCGCAGATCGACCCGGAAAACGTAGCCGTCGGCGGTGTTTTCAGAAATGGACGCGGCCAGTTTTCGTCCCACGCGGATGAAAAACTCGTGGTTGCTGAGCGAGCGAATTTTCGTTTCCGTGTCGTCGCTGGCGGTGTCGCCTTCCTCCGGGTAGAGGTAGATCAGATCAATGTCGGACGACACGTTCAGTTCGCCGCCGCCCAGCTTGCCCATGCCGACGACGACCATTTGCTGAGGCTTGCCGTGTTCGTCGCGCGGTTCGCCATGGCGTTCGGCGAGCGCAGCGTGATGAAAGTCCAGCGCCGCAGCGATGCACACTTCGGCCAGATTGCTGTAGGCGGCCGTCACTTCGGTGAGATCGGCGGTGCCGGCCAGGTCGCGCGCGGTAGTGATCAGCCAGACGCACTGGCGTAGTTGCCGTAAACGCTGATTCAGCACGACTTCATTCGTGCATGGCGGGTCGGCCAGAAAGGCCTGCATCACCTCGCGGCTGACGGTGTGGTCGAGCTTGTTTTCCACCGTCTCGGCGAGCAGAGGTTGCGCCGTCAGCAGGCGCTGGCCAAAGCGGGAACAACGGGCAACGTGCTCAAGGGCAGGATGGGTCATGGCTAGGAGTGGGGGCTGGATTGGGTTGGCTTGATTTAGAATCAGGGTCTATAGCAATGTGCTAACAGTGAGGAGATTGTATGGCAGCCATCGAGTCGATACTGACTGAAACCCGTGTTTTTCCGCCCGACGAAGCCTTCGTCAAGCAAGCCAATGTGTCCGGAATGGCCGCGTATCAAGCCTTGTGCCAGCAGGCCGAAAACGATTACGAAGGATTCTGGGCCAATCAGGCGCGCCGGACGATCGACTGGAAAAAGCCGTTTACCCGCACGCTCGATGAATCCAAAGCGCCGTTTTACACCTGGTTCGACGATGGCGAACTCAACGTCTCCTACAACTGCCTGGACCGCCATCTGGCGACCAAGGGCGACAAGACCGCGCTGATTTTCGAGGCCGACGATGGCGCGGTAACGAAGGTCACCTACAAACAACTCCATGCCCGCGTCTGCCAGTTTGCCAATGGTCTGACCTCGCTTGGCGTAGTGGCGGGTGATCGCGTGATCGTCTACATGCCGATGAGCATTGAAGCGGTGGTGGCGATGCAGGCCTGCGCGCGCATCGGCGCGATTCATTCGGTGGTGTTCGGCGGCTTCTCATCGAAGAGCCTGTTCGAGCGCATCGAAGATGCCAAAGCCAAAATTATTATTACCGCTGACGAATCACTGCGCGGCGGTAAAACCGTGCCATTGAAGCGTGCCGTTGACGATGCGCTGATCATGGGCGATACCACCTGCGTCGAGCGCGTAATCGTGTATCGCCGCTCCGGGGGCGAGGTCAACTGGACGCCGCGAGATCTGTGGTGGCACGAACTCACCCAGACCCAGGCCGACACCAGCGAGCCGGTGTGGGTGAAGGCCGAGCATCCGCTGTTTATTCTTTACACCTCGGGTTCAACGGGCAAACCAAAGGGCGTGCAGCATTCCAGTGGCGGCTATCTGTTGGGCGCCATCCTGTCGATGCAGTGGGTGTTCGATGCCAAACCCGAGACCGATGTGTATTGGTGTACTGCCGATGTGGGCTGGATCACCGGTCATACCTATGTCACTTACGGACCGCTGGCGCTCGGCATGACCGAAGTGATTTTCGAGGGTGTCCCGACCTATCCGCATCCTGGCCGCTTCTGGGAAACCATTCAGAAACACAAGATCACCACCTTCTACACGGCGCCGACCGCGATTCGCAGCCTGATCAAAGTCGGCTCGCAGGAGCCGGCCAAGTTCGACCTGTCCTCGTTGCGCCTTCTGGGCACGGTGGGCGAACCGATCAACCCGGAAGCCTGGATGTGGTACCACGAGGTTATCGGTGGCGGCCGTTGCCCCATCGTCGACACCTGGTGGCAGACCGAAACCGGTGCCAACATGATTGCGCCACTGCCCGGTGCGGTGCCGACCAAACCCGGCTCCTGCACGTTGCCGCTGCCCGGCATCATGACCGCGATCACCGACGAGGTTGGGCATCCGGTGGAAAAAGGCCAGGGCGGCTTTCTGGTCATCACGCGGCCTTTCCCTTCGCAACTGCGTACGCTGTGGGGCGATCCGGAACGCTTCCTTAAAACCTATTTCCCCGAGGAGCTTGGCGGCAAGACCTACCTGGCTGGTGATTCGGCACACCGCGACAAGGACGGTTATTTCTGGATCATGGGCCGTATCGACGACGTGTTGAACGTGTCCGGGCATCGCTTGGGCACCATGGAAATCGAATCCGCGCTGGTGTCCAACCCGCTGGTGGCCGAAGCCGCCGTAGTCGGTCGACCGCACGACATCAAGGGTGAGGCGGTGGTTGCGTATGTCGTGCTGAAAGGCGTGCGGGCCACCGGCGAAGAGGCCAAAAAAATCGTGGCCGACTTGCGCAACTGGGTCGCCAAGGAGATTGGCCCGATCGCCAAGCCTGACGAAATCCGGTTTGGCGACAACCTGCCCAAAACGCGCTCTGGAAAAATCATGCGTCGCTTGTTGCGGGCGATTGCCAAGGGCGAAGAAATCACCCAGGACATTTCCACGCTGGAGAACCCGGCGATTCTGGAGCAGTTGAAGGAAGCCGTGAAATAAGTAAACCCATGCAGGGGCTTGAATCCTCCCCCGTTGCGCCCTAAGCTGAGAACTGGAAGCCCCTACTTAACGAAAGGGCTTAACGAAAGGAAAATATGTCCCACTATCATGCAGTTGTCTGGCTCGATCACAATGAAGCCCATGTCATGCATATCAGCCCGGATGATGTCGAAAAATCCGTGGTGAGCCCGGCTGAGCCACATCGCAATCTCCACCGCAAGCGCGGCTCGGTCAGCGGTAGCCGCCAGCCTGAGGACCAGCATTACTTTCATGAAGTCGTGGAAGCCATGAAAGGCGCCACCGAGATGCTGATCGTCGGGCCCGGCCAAGCCAAGCTCGAACTGATCAAGCATATTCACGCCCATGATCCTGACGTTGCCAAACAGGTGATTGGGGTGGAAACCGTCGACCACCCGAGCGATGCTCAACTTGTGGCCTATGCTCGAAAGTATTTCGTGGCCAAGGATCAAATGATGTCGTAACGGGGTGGCATTCTGCCGGCTACCGGCCTGTCAGCTCATTTTCCGAAATAGGTTTGGGCTCAACATACGAGCTTGCCTTCGATGCCACCAGCGCCCTTCGGGGCGATTTTTTGTTGCCCGGTCAAGTGCGTGCGGTGGCGGATCATGATGGTTGGCACGCTGTGTGAAACAGGCACAATGACCTAAGCCGTTGAAATGGTTTGGTATTGAAATTGTGTTCGGGGCAAAAAAGTGCTCAAGTATGTCGAAATATCGTCGTTACAGTTGGTAACCTGTATAAGGGCAAACCCATCGTGAGATGGCGACGCAAAGCGTCCGGTCTTGGTAAAAGACAGCGAGGCTGCCATGGAGTGAATTCATATATGGTTGCTGCGTTGTGGCCCGGGTTCAGGCAAATGATTGATCCAAGGAGCCGCCATGTCCCACAACTGCCTATTCCCTGTTCGTTCAACAGATAGCCGACATTGCTACCGTACCGGTAGCGGTCTGGGCTTTACGCTCAGCCTGACATTGGTTGCCATCCTTGCCGGATATGCCGGGCTTAGCCCTGCGGCATCAGTCAACAACCCTGACAAGACAATTGAAACCCCGGCCAGCACTGGCACCGTAATCAGTTGGGATAAAGACCGCTTGCTGGTGACGTCGCGTGCAGGCTTGTCCGACGCTGAATTCGAAAAACGCTGAAGACGCATAACCTGGCCCCCAAGGGCCATTGCCATCCTGGATACCGGGTTAGTCGGGACTTAACCTGATTGGGCTGCCAACAGGGTTCCGGGACGGAATGTCTACAACAACAATGCGGTGACCTGCGTGCACGGGCGCGGCGTCGCTGTCTCAGGCACGGAGGCAATGCCTCCAGCAAGAGTGTGACGATTTTTACTTAAGTAACATTCGTCTGCCGCGGCAGGCTCCAAGCGCCCTTTGGGCGTTTTTTTATGCCCGTTTCAGCAGTGCAAGGGTTTCAACCAACTGCAATACCAGGCTGTGCATCCGATCGGGTGATTTCAGCGCACCCGTTTCCGCAACAAAGGCGGTGTCGGCATCCGCCAGTGAAAGCTGTCCGGGCAGTACCAGCACGCCAAGGGCATTCAGAATCTGGCGGAGGTGCGGCAACATCCGCATGCCACCCAGTGAGCCGGGTGAGGCAGCCATGATAGCGGCGACTTTGTTCTGATAAGGCACCAGTCCCGATTCACCTTGCCACTCACGTGACACCCAATCGATGGTGTTTTTCAGCAGCGGCGGGATCGAGCTGTTGTATTCGGGGCTGGCAATCAGCAAGGCGTCATGGTCCTTGAAAAGGGCTTTCAGGCGAAGTGCATTATCAGGCAGACCGTCCTTGTCTTCGAGATCGCCGTTATAAAGCGGAAGCGGATAATCGGCCAGGTCGATCAGGGTGACATCCCCTCCTGCAGCCTGCGTAGCCTCCACAGCGGTCTGGATCAGTTTGCGGTTCCAGGAGTCGCGACGGATACTGCCGGACAAAGCGAGAATCTTGGGCATGGAATTTCCTCTTGGTAAAAATCGATCATTGTACCGGCCACGCCGTGCCTGAACCGAATGAGTGCGCCTGCCGCCGATGTCTACCAGACAACCGAAGCTTGTACGCTGTGCTTTAGCATCCCGGGTGCAGGCAGCCACCCGCATTTCCCATTGCCAAACAGATTCATATGTTGGCCATTACGGAGCGTATCCATGTCCACCGAAACAACACCCTTCGAAAAAATGCGGCTCGATAAATGGCTGTGGGCCGCTCGGTTTTTCAAGACCCGCAGTCTTGCTACCCAGGCGATCGAGCAGGGTCGAGTGAAGCTCAATGGGGATCGTGTCAAGCCGGCGCGTGAAATCAAGCCGCAGGACCAACTGGAAATTCAGGTGGGCGATTGTGTCTGGATGCTGACGGTGCGTGCGTTGTCGATGCAACGTGGCCCGGCACCTGTTGCGCAGCAGTTGTATGCAGAAGCACCCGAAAGTATTGCGCGTCGTCAGCAACAGGCCGGTGAACACAAGTTGTCGGTTAATCCGGCAGCAGCAATCAAGGGCCGCCCCACCAAACGCGACCGTCGACTAATCCACCGTTTTACAGATACGTGAAGCGCAGAATTTACAGCGCATTTACCCCGCAAAGCGTGTGTTAACGCATAGAATCAAGGCATCCGAGATTCCTGATTTATGACCGTTTCCGCTGTATTTTCTTTAGGGTTGCGCCGTGCAGGGCGTGGCTTGGGTGTGCTGGCCGCACTGGCGACGTTGTTTTTTGCGACCGCGGCAGGCTTGATGTATTTTTGGGTGCTTCCCAATATCGCCGATCACCGCGACACCGTGGCGAACGTGATGTCACGCGCGCTAGGCCAGCGAGTCACACTCGAAGCCGTGTCCGGAGTGTGGCAGCAGGCACGGCCAGAATTCCGCCTGCAGGGTGTTCGCCTGTACGATCAGCAGGATCGTTCAGCGTTGTACTTGCCTGAACTCAACGCAACCTTTTCCTGGCGTTCTCTGCTTTTTCTGGAGCCGCGATTCAGCCATATCGAATTGCAGGGATTGACGCTGGGGGTGCGGCGCGCGCAAGACGGACATTTTTATGTGGGGGGGATTCCGATCAACCCGGCTGCGCCCGACAGCGGATTTGTCAATTGGCTGTTGCGTCAGGGTCGGGTGCATGTGAGCAAGGCCACACTGACCTGGCTGGATGAAGTGCGTCAAGCCCCGCCAGTGACACTCAACGTGGCCGATTTCAACTTGACCAACACACTCCGCAGCCATCAACTGCATTTATCAGCCACGCCGCCTGCCAGTTTGGCGCGGCCACTGGTGGTTAATGCGAAGTGGACAGCCCGCAAGCCGGACGACGTTAAAACCTGGAGCGGGCGCATCGAGACTCGTGTCGCAGGGGTGTCGTTCCTCAATCTGGCGCCCTGGCTGGATGTGCCTTATCAGCCCAGGCAGGCTACAGGCGCACTGCATGTCACTTTGGATTTTGAACGGGGTGCGCTGACACAAGTAAACGCGGGGTTCAATCTGCGGGGGGTTGAAGCGGTGCTCGCGGAGAACCTTCCGGCGTTGCGACTGGCGCAACTGCTGGGGCAGGTGACCTGGGAGCAGAGTGCAGATGGCCATCGTGTGGCTTTTGAAAACCTGCGTATTGCGCGCCCGGGGTCTGCATTGAGTGCGCCATTTAGTGTGGGGGTGGCCTGGAACAACAAGTCGCACGAAATTACGGCCAAGGCGTTTGAATTGAGCGACTGGGAATCCGTGTTGCCAAGTTTGCCGATGGATGCAGCGTTGCGCACGCGTTTGCAGGCCCTGCAAGCGCGAGGAAAACTGAATACGCTTCAATTTCGCTGGAATGGAACAGAACCGGGGTTGGACAATTTCAGTGTTGTCACTCGATTTACCGGGTTGGGTGTCGCGGCCAGAAATGATCAACCGGGGATCGAAAACCTGTCAGGCCAAATCGAGGGCGATGCGCAAGCTGGAACGTTCTCAATAGATTCCAGGCAGATAGCCGTTAATTTGCCCAATCTGTTCCGTGATCCAATCCTGGGGCTCGACACATTGCAGGCACAGGGACGCTGGAAAAAATCGGCGCGTGGCCGGACGCTAACGCTGGATTCAGCTGTCTTTGCCAATTCTGACGCAACGGGCACGGCCAAAGGACGGTATGCGTTGATTGGCGACCAGCCCGGAATGGTTGATCTGGACGTTCATTTGACCCACGCTGAAGGTAAGGCCGTTTATCGTTACCTCCCCAAGAAGATTGGTGATCGAACGGTCAATTGGCTCAAGGACGGAATCACGGCCGGCTATTCCGACGATGTGCGACTGACCTTGCAGGGTGATCTGAAGAAATTCCCCTTTGAAGCGGGCAAAGGGGTGTTTCGTCTCGAGGCGCAGGTCAAGGATGTCGTACTGAATTATGTTCAGGGATGGCCACGCATCGACGGTATTCATGCGCGCGTGTTGTTCCAGGGTAAAACGATGGAAGTGACATCCAGTCAGGCACACATCTATGGCACCACCTTGTCTCCGGTTAAAGCCACCATCCCGGATTTAATCCATCATGAAGAACAGTTGCATATTGACGGAATGGCCAACGGCTCGCTGACTGACTTCATCCGGTTTTCGAATTCCAGTCCGGTCGGGGCAATTCTGCGGGGCTTTACGGACAAGTTGACGGGCAGTGGGCAGGCGCGGCTGGCGTTGAAGGTGCAAGTACCCCTGCGTCATAGTCATGACACCACGTTGACTGGACGACTTTCGTTTTTGAACGATAGCCTTTTCTCAGCCGGTCTGCCTCGAGTGGACCAGCTTCGCGGTGATATCGACTTTACCGGCAACAGCTTGACTGCAAAAAACATGACTGCCCAGTTTCTGGGTGGGCCACTTAGCATCGATACCTTAACGAGCAATAACCAGGTGAAAGTGCTGGCACAAGGCCGGGCGACTGCCGCTGGCATGGCCCCCTGGCTGGGTGCCACCTTGAACAAGCGCCTGTCGGGACAGGTAGCCTGGCGTGGACAAGTTGATCTGGATCCGGGTGGCGCACGGATACGAGCCGAGTCAGACCTGGTCGGGCTGACTTCCACGTTGCCTGCACCATTGGCCAAGTCCGCTGAACGCCCCCTGGCGCTGACCGTTACCAGTCAACCGCAGGTTGATGGCCAACAATATGGAATCCAGTTTGGAAGCGTTCTGGGCGCTGCGTGGCGCAGCGCCCAGGACGGACGTTTTGCCCGTGGCGAAGTTCGCTTTGGCGGCGCTGCCGCAATTCCGAATGAGCCGGGTTTGCGCTTGGCGGGCAACGGAGAAGGGCTGGATTTTTCGGGTTGGTTGGCACTGCTGCCCGATAGCACAGGTGAAGCCCCCTTGTCGCTAAGTTCAATCGACCTGAGCTTTAATGACTTTGATTTGATGGGGCGGCGTTATCCGGATGTGCGTCTTCAGGGCCGTGTCCGAAATGGCCTGTTTCGCACCCAGGTTAATGGCACCAATCTCAATGGTGTGCTGACCTATCGTCCTGCCGGGGTATACGATTCCACAGGGGCTCCAGCCCGTAGTGGATCGGAGTCCTCTAGGGCGCAACCGGCACGCGCGTCTGCGCATTTCAAGCTGCTGACCATCCCGGATGCCATCCCCAACGCGGGCGTGGCAAGTGCCATCAACCTGAAGGGTGCTGAATTCCCGGTTTTCGATCTGACGGTAGAAGACTTTCGCCTGCAGTCGCGATTGATGGGCCGGCTGGAAGCCGTGGCGCATGGTTCGCCACAAGGCCTGGTCATCGACAGCCTGCGAATGACGCATCCCGATAGTGTGTTTCAGATGAGTGGCCTGTGGCGGGATGGCGGGGTGAGTGAAACCCGTTCGGATATGGCATTGAGTGTGTTGGATGCGGGCAAGTTTCTGGCCCGGTTTGGTTATCCTGGCACCCTCAAGCGTGGCAGCGTTGATGTTCAAGGTAATGCGACATGGACGGGTTCGCCTGCCGATTTTTCGTTCGCGACCCTGGCCGGTCAACTCGACTTCAAGGCACGGGATGGCCAATTCCTCAAGCTTGAGCCGGGTATGGGCAAACTGCTGGGGGTGTTGAGCCTGCAGTCGTTGCCGCGTCGGCTTAATTTCGATTTCCGTGATATCTTCAACGAAGGCTATGCCTTTGATGAAATCGGTGCCACTTTGCGCATCGCGCGGGGTGTAGTGTATAGCGATGACTTCAAGATGCGCGGGCCGTCAGCCAAGGTCAATATGTCGGGCTTGGCCGATATCAACCAGGAATCCGTTCAGCTGCGGGTGAAGGTGATCCCGAAATTGTCCGAAGGCATCGCGGTAGCGGGGGCCTTGATCGGCGGGCCCCTTGCCGGCGTAGGCGTGCTGGCAGCGCAGAAGTTGCTGCGTGATCCGTTTGAGGAAGCCATCAGCCAGGAATACATGGTGATCGGACCGTGGCTGGCTCCCGATGTGAAAAAACTGTCAAAAACCAAGGGCAACACTGAATCTCAGGCGACAGAACCCTGATTGTGGAACAACGACATGACGACGAAGAAAATGACCAAATCCACGGTGGCGCGTCCTAAAACCGCACAGGTTAAGAAACCGGCAGCGCAGGCGGGCACCGTCCGGGTGGCGGCGATCCAGATGGCGTCCGGCCCCAATGTGTCGGCGAATCTGGCCGAAGCGGAGCAATTGATCGACCTCGCGGTTGACGCGGGCGCGCAGCTGATTGCGCTCCCCGAGTTCTTCTGCATCATGGGGATGAAAGATGCCGACGTGGTGAAAGTGCGCGAGGCAGAAGGTCAGGGACCGATACAAAACTTCCTGTCACGGATGGCGAAAAAGCACCAGATATGGCTGATAGGCGGGTCGATTCCGCTGGAGGCAGGTGCTGCAAATAAAGTGCGTAACAGTTGTCTGGTGTATGACGAGCGTGGCAAGCTGGTTGCGCGCTACGACAAGATTCATTTGTTTGGTCTGGATCTCGGCAACGAGCAATATCAGGAGTCCAGGCTGATCGAGCCGGGAAACAAGGCTGTCGTCGTCAACAGCCCGTTTGGCCGTATCGGCTTGTCCATTTGTTATGATTTACGCTTTCCCGAGTTGTATCGCGCCATGCCCGATGTCGACATCATCGTGGTGCCGTCGGCCTTTACCGCCACCACCGGGCGGGCGCATTTCGAGACGCTGATCCGCGCGCGTGCAATTGAAAATCTGGCCTACGTGATTGCGCCTGCGCAAGGGGGTTATCATTTGTCAGGGCGAGAAACCCATGGCGACAGCATGATTGTCGACCCCTGGGGCGTTGTCCTCGACCGCTTGTCGCGAGGCTCCGGCGTGGCTATTGCCAATATCAACCCGGCTTACCAGGCCAGCTTGCGCAAGAGCCTACCCGTGCTCAAGCACCGTTTCATCACGTGCAAACAGATCGAAGTCGAAGTGGTTGAACGCCGCGCCATAGCCAAGCGCGAGACGACCGCCAAGTAAATCTGCACCCCATTTTTCAGGACACTGCCATGAACCCCACCGATGCTTTCGTTCCCATTCAAACCGCCGAGCAGCTGTTTCGCTCTGCCGAAGCCACGCTGCTGACGCCAAACGGACTGGACGCCGACATGCTCGCTCCGGTTTTTGGACGTTTGCTGACGCATGACGTCGATTATGCCGATCTGTATTTCCAGTATTCGCGTTCCGAAGGCTGGAGCCTGGAAGAAGGCCAGGTCAAATCTGGCAGCTTCAATATCGACCAGGGCGTGGGCGTGCGGGCGATTTCAGGCGAAAAAACCGCATTTGCCTATTCCGACGATATCAGTCTCGATGCACTCGGCGCTGCCGCCGACGCCACGCGCGCCATTGCGCGCGCTGGTCAGGAACGCCAAACTGCCGTTGCGCGACGTGCCGATGGCCGCCAGCTTTATCATGCAGTCGATCCGCTGGTGAGCCTGGACGATGCAGCCAAGGTCACATTGCTGGAGCGACTCGAGAAAAAAGCCCGCGCCATGGACCCGCGCGTGATTCAGGTCATGGCCAGCCTCGCCTCTGAATACGAAGTGATTTACGTCGCCCGCTCCGACGGCCATATGGCCGCTGATGTGCGCCCGCTGGTGCGTTTGTCGCTGCAGGTGATTTCCGAGCAGGATGGGCGCCGCGAGCAGGGCAGTGGCGGCGGCGGTGGCCGCTTCGACTACAGCTATTTCACCGATGACATTCTCGACCAATATGCCAAGCAAGCGGTGCATCAGGCCAGCGTCAATCTCGACGCCCGCCCGGCGCCAGCGGGCACCATGACCGTCGTCCTCGGCGCGGGCTGGCCTGGCATCTTGTTGCATGAAGCGATTGGGCATGGCCTGGAAGGCGACTTCAACCGCAAGGGCAGCTCGGCGTTTGCCGGCCGCATCGGCGAACGCGTCGCCGCTCCCGGCGTGACCGTCGTCGACGACGGCACCATTCCCCTGCGCCGCGGCTCGCTCAACATCGACGACGAAGGCAACCCCACCCAGTGCACCACGCTGATCGAAGACGGCATTCTCACCGGCTACATGCAGGACATGATGAACGCGCGACTGATGGGCATGCCCATCACCGGCAACGCCCGGCGCGAATCGTATGCGCATCTCACCATGCCGCGCATGACCAACACCCTCATGCTCGGTGGCGATAAAGATCCCCAGGAAATTATCGCCTCGGTGAAAAATGGTCTCTACGCCGTCAACTTCGGTGGCGGACAGGTCGACATCACCAGCGGAAAATTCGTCTTCTCCGCCGCCGAGGCCTACATGATCGAAGACGGCAAGATCACCTACCCCGTCAAAGGCGCCACCCTCATCGGCAATGGTCCCGAAGTGCTGACGCGCGTCTCCATGATCGGTAACGATATGGAAATGGATTCGGGTGTGGGGACATGCGGCAAGGAAGGCCAGAGCGTGCCGGTCGGCGTAGGCCAGCCGACTTTGCGGATTGATGGTTTAACAGTGGGCGGGACGGCGTAAGGGCTGAAGGGCGATGATTGGCCATGATGCATATTGGTACGATTGCGGCGCCGTGCGACACGATAATCAACGGAATCGCATGGCCGAGGGCAATATGGATACTGTACTTGGCTGGGGAAACTCCCTATGCTGTTCTCTCCTGAGAGCAGATTGAGCTAGCACTTGTATTCCACCCACGTCGTTGATATCGAACGACCATCGAGTTTTTGCTTATGCAAGCCAGTGATGTGCTGCGGCACCTGGTAATTGAAAATCTTATGGCTCCGCACCCTGAAAAGGACGCGGATGCTGCGATTGGCTTATGGGAGCAGATGGCGACCCAGATCATTTCCCTCGTCGGTGAAGGGGGCTTCAATTCACTTTACGCGCGAAGTGTCTACCTCACCCAGTCGACCTATCCCTGGCTCACGGCCAACGCACTGTCACCCCAGGCCGACCACCGGTTTGTGCAATTAAAAACAAGCTTTGAAGGACAAACGCCTGCCGAAGTCTACGCAGCAAACCGTCTGCTTCTGATCACGTTCACCGACATCCTGGCCGCATTGATTGGCGAGCAGTTAACGACCAGTATTTTACGTTTGGCCTGGAGCGTTGACGCTTCGGACAAGGCCGGCAAGGAGTTTGAAAATGAGTAACAAGGTCCGCATACGTCGTTTGGCAACGGGCGTGCCCGGTCTGGACAATCTGTTGGGCGGCGGCCTGCCGGAATTCTCATTCAACCTGATTGCGGGCACGCCGGGAAGCGGAAAAACCACGCTTGCGCACCAGATCATGTTCTCGCTGGCCAAGCCGGACAATCGGGCGCTGTTCTTCACCGTGCTCGGCGAGCCCGCGTTGAAGATGCTGCGTTATCAGCAGCAATTCCCGTTTTTCGACATCGACAAGCTTAATGACTCGATCCGCTTCGTCAACCTGTCCGCGGACCTGCTGGACGGAAATTTTGACCGTGTTTTATCGCGTATTGCCGAAGAAGTGAAAGCCTATTCGCCCAGCCTGGTGTTTGTGGATTCGTTTCGATCCGTCGCGCAGTCGGCGAAGTCGATGGAAGATGGCGCGTCCGGGCTGCAGCGCTTCGTGCAGCAACTGGGCATGCAAATGACCAGCTGGCAGGCCACCACATTTTTGATCGGCGAATACTTGCTGCCGGAAGCCGAGGCCAGCCCGGTTTTTACCGTGGCGGATGGCATCCTGTGGATGTCGCAAAATTTGCACCGCAATTCCATGGTGCGCAAAATGCAGGTGGTCAAAATGCGGGGGCAGGCCCAGGCGCCCGGTTTGCATACCTTTCGTATCAGCGACGCAGGCATTCAGGTTTTCCCGCGCGCGATTGTCCAGCCGGGCGCAGCGGTTGAGGCGGCAATCAAGATTTCCACGGGAGACAAGCGTACGCTCATGGGGGTGCCTGGGCTGGATGACATGCTGGGCGGCGGCTTGCCGGTGGGCTATTCGCTGCTCGTGGTCGGGCCCTCCGGCTCCGGGAAAACCATATTGGCGACGGAGTTTCTTGCCGAAGGGGTGCGCAGAGGCGAACCTGGCGTGATTGCGGCGTTTGAGAAAAGCCCGAGCCAACTGCTGAACAACAAGCTGCAAGCGCTGGTCGAGACCGGACACGTGGGGGTGATCGACACGCGTTCGCTGGATTTGTCGATCGATGAAACCTTGCATGATTTGATCGAAATGATTACGCGCATGCAGGCCAAGCGCGTCGTCATCGACTCCTTGTCGGGGTTCGAGCTGGCGCTGGCGCCCGAGTTTCAGGAAGATTTTCGCGGCGCGCTGTACCGGATGATTGCCGAGCTGACGAACATGGGCGTGACCATACTGATGACCTCGGAACTGGAAGACCGTTATACCGATTTGCGCTTTAGTCCGTTTGGCAGTGCTTTTCTTGCCGACGCCATTCTGGTGCAGCGCTATATCGAGATCGGGGGCCAGTTCAAACGCGTCCTTTCCGTGGTCAAAGTGCGTGGCAGTGAGCACAGCAAGGACATTCGCCTGTTCGACATTACCGACGAAGGCCTCGTGATTGGCGAGACCTTGTCCGAGTATGCGGGCATCATGTCGGGCCGACCTATGTATGGCCAGCGCGTAAGCAGAATGACCCAGGATGGGGACGGTTAATGAACAGAGACGACAAGCATGTGTCCGGGCCCCCGAATGACTACGGCTGTGCGGTTGATACCGATGATTCTGGTCTATCGGCCGTGACTGGCCCGCACCCGGACCGGTTGAGGGTTGTTCGCGGTCTCGACAGGCGGCGCAGCGAACGTGCGGCCATGCTCGATGACGCGACGGCGCAAAGCCAGACGCATCTGTCCACCGAACGGGAGCGTGCCGCGCATGTGCGCGAGGAAGCTGCCTGTTTTGACGCTGTTATGCCTATATCCTGCTCGCGCGAAGATGCGGTCCATCTGCGTGAAGACACGGTCCATCTGCGTGAAGACGCCGCTACCTCGCGCGAGCAGGATATAGGCATAACAGAAACGAAACAGGCAGCATCGGCCGATCACATGGCGACGTTGCTGCAAGCGAATGAGCACCTGGTTGTCGCGACCATCGAGGCACAAAAACTGACCGAACAAGTCGAAATAGCGAAAGTTCAGTTGGAACATGCCAAATTTGGGGCGGAAAAAGCCAATCTCGCCAAGTCGAATTTCCTATCCAGCATGAGCCATGAGCTGCGTACCCCGCTCAATGCCATTCTCGGCTTCGCCCAGTTATTGGAGGCAGGGTCGCCGACGCTGACAGACACCCAGAATGCAAGGCTCCAGCAGATTATTCAATCGGGATGGTATCTGCTGGACCTGATCAACGAGGTTCTCGATCTCGCGGTGATCGAATCCGGCAAACTGTCGCTGTCGGAAGAACCGGTGTTGCTGTTCGATGTCATGCACGAATGCCAGGCCATGATCGAACCGCAGGCGCAGCAACGCGGCATCCAGCTCGACTTTCTCCCGGTCGACAGTACCTGGTTTGCCTATGCCGACCGAACGCGGGTCAAGCAGGTTCTGATCAATCTGCTGAGCAATGCGATCAAATACAACCGCGAGCATGGCACGGTGGTTGTGGCGTGCACCGCGCCAACCCCGGAGCGCATCCGCATCAGCATCAAGGACAGCGGCGCGGGTTTGTCTGCGGAAAAGCTGGCGCAGCTGTTTCAGCCCTTCAATCGTCTCGGGCAAGAGGCGGGAAATGAGGAAGGGACGGGCATCGGCCTGGTGGTCACCAAGCAGTTGGTCGGGCTGATGGGCGGTAGCATCGGTGTGGAAAGCACCGTTGGTGTGGGCAGTGAATTCTGGATCGACCTGATCCGGGACGGTGCACCACGACTTGCCACCGGACCTGCCCTGCCCGCAGACCCTGCGTCGAAAGCGCGGGAAAACACGGCGCTGCGCACCCTGCTCTATGTGGAAGACAATCCGGCCAACCTGATGCTGGTCGAGCAAATCATCGAGGGCCACCCCCATATACGCATGCTGAGCGCGCGCGATGGCCTTCTCGGCATTGCGCTTGCGCGTGCCCAGCTCCCGGATGTGATCCTGATGGACATCAATCTGCCCGGCATCAGCGGCATTCAGGCGCTGGAAATTTTGCGCAAAGATCCCGTCACGGCGCATATCCCGGTGCTGGCCATCAGCGCCAATGCCATGCAAAGCGACATCCAGAAAGGCCTGGAAGCAGGGTTTTTCCGCTACATCACCAAGCCGATCAAGGTCAACGAATTCATGGAAGCGCTGGACCTGGCGCTGGATGTTTCGGAAAGCGGCTAAGGCGGCGGAAATCACCCCGTTCCGGTGATGGGGCTTCGACCCTGGGAAGGTTATGCAGACAGTTTTAACGGCCCGCGATTCCCGCCCGGATGATCAGTGGCTGTTTCAGTTCCCTATCATGAAGATCGACCCGTCACCTGAACCCGCAGTCCGGGCCGGCGCCACATCGACTAAGTTGCAAGCTGTGTGTGTCACCGTACCGACTGGTGTGAGCAACGTACCTATAGTTCCTGGATACACTTGCATCAGGCATGTCCGAATTCTGTCGGGTCTGTCAACGCGCATCGGGTAGTTGGCACGACCTGAATTGGAGGATGGGATGGGCAGTAAGGACAGTAACAATGCGTCTGCGACCGGCGATCCGGGTCAACCGGGCCCACTTGAAAACACGTTGAAAGAGGCCCTTGAAAAAGTGATCAAACGCAGGGAAAGTACCGTCGTTGACGATGAGACGGCCATCCTGAGCCGCGAGAAATCGGCCGCTGCACGAGAAGATGCCGCTGACATGCGTGAAGATGCTGCTGACTTGCGCGAAGATGCGGTCCATCTACGCGAGGGCGCGGCGCAGGTACGGGAAGGCGAAGCCCAGGAACGCGAAGTGGCCGCCACCTCGCGCGAGCAAGAGATTCGAGCGGCAGAACCGCAGGCGATATCCGACGAACATGTCGTCAAGTTGCAGCAGGCCAACGCACACCTGGTCATCGCCAGCATTGAAGCGCACATACTGACCGAACAGGTCCAGACCGCTAAAGATAACCTGGAGCATCTGGTCCATTACGACACCCTCACCGATTTGCCGAATCGAACGCTGCTGCAGGACCGGCTGGGTCAGGCCATCGAACTGGCCCACCGCCAAGGTCGGCAGTTGGCGGTGATGTTCATGGATCTGGATCGATTCAAGCACATCAACGACTCTCTGGGGCACGCGGTGGGCGACCTGCTGCTGCAGTCGGTTGCGCAACGCCTGGTGGGGTGCGTGCGCCACTCGGACACCATCAGCCGTCAGGGAGGCGATGAATTTGTGGTGCTGCTGCCCTATATCGAGCACGCAGAAGACGCGGCGCTCTCTGCGCAAAAGCTGCTGGCGGCGCTGGAATTACCACACTGCGTTGACGAACACACGATTTACATCGGCGCGAGTATCGGTATCAGCATCTACCCCGATGATGGTCAGGATTTGGAAACCCTGCTCAAATGCGCGGACAGTGCGATGTACCATTCCAAGGCAAACGGCCGCAACAATTACAAGTTTTTCGAGCAGAGCATGAATGTTCGGGCCATCGAGCGGCAATCCATCGAAGGCGGGCTGCGCCGCGCGCTGGAACGGCAGGAATTCGTGTTGCACTACCAGCCGAAAATCAATCTTCAGAGTGGCGCGATTGTCGGCGTCGAGGCGCTCATTCGCTGGCAGCATCCGCAACGCGGGCTGATTTTACCCGAGCAGTTCGTGCCCATCGCCGAGGATTGCGGTTTGACCCAGCCGATTGGACGCTGGGTGTTGCGCGAGGCCTGCAAGCAGGCCCAAGCCTGGTTGCAGGCGGGGTTGCCGCCGATCGTCGTCGCTATCAACGCCTCTGCGCCCGAGTTCCACACCAAGGATTATTTCAAAAATATACGCGCGACCCTCGAGGAGGTGCATCTGGAGCCGCGCTATCTGGAAATCGAACTGACCGAAAGCGTCCTCATGCGCGATGCCGCGGCGACCGATGCCGTGCTGCATGCGCTCGCTGACCTGGGCGTCAAGCTCACGGTTGATGACTTCGGCACTGGTTATTCCAGCCTGAGTTATCTGAAGAAGTTTCCGATCAATACCCTGAAGATCGATCAGTCGTTCGTGAATCAGATGATCGGCAATACGGATGATGCCGCCATCGTCAGTGCCGTGATCAGTATGGCTAAAAGCCTCAGGCTCCGTGTCATCGCGGAGGGGGTGGAAACACCAGAGCAGGCCGCATTTCTTCGGGACAGGCAGTGCGACGAAGGCCAGGGCTTTCATTTCGGCCGCCCGATGGCGGCAGAGGCGTTCGCGGCCTTGCTACAATCGGGCCTGTCTTCCACCCATCTTCAGTGATGCCCGTCACATCCCATGCCGACCGGATTACGTCATGTAGTGCTCCGGCTACCCTATACCCAGTAGATTCAGTTGAATGGAATGAAGCCCAAATGCAAACGCTAAACGGGTTGGGCTTTGCAGCCCAATACGGGTTTCTGCGCTGCGCCTCGTGCAATGAGCAGCGGTAGCTTCAGGCCAAACTCTCCAGTTCCACCGGCTCCCCGATCAAATACCCTTGCATGCAATCCACCCCCATCTCGCGCAGCTTGATGAGTGTTTCATCGTCTTCGATATACCCTGCCACCGTCTTGATTCCCAGGAAGCTGCCGGTTTCTACAATCGACCGTACCAAGGCTTCGTCGATCATGCTGCTGGTGACTTCGCGCACCAGCGTGCGGTCGATTTTCAGGTAATCGAGTTTCATGCTCTTCATGCGGGTGAATGAACTGGAGCCTGCGCCAAACTCGTCGAGCGTGAAACGACAGCCGTGGCGTTGAAGCTGCCGCATGAAGAGCTGGGTTTGCGCATGGCCGTCGATGGCATCGATTTCACTGATTTCGAAAATGATTTTTGCGCCGGGAATGTCGCCGCTTGCAAGTTCGCCGAGGATGAATTTCAGGAACAGGGGGTTCGTGATCGACTGACCGGACAAGTTGATTGCGAAGCCGCCCAGTGTTGCAACCTTGTCGCTATGGTCGCGAATCCACTGAAAAACCTTGCGCACGACCCAGCGATCAATTTCGGCGATGCGCTGCAACCGCTCTGCGATGTTGATCAAATCACGTGTCGCGATCTTTTCATCGGTTGAACTGGGATGGAGCAGGATTTCGTGATAAATCGGGGTGCGTGTTGCATCAGCAGCGTCCACCACGGGTTGGCAATTGAGGCTGAGCTGGTTGTTGACGAGTATGGCGGTCAACACATGTGCCCATTGCGCCAATGCCAGCACGCCACTGTCCTGGGCTTCACTGTCGTAAAGCATGGCGGCGGAGTGGGATTCGCGCGCGCGGGTACACGCGGCGTTGGCGTTGTCGTAATAGGCTTCTGGACTGAGGCAATCGTTGGCCCACATCAGACCGATGGCGGCCTTGACCTTATAGCGCGTGCCTTCGATTTCCTGGGGGTGCTGGGTGATGAATTGTTGCAGCGCATTGGCATGGGCAATTGCAGATTCGCTATCAGCAGCCTGGATCCAATAGGAGAGGCCGGATTCTCCCGCTCGCGCTAGCAGTGCATGGGTGGCCAGTTGTGCGGGAAGCAATTGGGCGAGATCGCGCAAAATGGGTGTGCGAACTTCTGCGCCGATGGTCTCTCCCGCCGGGTTGCTGATATCGAGCTGGATGACCCCGATGGTGTAGCCGCTGCCGTTTGTTCGGCTGCGTACCCAGTTACGACGAATCGCACGGAAAAAGCTTTTGCGGTTGGCCAGGCCGGTTGCCGGATCATGCGCGGACTGCCACAGCAAGTCGCGTTGCATCTTCTGGATCATCGCGCTGTAGGAACGATCCATCAGCGGGAGTTCCATGTCTTCCGTCCATTCTGCGCCGCCGTTTTCAAGCGTTTGCAGGAAATCCGGACGCTTGAGATCGAGTTTTTTGATCCCGCGGTAGTTGGCGAATACGTAAACGGGTGGCTGGTCGCCTATCCAGATCAAGTTGAGCGGGGCGTTCATCGATTTGAACTGTAGCCAGTCACCTACGCGCAAACGTTCAACCAGCGTGTCCTGGGATTCGCTAAGCGGTTCGCCTGCGGCATCGTTAAGCCGTGCTGCAACTGAGGTGTGCTGATGTTGCGATTTGTTTTCATCAAATAATGCGGTTGCCAGGTTGTCGACAATACGATCCTGGGCAAATTTATCAGCGCACACTTGTGTCAATGCCTGGTCAATGCGCTGCAGCAAGCCCTGAATTTCTGCGGTGACGGGGAACTCGATCAGCTCAGGATCGAGCCATACACATAATTGCTGTAACACCGCCCATGCTTCGGTTGCTTCCTGGCTATCAACACCATGGCGTAATTCAGCAATCAGCAACACATTGCGCCAACCGCCGTTAAGCAATTCGATCACCGCATTGGGGACCTTGCGTTCATCCATCCGCGCCAGCAGGTCATTCAGAATACGCAGTTTGGCGACTTCTGCACGCTGCCGGCCTTCGCACATTTCCTGCAGGCGGAAAACCCGGGCAGTCCGTTCGTTCAACAGGGGTTTGACCACGCGTTCCAGCTGGGTGCGTGCTTCTTCGAATACGCCCGGATTTTTGTCCGCTTCAGCATTGATGCGGTCGGTCCAGCGGTTCATTAGACGCAACAGGCGCGCATCGGCGATCTTTCCGTCGTCCCCAGCGGCCATGCTGATGCGGTCGAGCGTGTTCAATACCTTGTGTGCCGGGTGTGCCGGGGAGGACAGAAATTGTGGATCTTCCATCGCCAGCTTGAGGAGGCTCGATTCCATCTGCTGGAACATGGGCCGGGTGCCTTCGATGAGCGAGTTCTCGGCCTGCATGGTGTCGAACAGGGCACCAAACATGTCCACCGAGCGCTGTATTTCCGGGGTGGCATTAGTCGGAAGCGCGCCGGCAGCAGACAGACGCTGCAGCACAGGCGAATGTGCCACGCCGGGCGGAGTCATCATGGGCCGGGTTGTGGTGCCGATGGGGCGTTGAGCAGTATTCCCGGGCTGTGAAGATGAGGATGCAGGCATGCCAGGGGAAGCCGTTGCCTGCGAAGGGGCTGAGCCAGAATGGACTGAGTCCTGCGATTGAGGCATGGCTCCACGGAAGAAGTCCATCAACGAGCCCGTTAACCGACTCAAGGTTCCTTTTGTCGGCGGTGCTGAGGTGGGGGAAGTTATTGAGGATCCCGAAGCAGCGGCAGTCTCAGCCTGCGTATTATTTCCGGATGCGGATGCGGATGCTGTAGATGCTGCGTCCTGTTCCGGAGCGGCGTGGGTGCTTTGCTGCTGGGTGATTTCAGCCTGAGACACGGGCAGTAAGACGAGTAGCTCGGCGTACAGCGGCGCAAGTTCAAGTGACAGTACTTCGCGCAACGTTGTGAAAGCCACTTGACGCGCGCGGTTTGAAATCTCGATATCTTCTATAACGCTGCGATAAGCATGGGTGATGACAGCGGGGCCAAATGGATTGTTGCTGCGGTCGCAACTGAAATTGAACAGTTGCCCGATGCGGGGTTCGATATCGTCCAGTTGCTCACGAAACAGCTCTTCCAGCTTGAGTACTTCGGCTGAAGCGGCAAGCCAGTTCTCAAACTGCGCCTCGTCAATCAGCGCAAGGCCGTCGTTTTTGGGGTCGTCAAGGGCGGAGGCCTGTTCGGATCGGGAATTTTTCAGTGAATCCAGCACGACTTGCACAAAGCGGGTTTGTACAGTCGCAGCGCGGTTGGTGAATTCATGTGTGGCGCCAAGCAGGCCGTTATGTTCGGTAATGCCAGTAGCCAGGGCTGCTGCAGCATTCAGGTTGTCATTCAAAAGGCCTGTTAGATGATCGTGTGCTTGCAGCAGCGTGTCATATAGCAGCGTGGTGCAAGCTTCGTTCAGCTGATGCGCTCCGGAAGCCGGTAGCGCTGTGAAGCGCTTTCGATGTTCGGCCATGCGCAGCTTTTGTAGCGCGCGTAATGCGTCTATGGGCTGACGGTCAAACACAACACCAACGCCGGGAGTACTCATGCGTTTTATTTTCGCGGCAATACGAAAGGGCTGGGTTTTCTGGTTTGGGCCGGGAGTGAACACGATCTCCACTGCAGAATCCGTGCGTTGACTCAGTGAGGCTATAGCCGCTTCAGAGTGGATAAATTGAAGAAACAAACCGCCTTGGCAGAAATCACGAATTTCGCACGCCACGTCGGGGTGTCCTGGCTGTGAGATAAAGGCTGCCTGTGAAACCTGAAAGCGCTTGTCGCGCCGCAAGTCCTGACCTGAATTCTGGGGGTTCGAGCCGTTAGCCATCATTTTTCTTAGTACCCTTGACTTCAACTATTGATAAGAAAGAATCCGCAGCGACATTTACGGTATAAATCCGCTATTCTTTAATGGGGTTGGCGCAGCCGCGTGGGTTTTGATAAACTGATGCGAATGAATACGGCCATTTGGTTCTTTTTTAGCGACTTTTATCCCACGCCCATGGCGGTCGGGAGGCGCTGAGACGAACAGCACAGAGCCTTGACGAAACCGCCAGCCTGCTGGCGGTTTTTTGTTTAAGCCGCTGTGGGTCAAGCGAACATACGGAGTCTGAAGATGACAGCAACCCGAACCGACGATACCCGCATCGAGCAAAGCGGTGAATTGCTTGCCCCGATGCAGATTATGCGCGAGCTGCGCGCCAATGACACCGTGCATGAGCATGTGGCGCACGCGCGCAGCGCCATCCACGACGTGCTGCGCGGGGCAGACGATCGGCTGTTCATTATCGTGGGCCCGTGTTCAATCCATGATCCGAAAGCGGCGCTGGAA